>DATMIZ010000141.1:0-3125 GCA_035554055.1 Baekduia sp. | reverse complement strand
CGATCGATGACGCTTGAGACGCTGCGAAAGATGGCGATCGGCGGGATCCACGACCAGGTCGGCGGCGGCTTCTCGCGCTACGCCGTCGACCGGACCTGGACCGTCCCCCATTTCGAGAAGATGCTGTACGACAACGCGCTGTTGCTGAGCGCCTACACGCACGGCTACCAGCTGTCCGGGGAGCCCATGCTGCGGGACACGGCCACCGGCATCGCGGACTGGGCGCTGCGCGAGCTGCGGGGCCCCGAAGGCGCATTCATGTCCGCACTGGACGCCGACAGCGACGGGGTCGAGGGCCTCTTCTACACATGGACGGAGCCCGAGCTGCAGGCCGCTCTCGGCGATCTGTACGAGACGGCTACGCGGTGGCTTACGCCGGGCAGCTTCGAGGGCCGCATCGTGCTCGAGGCACGCGGTGATTTTGATGCTCTCACTGTGGCTGAGCGCCAGACAGTGCGTCAGCGGCTACTGGATGCACGCACCACGCGTGTGCGTCCCCAGACCGACACCAAACGACTGACCGCATGGAACGGCCTCATGATCGGTGCCCTGGCGCGTGCGGGCTCGGCATTCGAGCGCCCGGACTTCACGGACGCCGCCCAGCTGGCGGCGCGATTTGTCCTCACTTCGATGCGCACGCCCGAGGGACATCTGCTCCGGTCCTCCGACGGCGAGCGCGCCAAGCTCAACGGCTACCTCGAGGACCACGCGTTCCTCCTGGAGGGGCTGCTCGGTCTCTACGAGGCGACGTTTGATCCTGACTGGTTTGGAGCGGCACGCGAGATCGCCGACGCCATGATCGTGCGCTTCGGCGACGATCAGAACGGTGGCTTTTTCTCGACATCCTCCGACCACGAACAGCTGCTGACTCGTCGCAAGGACCTCGAGGACAACCCGATCCCATCAGGCAATTCGTCGGCGGCGCTCGGATTGCTGCGCCTGGCCGCGCTGACCGGCGACTACAGCTATGAAGAGCGCGCTGCCGGCGTGTTCGCACTCGTGGGCGACGTCGCGCCGCGTAACGCTCACGCTTTCGGACATCTCCTCACGGCACTCGACTTCCACCTGCTACCCACCCAAGAGGTCGCCCTTGCGGGCGACGACGTCGCCGCACTCGCGGCCGTCGTCCGCCATCACTTCCGTCCTCATGTGGTACTTGCCGGTCCGCCCGGCGACGGAGTGCCGCTGATGCAGGGACGCACGCCGGTGGCGGGACAGGCGGCGGCCTACGTCTGTGAGAGGTTCGCCTGTCTGCAGCCGATGACGGACGCCGACGCGCTGTCGGCGGCGCTCCACTAGCGTACGCCCCCGGCAATCGCCCGCATCGATTATCGTATGCGCGCAGATCATTTTTGCCCGTCCTTTCGAACCATCGCCCACAGAGAGAGCCTTTTGCTGATGCCCAACACCTCGATCCTCAACGATCCCGGCCGCGTCTCCCATTGGTTCAAGCAGCTCTATCCCGCTGGTACACCCCTCGTCGCGCGCCCTGCGCTCACCGAATCGCTCGAGGCTGACGTCTGCATCGTCGGCGCCGGCTACACCGGCCTGTGGACCGCGTACGCGCTGAACCGCGCCGACCCTTCTCTCAAGGTCGTCGTACTTGAGGCTGAGATTGCCGGCTACGGAGCGTCGGGCCGCAACGGCGGTGCCGTGATCGCACAGATCAATGGTTCCCGCGACTACTGGACGAAGCGCGGCGGCGGACGCGAGGCGGCAATCGCCATGGAGCGCGCCTCCCAGGCTGCCGTCGCCGACGTCGGCGACGCGGTGAAGCGCGAGGGCATCGAATGCTCATACGCCCGCAACGGTGTGGTGATGGTGGCGCGTACGCCGATGGAAGCCCACCATTTCAAGGCTTCAGTCGACGAGGATCGCGAGTGGGGCTTCGGCGAACAGGACAGCCGCTATCTCTCCAGCGCGGAGGTACTCGAGCGGATCAACATCGAGGGGGCGCTCGGCGCGCGCTTCAGCCCGCACTGTGCGTCGATCCACCCCGGCGCGCTGGTGCGCGGGTTGGCCGACACGGTCGAGCGGCTCGGGACAACGATCTATGAAGGCACAAGGGTCGCCAGCATCGAGCCCGGCGTCGCCCGCCTTGCAAGCGGCGCCACGGTCAAAGCCCGCATCGTCGTGCGGGCGACAGAGGCGTACACAGAGAGCCTGAAGTCCCATCGCCGTGTGATGGTCCCGGTCCATACCTCGATGTTCGTCACGGAGGTCTTGCCCGACAGCATCTGGCAGGAGCTGCGCTGGACAGGGCGCGAGGCGCTCCTCGCAGAGCACCCGTTCCTGCACCTGCAGCACACGGCCGACCACCGCATCACGTTCGGCGGCGACGACAACCGGATCCCGTACCTCTACGGCTCGGCGCCGTGTCCGGATGAACCGTCGAAGGCGAGCGTCGCAGCGATGTTCCGGCGCGAGCTGATTCGGTTGTTCCCAGCGCTGAGCGATGTCCGTGTCGATCATGCCTGGCAGGGCATCTTTGCGGCTCCGCGCAACTGGGCGCCGGGTGTCGACCTGGACCGCGAAACGGGCCTCGCGTGGGCGGGTGGCTACGTCGGCGAAGGCGTCGCCAACGCGAACCTTGCGGGCCGGACGCTCGCCGACCTGATCCTGGGGCAGGACACCGAGCTCACACGGCTGCCCCTCGTCGGGCCTGCCGGCCGCAAGTGGGAGCCCGAACCGCTGCGCTGGATCGGCGCGGCAGGCATCGCCGGCATCCGCCATATCGGCTTCCGCAAGGAGAAGCGCACCGACAAGCCCTCAAAGCTGATCCCGCTCGGCGACCGCATCACCGGCTTCACCGGCCACCTGGGCTGAGTCAGCCAGCCCTACTGCTGCATCTCTCCGCCATCAGAGCCTAGGAGTCCCCAACCGCAGCCCGGCCTGCCTGCCTGGCCGGTCTTCCCGCACCCCAATTACTTGCCGGTCTTGTGAGTGAAGTATCGGTTCGCCTGACAAGCCGATGCGAGCGAGCGTACGCATGTACGTGAGTGAGTCAGCGGCGCCGTCAGGCGGACCGAGACGAGCTCACAAGACCGGCAAATAGCGATCTAGTTCCCACTGGGTGACTTGGACGCGGTAGTCCTCCCACTCCTGCCGCTTGATCTCAACGAAGC
>DATMIZ010000140.1:0-3027 GCA_035554055.1 Baekduia sp. | reverse complement strand
CCTTCGGCGCGGTCGCGTTCTACGGGATCATGCTCGGCGGCTGGGCTTCGGGCTCGAAGTACTCCTTCCTGGGCGCGATGCGAGCCGCCGCGCAGCTGATCTCCTATGAGGTCTCGCAGGGGCTCGCGCTCGTCGGCGTCGTCATGACCGCCGGCACCCTCTCGCTGACCGAGATCGTCGAGTCCCAGCAGGGGATGTGGTGGTTCATCCCGCAGTTCGTCGGCTTCATCATCTTCCTGACGGCCTCGTTCGCCGAGACCAACCGCGCTCCGTTTGACCTCGTCGAGGCCGACGGCGAGCTCGTCGGCGGCTACAACACCGAATACGGCGGCGGGCGCTTCGCCTCCTACTTCTTCGCCGAGTACCTGAACATCATCGTCGTCTCGGGGATCGTCGTGACGATCTTCTTCGGCGGCTGGCTGCTGCCGTTCGGCATCCATACGCCGGGCTTCCTGCAGCCGATCGTCGTACTCGGGAAGATGACGTTCTTCATCTTCTTCTTCATCTGGGTCCGCGCGACGCTGCCGCGCCTGCGTTATGACCAGCTGATGAGTTTCGGATGGAAGGTCCTTCTACCGCTCGCGACGATCAATGCGCTCGTCACGGCGATCATCGTGGTGATCACTTCATGAGCCCCTGGCCTCCCACACAAGACGAAATACATGTCGTCTCCTCGCCCAAGATGGGCGGCGGCGGCTCGCTGTACCGCGCCTTCGGTGAGACGCTGCGCGGCCTGAAGACGACGCTCGGGCGCGTAGCCGAGGGCACCCAGACGGTGCAGTACCCCGAGGAGAAGGTGCCGGTGTACCCGCGCTTCCGCGGCCGCCACCGCCTGCACGTCTTCGAGGACACGGGCCTTGAGAAGTGCGTCGGCTGCTCGCTCTGCGCTGCCGCCTGTCCGGCCGACTGCATCCGCGTCGTCGCGGCCGAGAACACGCCCGAGAACCGCGTGTCGGCCGGCGAGCGCTACGCGGCCGTCTACGAGATCAACCTCTCGCGCTGCATCTTCTGCGGCTACTGCGAGGTCGCGTGCCCGTTCGACGCGATCACGATGGGCAACGACTTCGAGCTCTCGGACTACAGCCGCCGCGACCTCGTGTTCACCAAGGAAATGCTGCTCGCGGAGCCTTTCGAGCGCACGCCGCTGCGCTCCGAGGGCGAGTGATCGATGGCTGAGGTCTTCTTCTTTCTCGGGGGGATCGGCGCGATCGCGGGTGCGATCGGCGTCGTCGCGCTGCGCAACCCGTTCTATACGGTGCTGGCGCTTGTCTGCCACCTGCTCTCGCTCGCTTCGCTGTTCTTGCTGCTGCGCGCCGAGTTCGTGGCCGCCGCCCAGGTGATCGTTTATGCGGGCGCCGTGATGGTGCTCTACGTCTTCGTCGTCGCATACGTCGGCGGTCAGGCTGAACCGCTGCGCGCGGCCGGAGGACCTTCGCTGAAGGTGATCTCGGTGCTCGCAGGCGTGGCGATCTTCACCGAGCTCGCGATCGCAGTGCTCGGATCGGGCCTCGCGGGCATCGACTCCGAGGGCGCCGGCTACGCGGTCGGCTTCGGCACACCTGAAGAGATCGGCCGCCTGCTGCTGACACGCTTTTTGTTCGTCTTCGAGGCGGCCTCCTTCCTGCTGCTGATCGCCGCCGTCGGCGCGGTCGTGCTGGCACGCCGCCGCGGCGGCCTCGAACATGAAGGGACGTCATAGTGGCGATCGGCTGGTACCTCACGGTCAGCGCGCTGATCTTCTCGATCGGCGCCGGCGGCGTGCTCGTGCGCCGCAACCCGCTCGTGATCCTGCTCTGCCTCGAGCTGATGCTGAACTCCGCGAACCTCGCGCTGATCGGCTTCAGCCGCATGCACGGCAACGGCGATGGGCAGATCTTCGCGATCATCGTGATGGTCGTCGCGGCCTGCGAAGTCACCGTCGGGCTCGGCCTGGTCGTCGCGATGTACCGGCGACGCCTTCGTATTGACGTCGATGAACTGCGGGAGCTGAACGGATGAACGCGACCACCGCGGCCTGGCTCGCGCTCGCGAGCCCGCTGGTCGGATCGATCACGATCGGCCTCACCTGGAAGAAGTTGCCCGGCCGCATACCGGGGATCCTCGGGACGTTCGCGCTCGCGCTGTCCTTCGTGTTCGCGCTGATCGCGTTCTTCGACCTGCAGAGCCGCGCGCACGAGCATCGCCAGCTCGTCTCCTCGCTCTGGGACTACGCCTCCACAGCGCCGATCGACGCGAAGCTCTCGATCCTCGTCGACCCGCTCTCGGTCCTGATGCTGCTCGTCGTCACGGGCGTGTCGACGCTGATCCACCTGTACTCGATCGCGTACATGGACTCGGACAAGGGCTACGCGCGCTTCTTCGCCTACCTGAACTTCTTCGTCTTCTCGATGCTGGCGCTCGTGCTGGCCGGCAACTTCCTGCTGCTGGTCGTCGGCTGGGCCTTCGTCGGCGCGGCGTCCTACCTGCTGATCAGCTTCTGGTACCGCCGCGCGACGGCGACCTCCGCGGGCATCAAGGCGTTCGTCATAAACGTGCTCGGCGACGTCGGCCTCGTGCTCGGCACCTACTTCATCTTCAAGGGCTCGGGCACGCTCGACTTCCTCGCCACGTTCGAGCAGGCATCTGAGCTCAAGGGCGCCGACCTCACCGCAGGTTGCCTGCTGCTGCTCGTCGGCGCGTTCGCCAAGTCGGCGCAAATTCCGCTCCACACCTGGCTTCCTGACGCGATGGAGGGCCCGACGCCGGTCTCGGCCCTGATCCACGCCGCGACGATGGTCACCGCCGGCGTGTACCTGATCGAGCGCATGCACCCGCTCTTCGAGCAGGCGCCCGCCGCCGAGACCGTCGGCGCGATCATCGGCTGCGTGACGCTCGTCGTCGCCGGGACGATCGGGCTCGTCGTCACCGACCTCAAACGTGTCATCGCCTACTCGACGATGTCCCAGATCGGCTACATGATCATGGGCGTTTCAGCGGGCGCCTACGTGGCGGGCCTGTTCCACCTGATGACGCACGCCTTCTTCAAGG
>DATMIZ010000139.1:0-14260 GCA_035554055.1 Baekduia sp. | reverse complement strand
ACTGCTGCGTTCGGCGGTCGCGGTCAAGGGTCTCGCGCACCTGACCGGCGGTGGCGTCACGAACCTGCTGCGCCTCGGCTACGGCAAGCTCGGCTTCGAGCTCGACGCGCCACTCGATGTGACGCCGGTGTTCGGTCTGATTGCCGAAGCCGGCACGGTCGAGCCCGCCGAGATGTGGGAGGTCTTCAACATGGGCTGCGGCTTCGTGGCGATCGTCGCGCCTGACGATGCTGACGCCGCCATCGAGATCCTCGCGCGGCACCACCCGGGCACGCGTCAGATCGGGACCGTGAGCAACTCCCCAGGGCAGGTCACGCTCCCCGGATTGGGCCTCAGCTACACAAGCTAGGTGGTCGGTGGAGGCCTAGTTGAGGGCTTTGTCTATGGCTGACAAAACCCGCTCGGGCTCGAACGGCTTCACGACGAAGTCCTTGGCGCCGAGCTTGATCGACTCCAGCACCTTGGAGTCCTGACCGAGCGCCGAGCACATGATCACGCGCGCGTCGGGATCGACGGCGATGATCTCCTTCAGCGCCTCGATGCCGTCCTTCTCGGGCATCGTGATGTCCAGCGTGATGACGTCCGGGCGCAGTTCCCGGAAGCGCTCAAGGGCCTCGACCCCTGTGGCGGCCTCGCCGACGACCTCGTGACCTCCGTCTATGACGACGTCGGACACCAACTTGCGCATGAATGCAGCGTCGTCGACTACCAGGATTCTTGCCATCAGTTCACCATCTCAGAAGTGGTCTGCCTGCGGTTGGGAACTGCGCTCGCGCCGCTATCGCTGGTCGTACCCGTTTGCTTGACCAGCTGGTCCAAGCTCAGTTGCTTCTCAGCCTGCCCAGTGGTCCGGACGCTCGCGGTGACGCGGTCGTCGATGCGCACGCGAAAGGTCCGCCCGGACTGCCCGCCGGTATCTGCGGCGACCACCGGGATGTGGGCCTGCACCAGCGCCTCGCGCACGGCCTGCTCGTTGCGCGCCCCGATCTGCTGACCCGATCCGAAGGTGAACATCTGGGCACCGCCGACGAGGATCGCGACAAGGTCCTCACGTCGGGCGCCGGCGGCGACCGTGCGACCGGCGAGCACCGGCACCGCAGTGTGCGCGAAATGTGCCGGCGGGTCTCCGTCTCCGGCGGGCATGACGATGTGCGCGACGCCGGCGACGCCCGCGTCCTGGTCGACGAGCGCAAGCCCGATGCACGATCCGAGACCGACGCAGCACAGCACCGAGCCCGGGCGCCAGCCGGTCGCCAGCGCCCCCATCCCGATGTGCTCCTCGACAACTCCCCGCGCCATCAGACCCCGAGATGCTCGATCAACGTCCCGACCGCGCCGGCCTCTGGAATCAGAAGCATCTCGACGTTGCAGCGCTCGCCTTCGACGCTGAGCTGCGAGTCACAGAACAGCACCCGATCGGAGTCGACGCCATCGCCGAGCAGCACCGTCGCGAGGATCGCCGCCAGCATGTCGACCACCAGCTGCGGCGGCGACGGCGCGAGGTCCATGCCCGAGAATCGCCCGAGCGAGCCCAGGTACGCCGAGGCGAGGATGTTGCCCAGCTCGGCGAGCATGGAGTACGACTCGTCGGAGTCACGCGCGAGCCCGAACGCGCCATAGAGGACCGCGGCTCCGCGCGGGTCGATCAACAGCAGCACCAGCGCCTCGAAATCGCCGTGCGCCGGGACGACGATCCCGTAGCGCTCGGCCTCCGGGGGCCCTGCGCGCTCGATCGCCTCGTCGAGCGCCAGCAGCTCCACCTGCGGCAGGTCCAGCCCGATCGGCTTGCCGATCAGACGCTCGAGCGAGATCGTCGCGTTGCCCGCGCCGACGTTCGCGAGCTCGCGCAGCGCGTCCAGCTGGAGCGGTGAGTAAGTCGCGTGGTCGGGCGTCATGCCGCCTTCCCCCGCTCCAGATCGCGTGACTCTGTAAGGGCGTCGCAGTCCGCCAGCAGCACGATGTCGCCGTTGGCCAGGACGGCCGCGCCGGAGAGCATCTCCGAGTCGGCGAATGTGGTCGGCAGCGCGCGTGTGACGAGCTCACGCTGCCCGATCAGACCGGAGACGCCGACCGCGATCAGGTGATCGGCGCCGTTGACGATCACGACGTGCGTTGCCTGCGCGGCGGCCGTGTGACCGAAGGCATCGGCCGCCATGATCAGAGGCACCGCCTCCTCCTCGATCAGCAGCACCGGCTTGCCGGCGACCGTCCGCAGATCGCTTTCGTCGTAGCGCATCGTCCGCTGCACGCGCTGGAGTTGGAAGCCGTAGACGAGGCCCCCCACGCTCACCAGCAGCGCCGGCATGATCGCGAGCGTCAGCGGCAGCCTGATCTGAGCCGTCGTTCCGGCGCCGTAGGTGCTGCGAAGCGTGATTTCGCCGCCGAGCTTGCGCACGCGGCTGCGGACGGCGTCCATGCCGACACCCCGGCCGGAGAGATCGCCGACCGTCTCGGAGGTCGAGAATCCGGGCGTGAAGAGCAGTTCCACAGCCCCGGCGGGATCCAGCTGGTCGGCTTCGGTCTGTGAGATCAAGCCGCGCTCGACGGCCCGGCGCACAAGTGCGGCAGGGTCCACACCGCGCCCGTCATCGACGACGGAGATCACGATTGAGCCGCCGTGGTGCGCGGCTTCGATCGTCAGGACCGCGGTCTCGGGCTTGCCGGCCGCCACGCGTTCCTCGGGAGCTTCGATACCGTGATCGAGCGCGTTGCGGATCAGATGGACGAGCGGATCACCGATCGCATCAACTACCGTCCTGTCGAGCTCCGTGTCCTGCCCCAGCAGCTCAAGTTCGACGTTCTTGCCGAGCTTTTGGGAGGCGTCGCGAACGAGCCGTGGAAATCGCAGGAACACGGCTTCGATCGGCATCATCCGGATCCGCATCACCATTTCCTGCAGTGCCTGCGAGGTCCGCGTCAGGTCGGTGAAAGCCTGCTCCAACTCGGGGTCGCGGAAGGCCGAAGCGAGCTCTTCGACGTGTGTGCGCTTGACCACAAGCTCGCCCATCAGGTGCAGCAGCTGGTCGAGCCGCTCGGCATCGACGCGGACCGTCGGATTGGCGTGTGTGGGCTTCGCGGCCGGGCGGGGACGCGGCAGCGAGGGAGGCGGCGCGTCCGGGGCTGCGTCGGGCGCGACCGGTGCAGGCTCAGGCGCCACCGTGAGCGCGGGCGGTACCGGTGCGGGTGCGGCGACGTCACCGGTCAGTTCGACCTCCACGACATCAGTGATCCTGCGCAGCACAAGCAGCAGCGCCTCGGGATCCTCGCTCAGCACCTGCGCGACGATGACATCCCCGTCAAACGTGTCGACATCATCGACGGAAGGCGTGCTCGCCACCAGCTGACCGTGATCTCCGATCGCCGTCAGCACTTGGAACGCGCGCACCGATGGCATCATCGTCTTCGCAGACAGCGTCACCGTGAGATTTCCATCGACGGGCTCGGCCGCGACGGGCCCGGCTGCCGGCGCCACAGCCTCGGTCGCTGCAGGCGTAGGCGTATCTCCGGTCGTGTCGACGAGCGGATCCTCCCCGCGCACGAGCGACCCGAGACGCTGCGTCAGGACCGTCGGATCGAGCTGCTCACCGGCGCCCTGCTCGATCTGCTCCACGGCACCGGACAGGGCATCCAGGCATGCCAGGAGCACGTCGATCGTCTGACGGTTGAGACCGTTGCCACGGCCGCGCATCAGATCCAGCACGTCCTCCATGCTGTGCGTGAGGGTCGCCATCCCGGTGAACCCCATCGTGGCGCTCATCCCCTTCAGCGAATGCGCGACACGGAAGGTGGCGTCGATCGTCTCGCGGTCGCCCGGATCCTCTTCGAGCTTGACGACAGCGTTGGTCAGCTCGTCCAGATTCTCACGGCACTCGGCGATGAACAGCGGGAGATATTCGGAGGTGTCCATGGTCACGCTCCCTTGCGGTAGATGAACGGAAGCTCAGCCTCCAGCCCGCAATCCGCCGGACGCGAGACGCGCTCGGTGCTGCCCACGACGAGGCGGCCGCCGGAGCGCACCGCGGACGCCAGGCGCGCGTGGACCACGTCGCGTACGGGCGGTTCGAAGTAGATGACAGTGTTGCGGCAGACGACCAGGTCATAGCTCGCGGGCTCCGGCTCCGTCGTGAGCAGATCGCCGACCTCGAAGCGGACCATCGCCTTGAGCTCGTCATGGGCGGAAAGCTGATCGTCGGCACTATGGAAGTTCGCCGCCAGCAGGTCCCCAGGAGCGTCGCGCGCCTCACGCGCGGAGAAGATTCCCAAACGTGCGCGCGCGATCATCGCAGGGTCGATGTCGGTACCGAAGATCTCGACGTCGGCCTGCGGCGCGACACTGCGGCACAGCGCCGCGAGCGTGTACGCCTCGGCGCCGTAGCTGACGCCGGCACACCAGGCACGCAGGCGCCCGTCCATGAGCAGATCGGGCAACACGACGCGCTGCAGGTCGTCCCACACCTGCGGATTGCGCCACAGCTGCGACACGTTGATGGTGAGGTCGTCCAGGAAGGCCGCGCGCGCGTCCTCGTCACGGGTCAGACGCTCGCCGAACTCGGTCAGCGACGCCGCTCCGCAGCGGTCCGCGAACGCATTGACGCGCCGCTCCATCTGCTTGCGCTTGTACTGCGACAGGTCGAGGCCGGTGAGCGCCTGGAAGCGCCGGCAGAGGTCGGTGTATTCATCGGTGGCAGATAGCGACGAGACGGTCATGCGCGCGCACCCTCAGCGATTGCCAGAGCGAGCTCCGAGAGCGGCAGCTCCTCGTCGGCGAGGCCGGCCTCCGCGATGACGCGGGGCATGCCGTAGACGGTGCAGGTCTCGGCAGATTCCACGTAAATGCTGCCGCCCGCTTCACGCACTGCGCGGGCGCCGAGCAGGCCGTCACGGCCCATCCCCGTCAGCACGACCAAGAGCAGGCGCTCACCGAAGATCGCCGCCGCGTCGACGATCGTGAGATCCGCGCGCGGACGCAGGCCTCCGACGGGATCCGCGCCCGAGATCTGCACGCGCGCTCCGTCGCCGTCCGGAGTCAGCCGCAGATGCGAGCCGCCCGGCGCCATCAACAGGGTGTCCGGCGCGAGCAGCGCACCATCGGTCGCCTCGGTCACGCCAAGCGTGGAGGAGCGGTCAAGGCGCGCGGACAGCGACAGCGTGAACCCAGCCGGCATGTGCTGCACGATCATGCCGCCGCTGCCGAGCGGCGACGGCAGCTCGGGAATGAGCTCGCCCAGAGCCCGGGGACCGCCGGTCGAGGAGACGATCAGGTGCACGCGATCGGGGCGCGCGGCGTGGTGCTGGACAGCATGTGGATGTCGCGGCATCGCGACATGTGGCCCAGCGCTCTTTGCGGCAGCGCCGACCTTCTCGCGGAGCTCCTCGATGAATGCATCGATCGGCTCGCCGAAGGCGGGCTTGGCAACGAGGTCGAAGGCGCCCTCGGCGAGCGCGTCGACGGCGCGCGCACCGTGCGAGGGCGAGAAGGCAGAGACGACCACGATCGGGATCGAGGCGGCCTTGCCGTCGAGAGCTCTGAGCACGCCCATGCCGTCGAGGCCGGGCATCGCCAGATCCAGCGTCATCGCGTCGGGCTTCAGCTCACGCCAGAGCGCGAGCGCCTCATCACCATCGGCCGCCTCGCCGACGACATCGAAGCCCGACTCAGCGAGTGACTGCGCGAGGACGCGCCGCATGAACGTCGAGTCATCGGCCACCAGCACGCGATACGGAGCTGGGTTCTGGGGTGTCAATTCGACTCCTTACGCCGCGTTCGCGGGATCTTCGAGGGCTTCAGCGGCCGGAGCTTCCAGACCGCCCACCGCGCGTGCGTCAAGGAGCACGAGTAGGCGCTCGTCAAGCCGGACCACGCCTTCGACCGCGACCGGGTTGGCCCCCGGAGCGGGCGCCACCGCCGCGCAGTCCACGGTCATGACCGCGGCTACCGAGTCGACGATCACGCCGAGCATGTCGTCGTCGGATTCCACGACGACGACGCGCGTCGTCTCACCGATCTCGGTGCTCGGCGCGCCCAGCCGTGTCGCGAGATCGAAGACCGGCAGGATCCGTCCGCGCAGCGAGATCACGCCGCGTACGGCTGGATCGTCTGAGGTCACGGCCCGAGGCTCGGAGAAGCGGATGATCTCGTGGACCTGCTCGATCGGCAAGGCGTACTCCTCGCCA
The DNA here is from genome assembly GCA_035554055.1 of Baekduia sp. Classification (GTDB taxonomy): domain Bacteria; phylum Actinomycetota; class Thermoleophilia; order Solirubrobacterales; family Solirubrobacteraceae; genus Baekduia. Next base: position 8,086 of record DATMIZ010000139.1, on the reverse strand, counting down.
GCGAGCTTGAAGACCACGAGCTGTCGTGTTGGATTCTCGGCCATGAGGGAGTGCGAGCGCCAGAGGCCCGCACCCTCGTGATCGGCCTAGAAGTTTGAGTTCTTGAGGATGCCGTCAGGCTGCCGGGACGCCGTCGTCATCGGCGGCCAGAGCCTCGAGCAACGGCACGGTGCGCACGAGCGTCCCGTCGAGGTCGCGAAGCGTCGCCACCACGCGGCTGGTGATCTCGTTGATCTCGTAGCGCAGCACGAGGCCCTCGTCTTGGAGCTGATCGCCGAGCTCGTGGGCGCGGCGCATCTCTTCTTGCACCGATTCGGGGATCGTTTCGGGAAGGTCGTCCGTCGTTCGCCTGGTAGCCGAAACGAATCGACTCTCATGTCTCGCTCCCGAGTCCGATCGATCAGGGGCGCCGACGAGGCGGAGGTGGGATTGCTGCTGCTGCTCTGGAGTCACTAAGGCTTCCTTGCCTGGTTGTCGCGCGGCGTCGATGCCTCGCTGAACGGTCTGTCGATCGCCGTCAGCTCTCTGATCGGTGCACCCTATGCGCGCTTGAGTCCGATCTGGCCGAACCGACGAGCACAGTGCGCAACGGCGGACCCGTGTTCGGAAATGCGCGCCATTTCTGGTGAGCGACGCCCTCGACAAATGTCCATTGAAGTTTGGGCTTGAGTTATCGGGGGTTCGAGCCGATACACGCCGGGTCCCCCACGAAGGAGCCGCCGGAATGACGATTGCAACCCTCCCCACACAGAAGCGCCTCTCCGCCGACGAGACGGTCGCACTCTGGAGGGAGTACCGCCGCACTAACGACCGCGCCGTGCGCGATCGGCTCGTCCTCACTTTCGCCCCGCTGGTGAAGTACATCGTCTACAAGAAGGTCCGGGAGATGCCCGCGCGCTGCGAGGTCGAAGACTTCATCTCATGCGGCCTCGAGGCCCTGATTCATTCGATCGAGCGCTTCGACCCTGAAAAGGGCGCGACGCTCGAGCAGTACGCGTGGACGCGGATTCACGGCGCGGTGCTCGACGAGCTCCGCCGCCAGGACTGGGCGCCGCGCTCGGTCCGCCGCTGGGAGCGCGACATGGAGCGCGCGTCAGAGCAGTTCTCGACACTGCACGGGCGCCGTCCGCGCGTGGAGGAGCTCGCCGACCTGATGGGCACCACGGTCGAGGACGTGCGCAAGCGCCGCGACGAGATCGTGCAGTCCGACCTGACTTCGCTGAACACCGTCATGCTCGGCGAGGAGGAGACGACGATCGAACGCATCGACACGATCGCCGCGACCGACGAGCGCCTCGATCCGATGCACGCGGCCGCCACCACGGAGGCCAAGGAGAAGTTCCGCGTCGCCTTCGCACGGCTGCCCCAGCGCGAGCGCGAAGTCGCCGTGCTGCTGTACGTCAAGAATATGACGCTCGCGGAGATCGGCGAGATCCTCGGCGTGTCGGAGTCGCGCGTGTGCCAGATCCACGGCGCGCTGAAGAAGACTCTGCGCGCGCAACTGGACGACGACGCTCCGCTGTTCCAGCTCGTCGCGTAGCGGTCACGTCACAATGTGGCGGTGAGTCTGACGGCCGGCACGATCTTGGATGAGCGTTACCGCCTCGATGAGCGCATCGGGGCGGGCGGCATGTCAACCGTCTTTCGTGCGTTTGACCTCGTGCTCGAGCGCGATGTCGCGATCAAGGTGCTGCATCGCGACATCGCACAGCATTCAGATCAGCTGGAGCGCTTTCGCCGCGAAGCGCGCGCCGTCGCGCAGCTGAACCACCCGCACGTGGTGACCGTCATCGACGCCGGCGACGAGGCCACGCAGGAGGACCCCTACATCGTCTTCGAGCATGTCGCCGGGCAGACGCTGAAGGAGCTGATCCAGGCGCAGGGGCGCCTGGAGATCGGCGATGCGGTCGCCTATGCGATCGAGATCGCTCGGGCGCTCGGGGCCGCTCACGCCCACGGCATCATCCACCGCGACGTCAAGCCGCAGAACGTGATGATCGATTTGCACGGGTCGGCCAAGGTCACCGACTTCGGCATCGCACGCAACACGGCCCACGACGGGCTCACCGCCGACGGCCGCGTGCTCGGCACCACCGACTACGTCTCACCCGAGCAGGCGCTGGGCCAGGACGTCTCCGGCGCGAGCGACATCTACTCGCTCGGCATCGTCCTGTTCGAGATGCTCACGGGCGACGTCCCGTTCCACGGCCAGAGCGAGGTGAGCATCGCGATCCGTCACGTCCGCGAGCAGTTGCCGGACGTGCAGTCGTTACGGCCCGAGATCTCCAGTGCGCTCGCCGCCGTCGTCGATCACGCGACCGCCAAGGACCTCGCGGCGCGCTACAAGAACACGGACGAGCTGATCGCGGATCTCGAGGACGTGCTCGCAGTCGAGACCGCGCGCTCGGGGCAGGCAACCGGCGAGGCGGCCGCGGTCCTGCGCACGCTCCCGGACAGCAAGAAGCGCATCGTCCCATCAGGCATCCTGCATCCCGCGCGCGCGATCATCGTGCTCTCAGCTGTGGTGCTCGTCGTGATCGTCGTGCTGATCTTCGCCGGTGGCCGCGCCGAGCGCGGCACCACTCAGCGTCCGCAGGGCACCGCGGTGAGCGGTCTCAACCCGGTTTCGATCGGGCAGGGCGCGAGCCATTCGTTCGATCCGGACGGCGACGGCAGGGAGCATGGAGACAAGACACAGCTCGCGATCGATGACGACCCCGCGACGTCATGGTCCACCGAGACCTACAGGTCGTTCACCAAGCCCGGCGTCGGGTTGTACCTGGACGCGGCCCCCGGTGTGCGGGCGCGCGCGCTGCAGATCCGCACGCCGACGCCTGATTTCAAGGCCGAGATCTACGCCACAGCAAGCGGACCTCCGGACGCGCTCAGCGGCTGGACCAAGCTCGCGCCCGAACGGGAGGTCAAATCGATCGACAAGATCCAGCTCGACGGCGCGGAGCGCTACCGCTACTACATGGTCTGGATCACGGCGCTGCCCCCGGGGCGCTCCAAGGTGGAGATCTCAGAGCTCGTGTTGTTCGACTAGAAGCGGAAGCTGGCCTCGGCCTGATGGCGTTCGCGCGCAATGGTGCAGAGGCGCTCGACGAGCGCGCCGAATTCAAAGCCTTCAGCGGCCCAGAGGGCGCCGTAGACCGACGTCGGCGTGAAGCCCGGCAGCGTGTTGATCTCGTTCAGCAACACGGTCTCGCCGTCGACGAAGAAGTCGACCCGCGCGAGGCCTGAGCAGCCCGCGGCCGTGAACGCATCGCGGGCCATCTGGCGCACGCGTTCGGCAACCGATTCGGAGATGCGCGCCGGCACCTCGAGACGCATCCCTCCGTCCGAATACTTGGTTTCGTAGTCGTACCAACCGGAGTCGCTCAGCAACACGATCTCACCGGGCGTCGATACCTCTGGCGCCTCGGTGTGTCCAAGGACCGACACTTCGACCTCGAGGCCCTGACTGTGCGCCTCCACGATCACGCGGGGGTCGTGGGCGAAGGCCTGCTCGAGAGCGTCCGGGAGGTCCTCCGGCGCCGCGACGCGGACGATCCCGACGGAGGACCCAAGCCGCGCCGGCTTGACCCAACACGGATAGCCGAGATCGGGCGGCTCGTCGGCCGCTGTCACGAGCGCATAACCGACCTGCTCGAGGCCGCGCTGTGCCATCAGATCCTTGAAGACGACCTTGTCCATGCAGACGGCGCTGGCCATCACGCCCGAGCCGACGTAGGGGATCCCGAGCAACTCGAGCAGACCCTGCACCGTGCCGTCCTCTCCGAACGGGCCGTGCAGGACCGGGAATGCGACGTCGCAGCCGAGCAGGCCACGCCCTGGCTGTAGCGCGAGCTCGTCGCCCGCCGAGCACCACGTGCCGTCCTCGTTGAGTTCGACGATCACGGCGTCGTGGCCCGCAGCAGCGAGAGCGTCGGCCACGGCTCCCCCGCTGCGCATCGACACCTCATGCTCGGACGAGCGGCCGCCCCGCAGTACCGCGACCCTCACGGCAGTACCGGCTCGGTGGGTGGCGGCGTGGTGGTGGTCGGGTCGAGGCGCCCGACGGTGATCGTCACCCGCTGGCCCTTTTTGATCTTGCGGCCGCTCCTGGGCGATTGCGCGATCACCTTGCCGTCTTCGGCAGCCGTGGTCACGGGTGCCGAGATCGAGCTGCCCAGGAAGCCCGCGGCCGTGATCGCGTTCAGAGCGTTGCCCTCGGTGCGCCCGATGACGTCGGGGACTTTGGCGGAAGCTGGCTCCTTGGCGACGGTCAGGGCCACGACCGAGTCCTTCGGCGCCCTCTGGGTGCCGAGCGGCGTTTGTGCGATCACGGTCCCGGGCTCCTCCGTGTCGGACTCGATCTCGGTCGCGGAGACCCTGAAGTCCGCGGACTCGAGCTCCGAGGTCGCGTCCTCGACACTCTTGCCGACGACGTCGGGCACATCGACCGGCTGCTTGCCCTTCGAGTAGATCACCTTGACGGCAAAGCCGCGGTCGAGCTGCGCGCCGAAGGACGGCCGCGTATCGATCACGCGATTGCGCAGCACGTCGTCGGAGTACTGACCGATGAAATCCGCCTTGAAGCCGGCGTCCTTGAGCAGCTGGCGCGCGACGGTGCGCGTCTTGCCGACCAGGTCGGGCACGTTGCTCGTGCCCGGTCCGGAGGACACCGTCAGCCGCACGGTCGAACCCTTATCGGCCATCGTGCCCGCCGCAAGACTCTGGCCGATCACTTCGTCGCGTGGCCGCGACGAGTTCTTCTGGATCACGTCCGTCTCGAAGCCCTGTTCCTTGAGTTTGATCTCGGCCTCCGCCTGGGGCGCGCCGACGACCGCGGGCACAGCGACCTTGGTGCCGCCGGCGACCAGCAGCACGACGATCAGGATCGCCAGCGCGGCGACGAAGCCCGCCGCGGCGTACGGCCACCAAGGCGGCAGCACACGCCGATCCTCGCCGGGTGGTGGCGGGGGCATGGCCACCGCGCCGTTCACCGACGCCGGGGGCGGGACCACGGCTCCACGGGCGGCAGCCTGCAGCGCGACCGCCATCTCCTCGGCGCTCTGGAAGCGATCACTCGGATCCTTCTCGAGCGCGCGCATAACGACCGCCTCGAGCTCCGGCGACACGCCCGGATTGATCTGCGCCGGGGGCACCGGATCCTCGGACACCTGTTTGAGCGCGATCGCGACCGCCGAGTCGGCCTGGAACGGAAGCTCGCCGGTCAGCAGCTCGTAAAGCATGATCCCGACCGAGTACAGATCGCTCGGGGCGCTGACGTCGTGACCCTGAGCCTGCTCGGGCGACAGATACTGGGCGGTCCCCATGATCGAGCCGGTCTGCGTCATGTCCGACGCCCCTGCGCGGGCGATGCCGAAATCGGTGACCTTGGCGCGATCCTCGTCGTCGACGATCACGTTGTGGGGCTTGAGGTCGCGGTGGATGATCCCGCGCTTGTGCGCGAAGCGCGCCGCCTGCAGCACCTGACAGATCAGATCGACGGCGCGTTGCGGCTCCACAGGCGCCTCGTCCTCGATCAGCTGCTTGAGCGAGCGGCCCTCCAGGTACTCCATCGCGATGTAGTACGTGTCGTCGATCTCGCCGCGGTCGTACACCGCCACGACGTGCGGATGCTGCAACCCGGCGGCCGAGGACGCCTCGCGCCGGAAGCGCTCGACGAACTCCGGATCCTGCGCAAAACGACGGTGCAGGAGCTTGATCGCGACCTTGCGCCCGAGCTGGCGGTCGGTGGCGACGTAGACCTCGGCCATGCCACCCGAGCCGATGCGCTCGATCAGCTCGTAACGGTCGTCGATGACTTGCTGCTCGGTCACTTGATGGTCAGTTTCCCAGGAGGGCTTGCATTACGTCTCTGGCGATCGGCGCGGCGTTCACGCCGCCTGTCCCGGCGGTGCATTCGAGCGTCACGGCAACCGCAACCTTAGGGTTGGCGGCGGGCGCGAAACCGATGAACCAGGCCTGGTTCGGACATGATCTGCCGACTTCGGCGGTACCGGTCTTACCGGCGACGTCGATGCCACGCAGCGCGCCCGCGGTGCCGGTGCCCTCGCGGACGACGTTCTGCATCATCTCGTTGACCTTGCGCGCGGAGTCCGCTGACATCACGCGGCTCATCTGCTCGGGTTCAAAGTCCTGGACGGTGCGGCCGTCGGGGTCGACGATTCGGTCCGTGATGTGCGGGCGCATCAGCCTGCCGTCGTTGGCGACGGCCGCGGCCACCATCGCCATCTGCGTCGGCGTCACGAGCAGCTTGTCCTGCCCGATCGCCATGCGCCCGACGTCCACGGCGTCGTCGGTCGCGGGAACCGGCTTACGACCGACGTAATCGCCTGAAGCGCGCTTGTCGGCGTCGGGCAGATCGAGCGCGAGGTCCTCGCCGAAGCCGAGCCGCGCCATGTACTTCTGCATCGTGCCCTTGCCGAGCTTCTCGGCGACCTCCGCCCAGACGGTGTTGACCGACTTGGTCAGGGCCTCCGTCAGCGTGATGTCGCCGAAGTCCTGGCCGCCGAAGTTGTTCAGCGGCACACCGGAGATCTCCTTGCCGTTCTCACCGCTGACCGTGTCCGACGGCGAGTACTCGCCGCTGTCGATCGCGGCGATCGCGGTCACGACCTTGAACGTCGAGCCCGGTGGATAGCCACCGCCGGTGGCGCGGTTGAACGCTCCGGAGACCTCGCTTGGCGCGCGCCGGCCGACCTGGCGCGTGTCAAACCCCGGCGACGAATACATCGCCTTGACGGCGCCTGTCTGGGGGTCCAACGCCACCACCGCTCCCTTCTGGCCGGCGAGCCGCTGTCGCGCGACCCGCTGCGCCTTGGGATCGAGCGTCGTGTGGACGTCGTTGCCCTCGGGACGCGTGCCGCTCAGCTGATCGATCAGGGAGCCGATCGAGTCATCCGTGCCGGCGAGATCGCCGTTGCGTGAGCGCTCGAGCTCCGACTTGTTGTACGTGACGTTGTAGTAGCCGATCGGATGGCCGAACAGTGGCCCCTGGGGGTAGCGGCGCACGTAGACCTCGCCGCGCTTCACCGAACGCGCCAGCACCGTGCCGTCCGCGGCGTAGATGGTTCCGCGCTTGATCCGCTGCTCCTCGAGGATCGCGCGCTTGTTCTTGGGGTTGTCGCGCAGCGCGTCCGCTTCGAAGACCGTCCAGCGCGAGGTGAAGCCGATCAGGATCGCGAACAGCAGCAGCGACAGGCCGAAGAGCTTTGCGATCGAGGCGTTCATGCCGGCCGCCGCGCCTTGTCGGAGACGACCAGCAGCAGCGCCAGCAGGATGAAGTTTGCGACGATCGATGAGCCGCCGTAGGAGATGAACGGCAGCGTCACGCCGGTCAACGGGATCACCTTGGTGACGCCGCCGACGATCACGAAGACCTGCAGTGCGACGACGGATGTGAGGCCTGCGGCGAGCAGCTTGGAGAACGAGTCACGCGCGAGCATCGCCGTCTTGAAGCCGCGCTGGACGATCAGCAGGTATGTGAGGATCACGCCGCACGCACCGACGAGGCCGAGCTCGTTGGTGATCACCGCGTAGACAAGATCGGTGTGGGCGGCCGGCAACAACGTCGAGTCACCGGTCTTCAGCAGCGCCTGACCGAAGCCCCTCCCGAGCACGCCGCCGTCGGCCTGGGCGAACAGCGACTGCGCGAGCTGATAGCTGCCTCCGACCTGGTCGTACAGGGTCTGGTTGAACGGGTCCTGCCAGGCGTCGACGCGGTTCTGGATCGTCGGGCGGACCGCATAGAGAACGCGCGCCCCGACGCCGAACATCACGAGCCCGACGATCGGAAACAGCAGCCGGCTCGTGGCCACATAGAGCACGGCCAGGAAGGCGCCAAAGAACATCAGCGACGAGCCGATGTCCTGGATCACGAACAGCATCGCCATCGCCGCGCCCCAGACCGCCAGCAGGGGCCCGAAATGCTTCAGCGGCGGCAGGCTGATCCCCATCACGGTGCGCCCGGCGGTCACGAGCAGCTGCCGCGTGTCGCGCAGGTAGCTCGCGAGGAAGATGATGATGCAGATCTTCGCCAGCTCGGCCGTCTGGAAGGTGATCGAGCCGAGCTTGA
>DATMIZ010000138.1:0-9600 GCA_035554055.1 Baekduia sp. | reverse complement strand
TTATGAGTGCAAAACGCAAGTTGGCGGTGGGCTTGTCCGCCGCGATGGTCTTGGCAGCGGCAGCGGTGGCGGGCTGTGGGGATGACGACAAGGACACGAACTCGGGCGACGCGACCCAGGCGCCCAAGATCGCCTACGTCACCTACCTGTACGCTGACTATCAGCAGGCCGAAGAGGCCGGCTTGAAGAAGGTCGTGGGGCCCGTGGGTGGTTCGGTACGCGTCTACAACGCAAACTTTGATCCACAGAAGCTCACGCAGCAATGCACCGATGCCGTGACGAGTGGTCGCTTCAACGTCATCGTTCTGACGCCGTCTGTGGGGCCAACCGGTGTGCCGTGTGTCAAGGCGGCCAAGGCGGCCGGTATTCCGGTCATCGCGATGGAGCTCGCCGTCGGCAAGGATCCCGACAATGTCGCTCCGCAGGTTGACGGCGTGGTCGGAAGCGTCGTCACCCCGCAGAGCCCGGGAGGCGACACGGTGGCCGAGCTGGTCAAGGGGGCGTGCGCCGGTAAGGACCCGTGCAACCTCATTACGGACACGATTCCTGGCGACACGTTCGGCGAGATAACGCTCGCCAAGGTCAAGGCGGTGCCTGGCGTGAAGATCATCCAAAAGATCAACACGAACTATGACCCTGCCCAGATGGCCAAGATCGCCGCGGACACGTTCACGCGTAACAAGAATGCCGACGTGTTGATGACGCTGTCCGATCAGCAGGCTCTGGCCGCTGTTCCAGCCATCAAAGCGGCTGGGCTGACCGGCAAGATCAAGCTCATCGGCGCAGGCGGCAGCCGTCAGGGCGCGGCGGCGATTGCCGACGGGACGATGTACGGCACCGGCGCAACCTGGCCGTTCCAGTACGGCACGACCGCCGGCAAGATGGCGATCCAGGCCGTCAATGGCGACAAGGTCGACCCCAACGCTGTCGACGCGAACAAGATCGACACTCCGCTGGTCGTGACGAAGGACAACGTCAGCCAGTTCAAGCCTGAGTGGGGCGCAGCCGCCAACTGATCCCACAAGGCGGATCTCGACGGCCCCGCGAACACCATCGCGGGGCCGTCGACCGTTTGCGACGGGTTGCGCGGCTCCGAAGCCTTTGACCCGTTCTTCGAAATTCGTTGGAGATACCTAAGATCCGCAGGTGCCGATCTACGTCACTGGCCACCGCAACCCGGACACCGATTCGATCGGATCGGCGATCGCGTATGCGGAGCTGCTCAACTCCATAAACCCGGACGAGACCTATCTCCCCGTCCGTCTCGGCGAGCTCAACGCCCAGACTCGCTGGGTGTTGGAGCGCAGCGGTGCTGCGGAACCTGCGCTGCTGCGCCACGTGATGCTGCGTGTGCGTGACGTGATGCAAGAGACCGTGCCTCTCGCCGGCCAGGACGCACCGGTCCGCGAGGTGGGTTTGATGATGGCGCGCGAGGAGCGCGACCTCGTGCCGCTGGTGGACGACGCCGGCACGCTCTCAGGGGTGATGACCGAGCGTGTGCTCGCCCGCCGCTACATCCGCGAATCACGCGAAGCGTCGCGGCTGGACGCTCCCACGGCGACGCAGGCGATCGTCGACGTATTGGGCGGCAGGCTTGTCGCGGGCGAGGCAGACCGCGAGGTGAGCGGTCGCGTGTGGGTGTTGGCAATGGATGTCGCCTCGCTGCCGGCCGGGATCGTCACCGGTGACGTCGCAGTCGTGGGCAACCGCAGCGACGCGCAGCGCTCTGCGATCGAGGCCGGCGTCACTCTGCTCGTATTGAGCAACGACAGCGAGCCCGATGACGATGTGCTCGCGCTCGCGCGCGAGCGCGGCACGGGCGTGATCACAGCGCCGCTGGACTCGTACGTCACGAGCCGGATGATCACCCTGTCGGAGCCATCTCATGCGTTGATGGACCGGCATCCGTTGACCGTGCGCCCCGACGACCTCGTCGTCGACATCGCCGATGACGTCAAGGACATCCACTACAGCGCGGCGGTTGCCGTCGATGAGCGCCGCCGGCCGGTTGGCCTGGTGACGCGCGCGGACCTACTCAACCCGCGACCCCGCAAGGTCGTGCTCGTCGACCACGCCGAGCTGGCCCAGAGCGTGCCAGGTGTCGAGCAGGCCGCGATCGTCGAGATCCTCGACCACCACCACATCGGATCGATCGAAACCCACATCCCGGTCCGTGCGACTTTCGACCCGGTCGGTTCGACGGCGACACTCGTCGTTGAGCGTTATCTCAGCGCCGGCGTGGAGCCAAGCCAGTCGAGCGCGATCATGCTTGTCGGCGCAGTGGTCTCCGACACCGTGATCCTGAACTCCCCGACCACGACCGCCCGCGACCGCGCGGCGATCGACTACCTGGAGAGCATCCTCGGACTGGACGCCGTGGCCTTCGGGCAAGAGATGTTCGGGTCCACCTCAGACACATCCATGACGCCGGCAAAGGACATCGTCTCGGGCGACGCCAAGGCCTATCAGCTGGCAACCGGCCAAAGCCTGTGCATCGCCCAGGTCGAGACGGTCGGCAACTCTCTGATTGAGCGCAGCGACGAGCTGCTCGAGGCAATGCATGCCGCACGGGAGAGCGGGGGTCACGCCGTCTACGCCCTGATGGTCACCGACATCGTCGCCAAGGGCACCAAACTGCTCGTAAGTGGCAACTCCGCGCCGGTGGCGCGGGCCTTCGAATCGGACGAGCAGAACGGCATGATCGACCTGCCGGGGGTCATGAGCCGCAAGAAGCAGGTCGCGCCGAAGCTTCTCGCCGCGTTCTAACCGCCCATCGTCGATCCGCTGCAGTTACACGGCGAGACGCCCTCTAAATGCAGCCGATCGCTTCTGGCTCAGACGCGATCGCCAACAACCGGCGCGGCGAGTAGAGCGTGTACGTCCGCCGCCGGAACCGGTCGCGACAGGACGTAGCCCTGGATCAGGTGACAGTCGGCTGCTGCCAGACGCTGCCAGGTCTCCTCGTCTTCGACACCCTCGGCGACGACGCGGATGCCCAGGGTTTCTGCGAGGCGAATCGTCGCGAGGACAATCGCGCGGTCCTTGGTCTCCGTGGCCATCTCGCGTACGAAGGATCGGTCGATCTTCACCTCGTCGACCGGCAGCGCGCGGAGGTGGGTCAGCGACGAGTAACCGGTCCCGAAGTCGTCGAGCGAGAGTCCGACACCGGCCTCTTTGAGCTGGGACAGGATCCCCCTGGTCCTCTCTGGATCCGACAGGACCGATCCCTCGGTGATCTCGATGACCAGTGCTTCGGGTGGCAGCCGGTGGCGCGCGAGTGCACCCGCGATCTGCTCCGGAAAATCGATGTCGACGAGATCGGCCACAGTGACGTTCACCGCCACGTGTAGGTCGTAGCCGGCACGTCGCCACACTGAACATTGCTCGAGGGCGAGGTTCAACACGCGCGTGGTGAGGTCTCGTGACAGCCCGGAGTGCTCGGCGACAGGCACGAAGGTGCAGGGCGTTATCGGTCCGCGCGACGGGTGATCCCAGCGTGCCAGCGCCTCGAGTCCGAGGATCTGACCGGTTGTGGCATCGGCCTTCGGCTGGAAGTGAACGTTTAGCGCGCCTCGCGTCAAGGCTTCCTTGAGCTCGTTTGCGAGCGTCAGATGTTCGCGCGAATGCGTGTCGCGAGACTGGTCGTAGACCGCGCTTCTGCTGCGCGTGCGCTTCGCGTCGTAGAGAGCCACGTCGGCGAATCGGAGTAGCTCGAGGTCGCGTCGGCCGTGGTCCGGGAACAGCGAAATGCCGATGCTCACATTGACTTGAAGTCGCAGGCCCTGGATCGAGAATGGATCCGCGAGGGACACGTGGACTTTGTCCGCGACGCCCCGCGCCGCGTCTTCACTGGTTGGGAAGGGGATCACGATGCCGAACTCGTCGCCGCCGAGCCGCGCGAGCGTGTCGCTGGTTCGGAGCGCGCTTCTAAGTCGCGGACCGAGCTGGCGCAGTAGTTCGTCGCCGGCTGCATGCCCAAGCGTGTCGTTGAGTTCCTTGAACTGGTCGACATCGATCAGCAGCAGGGCGCAGGTGGCGTTCTCCGCCTCGGCTTCGTCGATCACCGTGCCGAGCCGTTGCATGAAGTGGCGGCGGTTCGGGAGCCCGGTCAGGTCATCGGTCAACGCGAGCGCTCGTGTTTCCGCGAGCGTGCGGAGGTCGCGAAAGCTCATGACCGTGCGCCCGAAGCCAGCAATGATCGTGAGCAGGCACAGCGGCCGGACCGTCGCCGCAAGGTCATCGAACTGCTCGAAGGCGAGCAGAACCACCGCGGCGGCGACGAACATCGACGGGACGAGGAATACCGACCACGACTCCAGCTTCGGGCGCACCGCACCGCTCTGCGGCTGCCACGCGGCGACGGCGATCAGCGATACACCTGCGAGGAAGAAGATGTTCGCGACGTTGGTGGATTCGAAGTTGCCCGCGGCGACTTGCAGCAGATAGATCGAATCGGCGAGTGTCAGCGACAGGAAGCCCGCGCCGAGCAGCGCCCAGACCCGCCCCGGCCGCCAACCTCTGATCGCAAAGACGCCGGTGACCAACGCCGCGAGGAGTAGGTCGCATACCGGATAGGCCAGGTTCGTGACGACAGCGACCGTATCGCCCGAGGCCGTTTCGAGTACCCGCGGAAACACGATCGCCGATCCGATCGCCGCGACGCCCAAGCCGGCGATAAGGCCGTCGATCCAGACGGTCACCTTGACGTGCTGCCATTCCGTGCGGACCAACCAGAGGATGCCGAGATAAGCCGCGGGATACAGCGAAAGCCAGAGTCCGTCGGCCAGCGATGGGATCGGCGGATTGTCCAGCTTGCCCAGCCACAACTCCCAGACGACGTTCCCCAGACCGTAGATCGAAGTGCCGACGGCGATCGTGATCCACGGGCCACGGGTTAGCGGCAATACCCAGGCGCGGAACGCCACTACGGCAGCCGCAACCATGTAACACGCCGATGTCCCCCAGGTCCTGAGCCATCCGGCGAACGGGCTGTCCCCGGCTCCGACGACCACCGCGGCCACAAGCACCGCGATCGTCAGGCCCATGAATCCCAGGCCGGCGGTCAGCGCATGGCGCTGCCATCTGGTCAGCGAGCGGCTGAGAGGAACAAAGTCGGTGAGGGATCGGGGCATATTGTCGACCGCGCGCGGCGGGGTCTGGCGGCGCGGTCGGCTGCACAAGGTTTGTCTGTCACACCTTTCATCGTCTGGTCGGCGGAAAACCTGAGTTCATTACGATCGCGCTGTGCCCGCGCTGCTCTTACCTGACGGCCTGGCCGACGAGCGCGTCCGGCTCCGTCCATTCGTTGCCGGGGATGCGCCGGCGGTGTTTGAGGCCTGCCGCGATCCGCTCATTCGCCGGTTTACGTCGTTCCCCGAGCACCGCGGCGTGGCGGACGTTTCGTCTTGGATCGAGGGCCAGCCGGGTCAGCGCGATCGAGGCGAGGCGCTTGATCTGGCAATCACGCTTCGAGACGACGACACGGTAGTAGGGGCAGTAGGTCTCGGGGAGACCGCGTTCGAGCATCACCGGGCAGCCGCGGGATATTGGGTCGCACCGGGCGCCCGTGGCCGCGGGCTGGCTGTGGCTGCGCTGCGCTTGCTGAGCGGTTGGGCGTTCGATGGGCCCTTGGGCTTCGTACGACTGGAGCTCCATATCGCCGCTGAGAATGTCGCGTCTTGCCGCACCGCCGAGGGGGCGGGGTACGCGCGAGAGGGTGTGCTTCGCTCCTACATGTACGTCAAAGGTCGCCACTGGGACATCGCGGCGTACTCATTGATCGCGGACGACCGGGTGGATTAGAGCCGAAAGCCCGCAGCCGCCCGATGCTCAGCCGCGTCCGTGCGGCTGGCACCCCGTGTGGTGTTCAGTTCGGACGCGCGTAGCCCTCAAGGCCACCGAAATCCAGCAGCACGCACGCGTCGTCGCCAAGGGTCCACGCATCGTGACCGGGCGGCATGTGGAAGACATCGCCGGGACCGACTTCGCGCTCGTCGCCGTCGTCCATCACGACCTTCATGCGACCTGACACAACGTAACCGACATGATCGACCTGGCAGCTGTCTGTGCCGGCGAGTGGCTTGACATCCGTCGACCATCGCCACCCAGGCTCAAACGTGCCACGCCCAACCGATCCGGTGTTCATCTCCACCAAATCGACATGGCCGTGGCCTTGGAACGGACGGACCTCGTCCGGTGAGTCGAATCGCTTGCTCTGAAGACTGCTCATGGCATTCCTCTCGCTCGTTCGTGGTCCCTGCACCATAAATCGCCGGACCGCTTCGCGCCAGTCCTTCTTTGACCGATGTGTCGAACTTCGCGGGGGCACCTTAGGACGCCCTAACAAGTTGTGTAAAGTTGCCCGGATGCATGCAGTCGCGCCGCCCATCCGCGCCGATCGAAGCAGCCGGCGAAGGCTCGCGCTGTGGGTTGGATTACTTGCGTTGCTCGCTGGCGCGGTCTATCTGATGGCGACCGCGAAGACCGGCCCCATCGACCCGACCGAGGTCAGTGCGCCGCAAAGCCGCGGCACGGTTGTCTTCAACGCGGCGATGATCGTCTTCCGAGAAGGCCTCGAGGCCGTGTTGATTTTCGCCGCGATCACGGCCAGCTTCGTGGGCGCGAACGCACATCGCAAGCGGCCGGTCATCGCCGGCGCCGCCGTCTCCTTCGGCGCCACAGTCGTGACGTGGTTCGTAGTGCAGGCGATCCTGGACGCGGCCTCGCCGCTCGGGGCGCGGCTGGAGGCGATCACCGGCTTCATCGCGATCGTCGTCCTGCTGGTCGTCCTCAACTGGTTTGTGCACAAGGTCTACTGGACGGGCTGGATCGCCAAACACCATCGCCAGCGCAAGAAGCTCCTCGGCATGCAGGTCGGCTTCAGCGCAACGTTCGGCCTCATCGCTCTCGGCTTCACAAGCGTTTATCGCGAGGGCTTTGAGGTCGTACTCTTCCTGCAGAATCTCGAGCTCAAATCCGGCTCTGGCGTCGTGCTCGAGGGAGTGCTGCTGGGCCTCACCGGCACAGCGGCCGTCGGCATCCTCACGTTCGTAGCCCAGCGCAAACTGCCCTACAAGAAGATGCTGATCGCGACAGGCGTGCTGATCGGCGTCGTGCTTGTGGTGATGATCGGCGGCACGGCCCTTAGTTTCCAAGACCTCGGCTGGCTGCCTCGCCATGAGACGCCGTTCACGGTGCCGGAGTGGATGGGCTCATGGTTTGAGATGTATTCGACGTGGGAGACGCTTGGAGCGCAGGTGCTGGCGGCGATCTTCGTGATCGGCTCCTACCAGGCTGCCGAGCGGATGAAGGTCAAGGCGCCGCTGGCCCGCGGCGAGCAGCCTGCGCGACGGGCCGAAGCTCCACCCGAGCTCGCTCCGCAAGTCGGCTAGGCGCCGGACAAGAAGCACGGGCAGCCGCAGCCGGCGGCTCGGACGTAGATAACGACCGATGGACGCGCTGAACTAGATGGTCAACGGGTATTTCTCTTATTACAGAGGTGAACCATGTCCTCAACAGCGAGAAGTGAGCTCAACAAGCATCTTGCGGAGCTGGCGCGAACATTGCGCAGGCCACACCACGACGAACTACAGCGTCAGCGTCGTCAGCAAGCTGCGATACGCGCTGGAACGAATACGCGTCGGCAAGGACGCGAGGGGCGGCGGGGCCACTAACAACAAGGCCGAGCGACGAGTCTGCTCAGGCCAGACCTACTGTGCGCGCGTGATCGGAGGATCACACGCGCACGGGAGGGTCTTAGAGCTTCTGGACGCTGCCAGCAGCCGGACCCTTGGGGCCCTGCTCTGCCTCGTAGCTGACCTTGGCGCCTTCGGCGAGTGACTTGTAGCCGTCGCCCTCGATCGAGCTGTGATGCACGAAGAGGTCCTTACCGCCGTCGTCGGGCGTGATGAAACCAAAGCCCTTTTCGTCGCTGAACCATTTCACAATTCCTGTAGGCATCTTGATTCTCCTGGGTAGTGCGCGCTGCAAAAAGCGGAGGGTGCAAGAGCAACAATCTGCGAAAATGCGACACGACTGTCGAGCAGGGTGCTCGATTTGTGCAACCGAGTCTAGAGCGTCGGACCGAGACGTGCGTATCTCAGTCGTGAACGGCGATCGTCGGATCCCGATCGCTGCCCATCCTTCACCGCCGGAGGCCGACTATGAGCACGCGCTTCGATGGCTTTGCCGACCGGGCGGACGCCGGCCGCGTGCTCGCCCGGCGCCTTCGTGCGCTGGAGGATGACGACGTCGTCGTATTGGGACTCCCACGCGGTGGAGTGCCCGTTGCCGCCAAGGTGGCGGCCGCCCTCGATGCGCCGCTCGATGTCTGGGTCGTTCGCAAACTCGGCGTGCCAGGGCACGAGGAACTGGCGATGGGCGCCATCGCGGCGGGCGGGGGCGTCGTCTTGGATTTCCCGTTTGCGCGGCAGCTGGGCTTGACCCGACACGACATCGAGGAGGTCGCCCGGCGCGAGTTGACAGAGCTGCGTCGGCGCGAGGCCAGCTACCGCCGCGGACGGGGCGAGCCGGACATCGAAGGCAAGACGGCGCTTGTCGTCGACGACGGTCTCGCCACGGGGTCGACGATGCAGGCAGCTGTGCGGACGCTGCGTCAGCACGATCCCGAACGGATCGTGGTTGCCGTCCCCGTTGGGTCGCGACAGGCGTGCGCGGTGATCGGCGCGGAGGTCGACGAGCTGATTTGCCTACAACAGCCTGAGCCGTTCGTCGCGGTGGGTTACTGGTACGCGGACTTCAGTCCGACGACAGATGGGGAGGTGCAGCGGCTGCTCGGTTTCGATCCCGAGGCTTCCGTTGAGAGCTGATGGGCACGTTCGAAGAAGGCGTGCCCATCGGGAGCCGGTCCAAAGCCTGTCGGCCCGAGGGTCGGGCCGACAGGGTCGTTTGGACTAGCTTGCCTGTTCCTCGAGCTGTCGCTGCTCCTTGCCGACTTGGATGTCGATGCGATGTGGCTTGGTTTGGGCCGGCTTTGGGATCTCGATCCTGAGTACTCCCTTGTCGAAGTGAGCTTCGATCTGCTCGGGATCGACGCCGTCCGGTAGTACGAGCGAGCGGCTGAACGAGCCCGTCGCCCTCTCGAGCCGGTGATAGTTCCCGCCGCTACTCTCGCGCTCGGACTTGCGCTCCCCGGAAATCGTGAGCGTGCGGTCCTCCACCTCGATCGAGATGTCGGGTTCTGAAAGCCCCGGAAGATCTGCTGTGAGCACGTAATGGTCATCTTGCTCTGCGAGATCCATCGCCGGAGTCCATCGAGAACCGGTCCATCCTTCGGTGTCGCGACCTGGTTCAAAGAAGTTGTTGAACAGGCGATTCATATCGCTCTGCAACGTGGCGAAGTCATTGATCGGCTGCCAGCGGACTAGTGCCATGACTTTCCTCCTGAGTCGGTTGCCTTCGCCTAGAAGGATACAAAACTGAGTGGGTCCGTATCAAGTTTTCTATTGGCTCATTACAACAGATTGTGCTCTTAGGCGGCAGTGGCGCACAGGTCGGCCGCGGTGCTGTGTTGTCGCCCTGTGAATGAAACGAAGATGTCGAGAGAACTCCGTTAGCGTCTGGCCGAGTGAGCGCGATGCC
>DATMIZ010000137.1:0-15224 GCA_035554055.1 Baekduia sp. | reverse complement strand
CAATGTCAGTACGTATTCGACTCACCCGCGTAGGCGGGCACAAAGACCCGGTTTGGCGCATCGTCGCCGCCGATCAGCGCTCGCCGCGTGATGGCCGAATCATCGAGAACCTCGGCCAGTACAACGCGCAGACCGAGCCGTCGACCATCAAGGTCGACGAGGACAAGGTTCGCGCCTGGCTCGACAAGGGTGCGCAGCCGACCGCTCAGGTCCGCAAGCTGCTGCGCACGCAGGGCATCGAAGCTTGAAAGAGCTGCTCGAGTACCTCGCCAGTCAGCTCGTGCAAGAGCCGGGCGAGGTCGTTGTTGAGCAGTTCGACGAGGACGACGGGACCGTTGTGCTCGAACTGACCGTAGGTGAGGACGATTACGGTCGCGTAATCGGCAAGGGCGGGCGTACCGCCAACGCACTGCGCTCGGTGCTCAAAGCCGCGGCAGTCAAGAACGAGTGCCGCGTGCTCGTCGACATCGTCGACTGATGGCCGAAGAGCTGCTCCAGGCTGGACGCGTCGGGCGCGCGCACGGCCTCGACGGATCATTCGTGGTGACGCGTCCGCGCGCGCGGCTGCTCGTCAACGGCGGTCGCGTCCAGGTCGCCGGTACCGACACGGAAATCATCAGGCGCGACGGCACGGACGCCAAGCCGTTGCTGCGCCTCGCAGCGTTCACGACCCGCGAGCAGGCCGACAGCCTGCGCGGGGAGGACCTGCTCGTGCCGCGCGTCGACGCGCCGCCATTGGGCGAGGACGAATGGCTCGCCGAAGATCTCGAAGGCCTGAAGGTGATCGACGGCAAGTTCGAGGTCGGCACCGTCATGAAGCTGCTGACCTATCCGTCGTGCGACATCCTCGAGGTCAAGCGGCAGGGCCAAGCTGATTTGCTCGTGCCGCTCGTCTCAGACGCGGTCCGCACCGTCGACATCGAGGCCGGCACGGTCGATGTCAACCTCGAGTTCATCGAAGGCAGCGACGGCTGATGCAACTCGACGTCGTCACGCTGTTCCCTGAATGGTTCGACTGGTTTCGTACCCAGCGCCACGTGTCGAACGCGCTCGAGAACGGGCACGAGCTGCGAGCACACCAATTGCGCGACCACACGCCGTTGACGGGCAACCAGGTCGACGACACGCCGTTTGGCGGTGGCGCCGGAATGGTCCTGCGCGTCGACGTGATGGATCACGCGTTGCGCGCGATCTACGACACCGATCCGGTGGAGCTGCGCACCAAGCGCCGGGTGCTCGCCTTCACGCCTGGCGGGCGGATGCTCGATGACGCGTTCGTCAACGAGCTCGCCCAAGAGGACGAGATCACGCTGCTCTGCGGTCGCTACGAGGGCTTTGACGAGCGCATCGTGCAGCATTTCGCGTCCGACGCCGTGTCGATCGGCCGCTACGTACTTTCGGGCGGCGAGATCGCATCGATGGTCGTCATGGACGCGATCCTGCGCAAGCTGCCGGGTTCTCTGGGGCACGACGAATCGGCGCAGGAGGAATCCTTCTCGGTGGCATTGGGTGGGCACCCCGAATATCCGCATTACACGCGCCCTGCCGAATACCGCGGCTGGAAGGTGCCCGACGTGCTGCTTTCCGGTCACCATCAGGAGATCAGCAACTGGCGCAGGATGCGATCTGCTGAGCGTGGCGCGGTCGGTCCGACGGCGCATCCGCCGGATCCCGCGCGCGAGCCCATCCCTCGCGGCGGCGTTGATCTTTTCGGGCCGATGACCGACGAGAAGTAGCCGCTCAGCACGTCGCGGCGGGCGCGTCACGGAGAACCGGCGCGCGCTTCGCTACCATCCCACGTCGCGCTGAGTGTCAACCGACTCGCGCCTTCTCTTCTTATGAGCACCGTTATCGAAAGCCTCGAACAGGCACAGCTGCGCAAGGTCCCGAACTTTGCCCCTGGCGACCGCGTTCGCGTCCACTTCCAAGTCGTTGAGGGCACGCGTCGACGCACGCAGGTCTTCGAGGGCGTGGTGATCAAGCGCCAGGGCCACGGCGTGCGTGAGACCTTCACGGTCCGCAAGCAGTCCTTTGGCGTGGGCGTCGAGCGTACGTTCCCCGTGCACTCGCCGAAGATCGAGCGCATTGAAGTCGCCGCGCGCGGTGATGTGCGTCGCGCGAAGCTCTACTACCTGCGTGATCGCGTCGGCAAGCGGGCACGTGTCCGTGAGCGCCGCTACACGGGTGAGGTGGAGGAGGTCATCACTCCCGGCCTGCTCAACGACCCGGTTGCACAGCTCGAATCGGAGCAGGCCGCCGACGGCGGTGCGACCGACGCGGAAGGCACCACTGTGCAGGATGTAGGCGAGGCGCCCGTCGAGGACGCCGTAGCCGTTGAGGCCGAGGCTCCTGAGGCTCAGGCATCTACCGATGAAGCTGCCGGTGCCGATGACGTCGTCGCCGACGGCGATCAGACTGGCGAAGAGCCTCCCGCTGACGCCAAGGCGTGAAGCGCCCGGCGAAGTCCGGTCCGGCTCAGCTCGTCGAGCTCGTCCTCGTCGTCGCTGTGGCGATCGGACTCGCGCTCGGCATTCAGGCCTTTCTCGTCAAGCCGTACCGAATCCCGAGTGAGTCGATGGTCCCGACGTTGGTGGTCGGGCAGCGTGTGCTGGTCAACCGCATCGGCAACAACTTCGGCGATCCGAAGATCGGCGACATCCTCGTGTTCCATCCTCCCGTCGGCGCCGAGAGCCAGGACTGCGGCGCGCGTCGCGCCCCGGGCGCGGCGTGCGACAAGCCGAACGACCGCAAAGCTTCGGTCAACTACATAAAGCGCGTAGTCGGGCTGCCCGGGGACAAGCTCTCGATTCGAGATGGCCATGTCGTCCGTAACGGGAAGCTCCAGAAGGAGTCGTTCATAGCGCCCTGCGACGGTTCGGGTGACTGCGACTTTCCGACGACGATCACGGTTCCCGCCGATCACTACTTCATGATGGGCGACAATCGTGGCGCTTCCGACGACAGCCGATACTGGGGACCAGTTCCCCGCGACTGGATCATCGGCAGCGCTTTCGCCACCTACTGGCCACCAAAGCGAATCAACATCTTCTGAGCCGACGGCTGCCGCCGTGGTCAAGAGCCAGACACCCAGGCGCCGGCGGTCCTCGAGTAGGCCAGGCGGGCGGCGACTCTTCAATTTCGACAAGCAGCTCGGCTACCGCTGGGTGGCGGGCGCCGACGAGGCCGGGCGCGGCTGTCTCGCAGGTCCACTGGTCGCGGCCGCGGTTCTCTTTGACACCGAGGCGCTGACATTGCGCGAGCTTCGCTCGCTTAGCGCTCTCAACGACTCCAAGCAGCACACGCACGAGGGGCGCGAAGAGCTCTACCCGCTGGTGATGCGAGCAGCCGTCAAGGTCGCGGTCGTGTCGCGTTGCGTCTGGGGGATCGACGAACGGGGCCTGCACAAGACGAACATCGCGGCGCTGCGAGACTCGTTGCGTAAGGTCGCTGGTCCGGGGGCGATCTGCCTCTCCGACGGATTCCCGGTCGGAGATGTCGACGGCCATGACACCCGCGCTGTCGTGCGAGGAGACGCCACGTCGGCGGCGATCGCCGCGGCGTCGATCATCGCCAAGGTCACGCGTGACCGCTACATGCAGCGTGCGGATCTCGAACACCCCGGCTGGGAGTTCGCTGGTCACATGGGCTATTCGACCCCGGAGCACCGCGACGCGATCATGCGCCAAGGCGTCTCGCCTCTGCACCGCATGAGCTTCCAGAGCACCGCGTATCAGCAGCTCGCCCTGTAGGGGCGTCTCCGACATCAGAACGCTGCTTCCAGGTGGTCGAGGCGCGTGAGGCGCCCGTCCGCGTCGATGACAACGCCGATGGCGTCGAAGCGGATCTGCCGCGCTGATTCCGATCGGCGGGCCTCGGCGAGATAGGCCACGGCCATCCGTCGCACCTGTGCGCGCTTTCGGTCATGCAACGAGTCAAATGGGCGCCCGCGGCCACGCGCGGTCTTGACCTCGCAGAACACAAGGGTCTCGCCGCACATCGCGACGATGTCGAGCTCGCCGAACCGCGTTCGGTGGTTGCGTGCGATCAGCCTGTAGCCAAGTCGGACGAGATGCTGAGCGGCGAGATCCTCACCCTGATTTCCGAGCTTGTGCCTGGGATCGTCTGACATCGACGGGGAAGCTACGGCGAGATTTGTGCCGGCCAAGGTCGGGTTTGACGTGCTTCTGAGCCACCACTGCCACGACATCGCGGGTCGTTGCTGTGACTGCGCAGTTTCGCCGCAATGCCATCGATTCACGTTCAATCTGGCCGCTTAGCGTGCTCGCCATGCTCGCTCGTGTCACCACATTCGCAATCGACGGCGTCCGTTCGCGACCGATCACTGTGGAGGTCGACCTCCACGCGGGGCTCCCGGCTTTCACGATCGTCGGGCTCGGCGATCAGGCGGTGCGCGAGTCGCGCGAGCGTGTACGCACCGCGATCCAGAACTCGGGCTTCGCGTTTCCTCAGAATCGAGTGACGGTCAATCTCGCACCGGCTGACCTGCGCAAGCGTGGGCCCGGATTCGACATGGCGATCGCGGTCGGGATCCTGGCCGCTTCAGGGCAGGTGCCGATCGATCTGCTCGATCGGATAGCCGTCTACGGCGAGCTCGCGCTCGGGGGCGAGCTGCGCGGGGTTCGGGGCGCGCTTGCGGTTGCCGAAGGCACACGTGAGAGCGGACTCGACGCACTGATCGTTCCTAACGAGTGTGCGCGCGAAGCGATGCTGATCGGCGGCATCGCCGTCCATGGTGCCTCGGATATGCGCGAGATGGCCTCCGTGCTCGCGGGTGAGCCGACGTCGTCCTCGCTGCCGCCGCTCGCCGCGGCCCGGGCGAAGGCGCGCGAGGTCCCGGACCTCGGTGATGTTCGCGGTCAGGTCCAGGCCGTGTACGCACTCACGACCGCCGCGGCGGGCGGGCACTCGCTTCTACTGAGCGGTCCGCCTGGCACCGGCAAGACGATGCTCGCGCGGCGCCTGCCCGCGATTCTGCCTCCGCTGACCACGAACGAGGCAATCGAAGTGACGCGGATCCATTCGATCGCCGGGCTTCACAGCGGCGGGCAGCTGATGGCTGTGCGCCCGTTCCGTGCCCCGCACCACACAATCTCGGCG
Organism: Baekduia sp.; assembly: GCA_035554055.1. Classification (GTDB taxonomy): domain Bacteria; phylum Actinomycetota; class Thermoleophilia; order Solirubrobacterales; family Solirubrobacteraceae; genus Baekduia. The sequence goes on along the minus strand of DATMIZ010000137.1, from coordinate 10,106 downwards.
AGCGGACTGGTCGGCGGTGGCTCCACTCCCGCGCCTGGCGAGGCGACGCTTGCCCACCTCGGCGTGCTGTTCCTCGACGAACTCGCCGAATTTGCGCGGCCTGCTCTTGAGGCGCTGAGACAACCGCTTGAGGACGGTCGCGTCGCGATCGTGCGCGGCCAGCGCAGCGCGCTCTATCCGACGTTGACGATGCTCGTGGCGTCGACGAACCCGTGTCCCTGCGGCTACGCCGGTCAACCGCGCTGTCGCTGTGGTGAGGCCGACATCGCGCGCTACCAACGCCGCCTCAGTGGGCCGCTGCTCGACCGGATCGACCTCCAAGTGCCTGTTGAACGGCCGACGGCCGCCGAGCTCGTCGAACCGTCGCCTCATGACACCGATGCGATTCGAGCGCAGGTGCTGCAGGCCCGCGAGCGGCAGTGTGCGCGGCTGGGCGACGGAGCGTGCAACGGCCGCATGTCTACGGCCGAGCTGCGTCGGCACGTCCGGCTGGACAGCGCCAGTGATGCAGTGCTGCATAAGTCATATGCCGAGGGACGGCTCAGTCCCAGAGGCCACGCGCGGGTGCTGCGAGTCGCGAGGACGATCGCAGACCTGCGCGGCGACGATCGCGTCGCCAAGAGCGATGTCTTTGCGGCGATCAGATTCCGCCAGGAGATCGGCGAGACGGCGGAGGTAGCGGCATGAGCGCATGCGACGACTGCCTGCGGCGCGGCTTCGTGCTCGAACTGCTGGCCGGCCGGATCGAGATCGCACGGCACGAGCGCAGCGGTCTACGTGACGTGCTCGCGCTCAGCGACGAGCAACTCGTAAAAGCGGTGGGCGGCGAAGCAACGCGTGAGCTTCTGGGTCGTGTGGCCGGATTTCACCCCGATCGCCATCGGGCCCGTACCTCTGCGGCGAGCCTGTCGCCGGTCTGCCGACACGACGACCTGTTTCCGCCGCGACTTATCGACGATGCGACGGTCCACGCCCTCTATGTCGCGGGCAGCGAGCGATTAGGAGCGCTGACGGATCCCGCGACGCCCGCGGTGGCGATCGTGGGAACTCGGCGCGCTTCGCCCGATGGGATGCAGACGGCGCGGGAGCTCGGCCGCGGCCTCGCCGCGGCGGGAGTGACGGTCGTCAGCGGAATGGCACTCGGCATCGATGCCGCCGCGCACGAGGGTGCGCTGGAAGGCGGTGGAAGGACGATCGCGGTGCTGGGCTGTGGCGCGGACGTGGCGTATCCGCGCAGCAAGGCGGCCCTTCATCGGCGCATCGCCGCACAGGGCGTGGTCCTTTCCGAAATGCCCGCGGGCGCGACCGTTCACCGGTGGGGCTTTCCCGCGAGAAATCGGATCATCGCGGGGCTGGCTCACGCGACGGTCGTGGTGGAGGCTGCCCAGAAATCCGGCTCGCTGATCACGGCCGACTTCGCGCTGGAACTGGGGCGCGACGTGCTCGCGGTTCCAGGCTCGGTGCGTTCGTGGCGCGCTGACGGGACCAACTCGGTGATTCGCGACGGCGGCACGCTGGTCCGTGACGCGCGCGACGTGCTCGACGCCGTGGTCGGCCCGCAGATGGCCGGTCATGTGGTCGAGGCGTTCGTGTCGCCGCCTGATGATCTGGAGCCGGAGGTGGCGGCGATGCTCGAGGCGGTCGAAGGGGGAGTCCGCCGCACCGACGAGCTCATCGCGGTGAGCGGAGACACCTACCGCGCGCTGTCGGCGCTCGCGGAGCTGGAGATGATGGGCCTGGTACGAGGTCTTCAAGGCGGCGGCTATGAACGCACGCGGCTCTGACCAGGTGGCTTCGTACGATGCTGAGTGTGGCCCGAACTCCCGTTTGCTTGACAATCGCCGGCTCGGATTCCGGCGGCGGCGCCGGCATCCAAGCCGACCTCAAGGCATTCGCGCGCTGTGGTGTCCATGGGACGACCGCGATCACGGCAGTGACCGCGCAGAACACCGTTGCCGTGACGCGCATCGAGCCGGTATCGGCGGAGATGATCGTCGCCCAGATTCGCGCGGTCGTGGAGGACATCGGTGTCGATGCTGTGAAGATCGGCATGGTCGGCGACGAGGTGGCGATCGGCGTGGTGGCGCGGGCGATCGACGAGCTTCTGAGCGAAAAGCCGGTGGTCCTGGACCCGGTGATGATCGCGGAATCGGGGTCGCGGCTGTTGAAGGACGGCGCGGAACGGGCGCTGCGCGACCTGCTGCTCCCGCGCGCCACGGTTATCACTCCGAACCTGCCCGAAGCCCGAGCACTATCCGGCATGTCCGATGACGCGGACGGCGAACCCCTGGCCCGAGGCGTGCACGCGATGGGTTGCGAAGCAGTGGTGCTCACAGGTGGGCACCGGCCAACAGCCATGGGGGAGGCTGCAACGACGTTCGACCTGCTTTTCGACGGCGTCGAATTCACGGAGATCGCAGACGCCCGTCACCCTGACGGGGCGGCGCATGGCTCAGGCTGCACGCATTCAAGCGTGCTCGCCGCGCAGCTTGCCCTCGGTTACGACCTCGTGCAGGCCGCAACGACGGCGCGCTCGTTGGCGGGGGAGGCGGTCCGCGACGGAGTCCGCGACGTCGGCCGCGGCCCAGGACCGGTCAACGTCCTCGGCGTGGGTGTCGAGGCCGCGACACCCACGGTCGGTCACCAAGCGCAACGCTGACAGCGCAGCGAACCGGCGCCGGTCGCTCAAACGTCGCCGCGTAGAATCTCCTGCCTATGAGCACGGCTACCGGCTTCGATGTCAAACACAAGTCCCGCGCGCTGACGGATGGGCCTCAGCGGGCCGCCGCGCGGGCCTACCTCAAGGGGATCGGGTTCTCCGACGAGGACCTCGCCAAGCCGATCATCGCCGTCGCCAACACTTGGATCGAGACGATGCCGTGCAACTACACGTTGCGCGCGCTAGCCAAGCACGTCAAGGACGGCATCCGCGCCGCCGGCGGGACACCGATGGAGATGAACACCATCGCGATCTCGGATGGCATCACGATGGGAACCTCCGGCATGAAGACGTCGCTCGTTTCGCGCGAGCTGATCGCCGATTCGATCGAGCTCGTCGCCCGCGGCCATCTGTTCGACGGCGTGATCGCGCTGGCGGGCTGCGACAAGACGATCCCGGGCACCGTGATGGCGCTCGCCCGCCTCGACCTGCCCGGGATCATGATCTACGGCGGCTCGATCCGGCCCGGAACCTACAAAGGCAAGGAAGTCACGATCCAGGACGTATTCGAGGCCGTGGGAAAGCATGCCGTCGGCACGATGAGCGAAGAGGAGCTGCATGAGCTAGAAGCGGTCGCGAGCCCCGGCGCCGGCGCCTGCGGCGGGCAGTTCACTGCCAACACGATGGCGATGGCGTTCGAGGTCATGGGCATCAGCCCGATGGGGTCGGCGATGGTGCCGGCCGAACACGGATCCAAGGCTGAGGTGGCTAAGGAGGCAGGGCGCCTGATGGTCGATCTGCTGCGCCGTGGCGTCAATGCACGCCAGATCATCACCAAGGATTCGATCGAGAACGCGATCGCCGCAGTGGCGACGTCAGGCGGCTCGACAAACGCAGTCCTACACCTACTCGCCGTTGCGAACGAGGCCGGCATCGAGCTCACGATCGACGACTTCGACCGGATCTCGGAGGCGACGCCGATGCTGTGCGATCTGAAGCCCGGTGGCAGGTACGTCGCCCAGGATCTCTTCAACGCGGGCGGCGTCGCGCTGGTGGCACAAAGGCTGAAGCAGATGGGCCGGCTGCACGAGGACGCGATCACGGTCACAGGGCGCACGATCGGCGATCACGCCGACGATGCCGTGGAACAGGAGGGACAGCGCGTCGTCAGGCCGCTTTCGGATCCCGTCAAACCCGTCGGTGGGCTAGCGATCCTGCGCGGCAACGTCGCTCCCGAGGGTTGCGTCGTGAAGCTCTCCGGCCACGAACGGCGCAAGCACGTCGGTCCGGCCGCCGTCTTCGAGAACGAGGCCGCCGCGATGGAGGCGACCACGCACGGCGGCATCAAGAAGGGTGATGTCGTCGTCATCCGCAACGAAGGACCGGCCGGCGGACCGGGAATGCGCGAGATGCTCGCTGTCACGGCCGCGCTGAACGGCGCTGGCCTCGGGCCGCACATCGCCCTGCTTACCGACGGCCGTTTCTCGGGCGCCACGACCGGCTTCATGGCCGGCCATGTCGCGCCCGAGGCCGCGCGCGGCGGTCCGATCGCGGCGATCCAGACCGGTGACGAGATCACGATCGACGTCGACGAGCGCGTCATCAACGTCGATCTCTCCGCCGACGAGATCGCCCGCCGGGTCGAGGCGTACATCGCGCCCGTCTCTGCCGACGCGACCGGGGTGCTGCGTAAATACGCGCTGCTGGTCGGCAGCGCGTCCAAGGGCGCGGTTACGACGGGCGGCTGAGAAAGCCGCGCAGCAGCTCGTTGAACTCCTGCGCACGCTCGATCATCGATAGGTGACCGGTGTCGGGCCAGACGACCACCCGTGATCCGCGGATCGCGGCGTGGAACTCATATGCGTCACGGACGGGGGTGATCCGGTCGAGCTCGCCCCACACGATCAGTGTCGGCTGGCTGATGGCCGTCAGCCGCGAGCGGATGCGGTGGCTGGTGACGCTCTTCAGCGCTGCCGCAAATCCCGGTTTGCCCGTGCCCTTGGCCAGCTCCGTGACGAGCCCGGGGCGTAGGACGTCGGGGTTCGCGACCCACAGACTCATAAGGGTCCTTCGTGCTCGCCGGCGCGTCGCAAGGCGCCATCCGCGCGCGACGATCTGCGTCGACCAGAATGCAAGCAGGCGGTCCGCGCGCTGCAGCAACATCACAACGCGCTCGTTCTTGAGGCTCTCCACCGAGATACCGGCGGCATCGACCAGCACCAGCCGGTCGACCAGTTCCGGCGTCTGCAGCGCTACCTCGGCCGCGATCTGGCCACCCATCGAATTGCCGACGAGCGTCGCGGACGGCAGGCCAAGCGTCCGCACCAGATCGGCGACCCACAGCGCGTAATAGTCGACGGAGACGCTGTCGGCGGGCAGTGCCGACTCCCCGAATCCCGGAAGGTCCACAGCGATGCAGCGGTGATCTGACGCGAGCGCCGGAAGGTTCTCGAGCCAGTTCTGCCAGTTGCCGCCGAGTCCGTGTAGGAAGATCACGGCGGGGCCCTCGCCGATGTCTACGACGTTGGTTCGCGTGGACCCGACCTCGGCGAAGCGCCGGTGCTGCGACCAGTCAATGGCCGTCCAATCGCACACAACCGGTGCCTGTGTGTCGGTACTCATGGGTCGTACTAACGTTAGGAGAGGGTCACGATGCGCATCGCGGTCGACATCGATTCCACACTTCATCACTACTGGGACGTGTTGTCCGCATGCGCCGAGCGGCGCTTTGGCATCGACCTCCCGTATGAAGAGCAGCTCGATTGGGGCGTCACGCGCCTGCGTCCGGAGCAGTTCAAGCTTTGCGTCGAGGAGAGCCACTCCGACGAGGTCATCCTGGCCGGAACGCCCTACCCGGGCGCGGTTGAAACGCTCAACCGCTGGCACGCGGACGGTCATTTCATTCATGTCACGAGCCATCGCAGCGTCGCATGTCAGCCCGCGACGGCGAAATGGCTCGACAGCGTCGGGCTCGAATACGACGAGCTCTACTGCTCGTTTGACAAGATCGCGCGCTGCCGCGAACTGAAGATCGACTTGCTGATCGACGACAGCCCGGACGTGCTGATGGGCGCGCTCGACGCCGGGATCATCGCCGCGACGATCTCGCACCCCTGGAATACCGACATACGCGAGGAAGAGAACGTGATCGCGGCCGATAACTGGCAGGCACTCGCGGAACGCCTCGATGTCGTCCTGGGAACCAAGACGACCGCCTGACCGACCAAGTTCCTTCAGTTCGCATAGGAATCCGTCGATAGGCGTGGAAAGGCGGCAGACGGGCCGTACCGTGTCAGGACCGTCGGTTCCCACTCCTTAATGCGCTCAAAGCCATACATCGCACTTCTTCCTCCGGTGGCAGCGGTGACACTTGTGGTCGCCGGCTTGGGCATATTCGACTTCACCAATAGGGACAAGATCGCCAAGGGCGTGATCGTCTCGGGCGTCGACATCGGCGGTCTGAACCGCGAGCAGGCCAGAGCCAAGCTCCGAGCCGACCTCATGCCCGCGCTCGAGCGGCCGGTCGAAATCCAGATGAAGGGCCGCACCTTCCGGCTGCGCGCGAAAGAGTCCCGTATCGCGGTCGACCTGGAAGGCACGATCGATGACGCAATCGCCGCCGGCCGCACCGGCTTCTTCATTCCACGCGCCGCCAGCACGCTCGCGGGCGTCAAGCACGACAAGCAGCTGACCGCCGACGTCGGCTACTCCGAGGCGGCGGTCAAGCGCGTGGTGCGGCGGGTACAGAAAGGCACGTCCGTCAAGCCGATCGACGCGCACTTCGACTTCACGCCCGAGACCGGCTTCAAGCTTGTGCGGTCCGCTTCGGGCGTCACGATCGATCGTAAGAAGCTCGAAGCCGAGATCAGGTCGGCGCTCGTCAAGCCAGGCTCCGAACGCAGCTTCAAGCCTGACGTCAAATACGACGCTCCGAAGATCCGGACGGCGGACCTCGCCCGCCAGTTCCCGACGTTACTCGTCGTCGATCGCAGCAAATTCAAGCTCACGCTCTACAAGAACCTGAAGAAGGCCAAGACCTACGGTGTGGCGGTGGGCGCTGCGGGGCTCGAAACGCCGCCTGGCAAATACACGATCGCAAACAAGGCTGAGAATCCGGTCTGGCACGTTCCGGACAGCGATTGGGCCGGCGATCTGGCCGGCAAGACGATTCCCGGCGGGGTGCCGGAGAACCCGATCCGCGCGCGTTGGCTGGGCATCTATGACGGCGTTGGAATCCACGGGACCAACGATCCCGATTCGATCGGTTCAAACGCCTCGCACGGCTGCATCCGCATGCGCGTGCCGGAAGTGATCAAGCTCTACCGCGAAGTGCCCGTCGGAACCACGATCTACATCAGCTGACGAGCTACCCGTACGGGTTCTCGGCGCCGAGGGGCTGCTCCAGCGGCGACGGCGCAAGCGGTCGCCGCGTGTCGTCGGTCCCGATCTCCTCGGGTGCGATCTCCCGCCAGCCTTGTTTCAGTAGGGAGGCATGGTGGTCGGAATGGCGAAAGACCAGCGAGCCGATGAACTTGCCGCCGCTGATCTCTTTCCGCAGCACCGCGTACCACATCGTGGTTGCGTCACCGGTGCAACGGATCTGCAGCCACGGACGTGGCGGCACATCATTTGAGGTCGCGATTCCAGCCTCGATCAGCTGCATCTGAGTTGCAACGCGCCCCGTATCCGTGTCGATGAAGAAAAGTCCCATCGCCCCAGATCATCGCAGCCCATTGCCCGACTCCTGGCGGGAAGCGTTGTCGCTGCTCGACGAGGACCTCGCCCTGCGTGGATCGGCCGAACGAACGCGACGTGACTACGGCCTCGATGTCGACCAGTTCGCGCACTGGTGCGCAGCTATTCCAGTGGCTCCCGCAGACGTCGATTCGCGGACGATGCGTCGCTACGCGGCGGCCCTGAGCGCAAACGGCGCCGTTGCGGCGACGGTCGCCCGTAAGCTCGCGGCGCTGCGGGCGCTGTACCGCGTACTCCGCGAGCACGGCCACGTCCAACAGAACCCAGCCGATCTGGTCGCGGCGCCAAAACGTGCCCAGAAGCTCCCGAAGGTCTTGCGGCCAGAAGAGGTAGCGACCCTGCTCGACCGCATCCCGGCATCGACGCCGCTCGATCGGCGCGACCGCGCACTCTTCGAGCTCGCCTACGCCTGCGGGCTGCGGGCGGAGGAGATCGTCAACCTCGATGTCGGCTCGCTGGACTTCGACGGCGAGCAGCTGCGGATCGAGGGCAAGGGCTCAAAGACACGCTTCGTCCCCGTCGGCGAGCAGGCGCTCGAAAGGGTCGCTGAGTATCTCCAGCACGCGCGACCTGCGCTCACCGTGGAGCCTGATGAGAACGCTCTCTTTCTCTCGAAATCAGGTCGTCGGCTCTCAACATCCGATGTGCGGAGACGCCTTCGCGTGTGGACGCGTCGCGCCATCGAGATCGCTCCCGGTCTGGCGGGAACGCACCCGCATTCCCTTCGGCATTCATTTGCGACACACTTACTCGACGGGGGTGCAGATTTGCGGGCAATTCAAGTGATGCTGGGCCATTCCAGCATCTCGACTACACAGATTTACACTCGGGTAGAGTCGTCGAGGCTGAAATCAGCGTACGCGGAGGCTCACCCAAGGGCATGACGAGGATGGATTCCAACGTCAAGGCGTTTGAACTCAAAGACCTGTGGCGTCGCTACAAGGTCGACGGCGACGCACGCGCGCGCGAACGACTGGTCGTTGCGTATTCACCGCTGGTGAAGTACGTGTCGGGCCGGATGGGTGCAGGCCTGCCCAATCACGTCGAGGAAGCCGACCTGATCTCGTACGGTCTTGTCGGCCTGATCAACGCGATCGAGCGCTTTGAGCTCGAGCGCGAGATCAAATTCGAGACCTACGCGATAACGCGCATTCGCGGCGCGATCATCGACGAACTGCGTTCGATGGACTGGGTGCCGCGCTCCGTCAGGGCGCGTGCGCGCGCGATCGAGCGCGCCAACCAGAAGCTCGAGAACGATCTGCAACGCGTCCCGACCGACGAAGAGGTCGCGGAAGAACTGAAGATCACGGTCGAGGAGTTCCAAGACTCGCTCCTGCAGATCGCAAATTCGAACATCGCTGCGCTGGACGAGGCGTGGACGGTCGGCGACTCAAGCGGCGACCAGGTGTCGCTGATGGACACGATCACCGACGAGAACGCACCCGATCCAGCCAAGCTGGTCGATGAGGCCGAACTCAAGGATCGCGTGGCCGATGCGATCACAAAGCTTCCCGAGCGCGAAAAACTGGTCGTCGCCCTCTACTACTACGAGAACCTGACGCTGCGTGAGATCGGCGAGGTGCTCGGGGTGACCGAATCGCGCATCTCGCAGTTGCATACGAAGGCCGTGCTGCGGTTGCGCGGCAAGCTTTCGTTCGAGTTTTAGGACTCAGAAGGGGGAGTCTGGACGACCCGCGGGTTCGGTCCGATCGTGCTTGCTAGTGTCGACCGAAGTGGTCAGCAAGTCGATCAAGCAGAAGAGCCAGGGTCGGATCTTTCACCGCTTCGCGCCCCGGGGCGTAGAGCCCGCGAGCACCTCGACGAACCCCGAGCTGAAGGTCGAGCGGGCGCTCGAGGTGTTCAACGCCTCAGAGCACACTCAAACCGTCGCCGGCGTCGCGCGCACACTGGGCACACCAAATGTCAGCGCGAATCCAGACGGCAAGGGCTCGATTGTCGCGATCGTGATCTCCTGGGACATCTCGTGGTACCGCTATGAGGTCGACCTCTCCAATGAGTGCGCCGGGGCGCGGCTGGAGCGTCGCGGCTATGACCAGGCCGACCTAGACGATCGCGAGCAGCGCGACAACGTCGCTGCCGACGAGTGGGGTCAGCTCCATCTCGTCGGTGCTGTTGCGTGAAGGTCGTAGTTCACGTAGACGGCGGGTCACGGGGCAACCCTGGACCGGCGGCGGCGGGTGCCGTCGTGACCGACGCCGGCGGCGAGGTCATCGACGAAGCCGCTGAATACATCGGGATCGCGACCAACAACGTGGCCGAGTACCGGGCGCTGCTGCTCGGTCTTGCCCGCGCGCGCGCACTTGGCGCGACAGAGGTCGAGGTGATCAACGACTCGGAGCTGATCTCAAAGCAGGTCAACGGCGAGTACAAGGTCAAGCACGTCGACATGAAGCCGCTGCACGCACAGGCGCACGCCGCGCTGAAGGACTTCGATCGCTGGCAGGTCCGTAGCGTTCGCCGCGAGCACAACGCGGGCGCCGACGCGCTCGTCAACCAGGCCTTGGACGCACAGGCCTGAGTGCTAAGCCGGCCGTTGCTCGAGCCCGAGCTGTGGGTCGAAGCCGGGATCGATCGCCTGCATCAGCGCCTTGCCTTTGAGCAGGGCTTCCTCATACTCCGACTGCGCGTCGGACTGCATCACGATTGCGCCGCCGACGCCGATCGATGTCAT
>DATMIZ010000136.1:0-6331 GCA_035554055.1 Baekduia sp. | reverse complement strand
CGAGCCCTAGCTATCCAGAACCGACGAGAGCCGGTCATGATCAGCGCCGTATGTCGGCCAAACGCGTCGTGCGTAAGACGTCCCGGGCTGAATCTTGAGCGTCGGTGATGCGCATGAAGTAGTAGTGGCGGCCGTCGAATGTCAACTCGAAGCTCTCTTTCAACGCAATGCGCTGACTGCCGCGGATCAGCGTCGACCCCGCCATCCACGCCGGTGTACCGCCGATAAAGAAAGGCGCCGAAACCCCGTTGCAGCCCCGCGTCAGAACCTTTTTCGACCGCGGACGCACCAGCCACTGGATGAACTCGCCACCGCCGCTGCTGTCGACCGGGCAGGTAGTGCTCTGAATGTCGAGACCCGCCACTAGGACAGTCGTTCCGCGTAGCTCGATTGGACCGTATCCCGTTTTAGGGAGTCTTCGGACATGTCCCGTTCTGATGTCCAGCAGTCGAACACGGTCGCCTCTGTGGTAGGCCAGTCGATGGCGCCAGATCGAAACAAAATAGCCGATCGATCGACCGTTCTTGAGGGTTCGCCATCGCCTGGTTCTCGTGTTAAGCAGTGCGATCCGACCCTTGTAACTCGACACGACGACGACAGGACGGCCATCAGACCCTGGCCCGACATCAATGCCCGCGATATCGCCGAACGGCGATCTCAACGCCTTCGATGGCTGACCGTTGTAGCTGATCCGAAACGATTCGCGCGGCGGCAGGTCCGCCGCCTGCCAGACAGCGACACCAGCGTACGCCTTCAACGTGTCGCCGAGTGGGGAGATCCCCTTCTCGACCACCGTGGCCGCAGGTACGGGAGATGCGAGCGCAAGCCCGAGGGCGCACCCCAGTAACCCGATTAGCGACGCCCGCCTCATCTCCGCCCCATAACCCGCTCAGACACACATCGATTCGGCATCCTATCTCCCCGCCTGCAGGATTGCGCGACGGCCCTGAGCACTACAAGCCGTGACGCTGGACAATCCAAGCGCCACGGCTCGCAACGCTTCAGCTGTTACTCAGCGCCGTACTCCGCGGTGAAGTCGCCGATCGTTTCCTTTGTCAGGACCACCGGTTCGTCCAGGGCCAGCCCGTCGGTGCAGCAATTGGTGACTTCCTCACCATTGAGGGCCTGCGCCAGTGATTCCACAAGCCGCGCGCCGGCCTGCTGTGGGTAGTTCGCCACCGATCCGAACAAGACGCCGTCGGTGATCTCCTTGACCGACTGGCGGTCACCGCCGTTGCCGATCAGAACAATCTTGCCGGTCAGCCCAGCGGCCTTGATCGCTGGTATAGCCGCCCTAGCGCTCGAGTCGGCTGCGGCGAGGTAGACATCGGCACCGGGATGCTTTGTAAGCAAATCCGGCATCTTCTTTGCCACCGTGGCTGGGTCGTACAGGGTCTCCATCGTCGCGACAATCTTGATGCCGGGAACGGCGTCCTTGATCAGCTTGACGGTGCCGGTCGTCAACGGATCAGACGGACTCGAAATCTCAGCGATGACCTCGCAGGGATCTTTGTCCGCGCATACGGTCTTCAGCATCTCGGCCTGGGCGTCGACCTGTGTCTGCAACTTGTTCGCGTTGACCGCGACGACGCCGTCTACCTGGGGTTCGACATCCCACTCCTTTGATGGATCGGTCCCGAGCGTCTTCTCGATGGTCGCGACCGGGATACCGGCTGCCTTTGCCGCTCGCACGCACGGGATCGCCGACGCCCGATCGATCGGAGCGATTACAAATGCGTTGTAACGGGCGCTTGTGATCGCGTCCTGGCAGTCCTTGTTGATCTTTTGCGGATCGAAGGCGGCGTTGAACACCTTCACCGATCCTCCGAGCTTCTCGGCTGCCTCCTTCATCCCCTTCTCCTCGGCCTGGGTGTAATCCGTGTAGGCCCAGCTAATGAATGCGACCTTGGGCGCCTTGCCGCCGGTCTTGGCGTCGGCATCACCGCCGCCCTTGTCGTCATCTCCACAACCGACCACCACCATCGCCGTAGCCGCCAGCGCCATGAAGGCCGCAAGTGCTCGCGCGCGTCTGAATGCCGTCATTTCTCTCTCCTAACGACTACGGCATTAGCCGTAGTGAATATGGTCAAGTGCCAACCTAGACGAAACACGGCTGCTTGGCTAGGCGCGGCCATCGGGAAACCCAAGCAATCGGGCACGGTGGCTGTTGTTGGGCGCCCAACTCCTGTCGGAACGCTCCGTGTCCCCGTCGCGTCACCTATAGGCTGCCGCGACACCCATGGTTATCGGAGTCCCTCGAGAGCGAGCAGCCGACGAGCGCCGCGTGGCGCTGGTGCCGGACGTCGCTCGCAAGCTGATCGCCGCCGGCCATCGGGTGGTGGTTGAGGCGGGCGCGGGGGAGCTGGCGCTGATGCCCGACTCGCTGTTCACCGAAGCCGGCGCCGAACTTGGAGATCCCTTCAGCGCCGACCTCGTCGTCAAGGTCGGCCTGCCGACCTCCGATGAGATCGACAAGCTGCAGAACGGCTGCGCCTACATCGGCTTCCTGGCTCCGCGCAGCGAACCGCAGCTCGCGTCAGCGCTGACAGACTGCGGCGTCACGGCGTTCGCGATGGAGGCGATCCCGCGTATCAGTCGCGCCCAGTCGATGGATGCTCTTTCGAGCCAGGCCAATGTGGCCGGCTACAAGGCGGCGCTGCTCGGCGCCGAGCAGTCGACGCGCTTTTATCCGATGCTGATGACCGCGGCGGGGACGATCCCGCCCGCAAAGGTGCTTGTGCTCGGCGCCGGCGTCGCGGGGCTCCAGGCGCTCGCGACGGCGCGCCGGCTGGGTGCCAAGACGACGGGCTACGACGTACGCCCCGAGGTTGCGGAGCAGGTGCGGTCGCTGGGTGCCGATTGGCTTGACCTCGGCATCGACGCAGCTGGCGAAGGTGGTTACGCGCGCGAGCTAAGCGAGGCCGAGCAGGCCCAGCAGCAGCAGAGCCTGACTGACGCGATCAAGGGCTTCGATGTCGTGATCACAACCGCGCTCGTGCCCGGCCGTCCCTCGCCAAAGCTTGTGACGGCCGCGGCGGTGCAGGGAATGCGGTCAGGGAGCGTGATCGTTGATCTGGCGGGGGAGGGCGGCGGCAACTGCGAGCTGTCAGACCCGGGCACGACGGTCGTCGTCCACGACGTCACGATCGCTGCCCCGCTCAACCTGCCGGCGACGATGCCCGAGCACGCCAGCCAGCTCTATGCGCGCAACGTGCAGGCGCTGATCGAACTGCTGGCCGACGACGAAGGAAAGCTCGCCCCCGACTTCTCCGATGAGATCGTCGCGGCGGCGTGCGTGACCCGGGAGCGCGTGCAGTGATCGTGTTCGCGGCATCGACGCTGGTCACGAATCTCGCGATCCTCGTGCTGGCCGGCTTCGTGGGTTACGCGGTCATCTCGAAGGTGCCCAACACGCTGCACACACCGCTGATGAGCGGCACCAACGCGATCCACGGGATCGTGCTGCTCGGCGGCCTGCTCGTGATCGGCGAGGCGGCTGGCGTGCTCAACAAGACGCTGCTGGTGATCGCGATCGCTTTCGGCACGATCAACGTCATCGGCGGGTTCCTGGTGACCGACCGGATGCTCGAGATGTTCAAGGGCAGACGAGCTAAGGACGGCGACGAGTGATCGTCGCGAGCTCGGTCCTGCAGGACCACGACTTCATCAGCGTCCTCTACATCGTCAGCTTCGCGATGTTCATTTACGGGCTCAGTGGCCTCACCGGACCGCGCACCGCCGTCCGCGGCAACCGCATCGCGGCGGCGGGGATGGCGCTCGCGGTGACTGCGACTCTGCTCAAGCCCGAGATCGGCAACTGGCCGCTGATCATTCTCGGAGTCGCGATCGGGACCGCGATCGGAGTGCCCGCCGCGCGCCAGGTGAAGATGACCGCGATGCCGCAGATGGTGGCGCTGTTCAACGGCGTCGGCGGCGGCGCCGTCGCGCTGATCGCCTGGGTGGAGTTTCGCGAGACCGATGGGTTTGCGGGCGTCGCGACCTACGTCGTCATCTTCTCGGTCTTCGCCGCGATCGTCGGATCGATCTCGTTCTGGGGCTCGAACATCGCGTTCGCCAAACTCCAGGCGCTGCTACCCGGCAAACCGATCGCCATCGGCTCGGTCCGGATCCAGGCGGTAATCAACTGCGGTCTCCTGTTGATCGCAGTTGGTTGTGGGGTCGCGATCACCGCCGGCGAGACAGACGGGATCTGGATGATCGCGCTGCTCGTCTCGGCAGCTCTGCTGGGCACGTTCGTCGTGTTGCCGATCGGTGGCGCCGACATGCCGGTCGTGATCTCGCTGCTCAACGCATTGACGGGGTTGAGCGCGGCGGCGACGGGGATCGCGCTCGACAACACGGCGCTGATCGTCGCCGGCATGTTGGTGGGCGCGAGCGGCACGATCCTCACGCGACTGATGGCGCAGGCGATGAACCGGTCGATACCGTCGATCGTCGCGGGCGGGTTCGGCGGTGAGGTCGCAGTGGCGTCGGGCGCTGACACCGACCGTGGACCGGTGCGCGCGACCTCCGCCGCCGACGCCGCGATCCAGATGGCGTACGCGCGCTTGGTCGTGATCGTGCCCGGCTACGGCATGGCGGTCGCCCAGGCACAACACGCCGTCCGCGAACTCGCGAAGTCGCTTGAATCCCGCGGCGTCGAAGTGCGCTACGCGATTCATCCGGTGGCCGGGCGGATGCCGGGTCACATGAACGTGCTGTTGGCCGAGGCCGACGTGCCGTACGAGCAGCTCAAGGAGATGGACGACATCAACCCGGAGTTCGCGCGCACAGACGTCGCGCTCGTGATCGGGGCCAACGACGTCACGAATCCTGACGCCCGCACCAAGCCCGATTCGCCGATCTATGGCATGCCGGTGCTGGATGTCGAACAGGCGGCCTCGGTCATCGTCCTGAAACGGTCGATGTCATCGGGTTTCGCGGGGATCGACAACCCGCTCTTCTACAACCCGAAGACGTCGATGCTCTTCGGCGATGCCAAGCAGTCGGTGAGCGACGTCTCCGAAGAGCTCAAGTCGCTCTGATCGTCGGATACGATCGCGAATCTCGGGCGCGGGGCTCGAGGTACTTCACGCGAAAGGGCGGGGCGCAATGCCCAACATCGGTGTTTGTGAGTTCGGCATCCTCCTGTCGTTCTTTTTCGTTCCGGGCACTCTTGTTGCCCGAGCTGCCTACAAGCAGGGAAAGACGTGGTGGCTTTGGGGGCTGGCAGGTGTGATCTTCGGATGGATCGGCTCAATCATCTTGCTGTTGATCCTCGACCGGGGTCCCGCAGCAGACCCCCAGTAGCGCCGAGCCTAGATCGGGTAGTGGCGCTCTTCTTCCGAGACAGTGATCCACCGCAGGTCCGTGAACTCCTGTGCGACCTGACCGGAGCCGAACCGGCCCCAGCCCGAATGCTTGACTCCGCCAAAGGGCGCTGTCGCCTCGTCGTGGACCGTCGCGCCATTGATGTGGCAGATGCCGCTCTCGATCCGTCCGGCGACACTGCGGGCGCGTGAGACATCCGCGCCGAAGACAGACGCCGCGAGCCCATATTCGGTGTCATTGGCGATTTCGACGGCCGCGTCGTCGTCCGCGACCGCGATGACCGCGATCACCGGTCCAAACGACTCCTCGCCATAGATCCTCATCTCCGGAGTCACTCCGCTCAGAACCGTCGGTCGCAGGAGTGTCCCTTCGGCGGTTCCACCCGCTGCGAGCTTCGCGCCCTTCGCGGTCGCGTCCTCGATGAGTTCGGCAATGTGCTCACTCGCCGACTCGTTGACGACCGGGCCGACCTGCGTCTGGGGGTCAGTCGGATCGCCGGTGACGAGCGCGTCGGCACGCGCAGCCAGTTTCTCCACGAACCGATCAGCGACGGACTCGGCCACCACCACGCGCTCGGTTGACATGCAGATCTGGCCGGCGTTCATGAAACCGCCGAATGACGCCGCGGACGCCGCCGCTTCCAGATCGGCATCGTCGAGCACGACGAAAGGCGCTTTCCCACCCAGTTCGAGTACGGAGCGCTTCAGCTCGGCGGCTGCCGCCTGCGCCACGATTCTGCCGACCTTGGTCGACCCCGTGAAGTTGACGTGCCGCACCAGCGGGTGCGTGATCAAGGCGTCAACGACCGTCGCCGCGTCTGCGGGGTCGTTGCAGATGAGGCTGACGACACCGTCCGGAATCCCCGCGTCGACGAGTGCAGCGACAATGTGGCCGTGAGTGCGGGGCGACTGCTCGGACGCCTTCATTACCACGGTGTTGCCGAACGCCAGCGGCCAGACCACGGCGCGCGTGCCGAGAATCACCGGCGCGTTCCACGGCG
>DATMIZ010000135.1:0-2332 GCA_035554055.1 Baekduia sp. | reverse complement strand
GATGACCTCGTCGATGTTCGCGATGGCCACGAGGAGGCCCTCGAGAATGTGGAGCCGCGCCTCCTTCTCGCGCAGCTCGTACTTCGTGCGCCGGACGATGACGTCGCGCTGGTGGTCGACGTAGTTCCTGACGATGGGCAGCAGGCCGAGCGTTCGCGGCACGCCGTCGACCAGGGCGACCATGTTCACGCCGAAGGTCGTCTGCAGCTGGGTGTGCTTGTAGAGCTTGTTGAGCACGACCTTCGGGATCGCGTCGCGCTTCAGCTCGATGACGAGCCGGATGCCCGTGCGGTCTGACTCGTCGCGCAGGTCGGAGATCTCCTTGAGCCGCCCGTTGTCGTGCTGCTCGGCGATCTTCTTCATGATGCCGCTGCCGTCGTCCCGGCCGTCGCCCTTCGCGACCTGATAGGGCATCTCGGTGACGATGATCGCCTCCTTGCCCTGTCGAAGCGGCTCGATGTGCGCCCGGCCGCGGATCACGACCCGGCCGCGGCCGGTCTCGTAGGCCTCGCGGATACCGCCGCGCCCCACGATGATTCCGCCTGTCGGAAAGTCGGGGCCCTTGACGTGTCTCATCAGGCCCTTGACGTCGATGTCGGGATCGTCGATGTACGCGATCACGGCGTCGATCGCCTCACCCAGGTTGTGCGGCGGGATGTTCGTGGCCATCCCGACCGCGATTCCGGCCGAGCCATTGACGAGCAGGTTCGGGAAGCGTGACGGGAGCACGAGCGGCTCTTGCCGCGAATCGTCGTAGTTCGGGCCGAACTCGACGGTGTCCGCGTCGATGTCGCGCAGCATCTCGGTCGCGAGGCGAGCGAGCCTTGCCTCGCTGTACCTCATCGCCGCAGGCGGATCGTTGTCGATCGAGCCGAAGTTGCCCTGCGGGTCGACGAGCGGATAGCGCATCGCGAAGTCCTGGCCCAGGCGCACCAGCGCGTCGTAGATGGCGGCGTCGCCGTGCGGGTGGAACTGACCCATCACGTCGCCCACCACGCGCGAGGACTTGCGGAACGGCCGGTTCGGCTGAAGGCCGGCCTCGTGCATCGAGAACAGGACCCGCCGGTGCACGGGCTTGAGGCCGTCTCGCACGTCCGGCAGCGCCCGGCCCACGATCACGCTCATGGCGTAATCGAGGTACGAGGAGCGCATCTCCTCCTCGAGGCCGCGCGGCTCGATGTTCCCGCCTGTCAGCTGGTCAATGCTCATGCTCAGACATCCAGGTTCGTTACTTCGCTGGCGTGGCTTTCTATGAACTCACGCCGCGGCTCGACGCTGTCTCCCATCAGCATCGAGAAGATCTGGTCTGCGGCGCTCGCATCGTCGATCGCGACCTGCTGGAGCGTTCGCTGCTCGGGATCCATCGTCGTGTCGTAGAGCTGGTCGTAGTTCATCTCGCCCAGGCCCTTGAAGCGCTGGAGCGGCACGCCGTCGCGCGCAACCTCGAGCACCTTGCGGCGCAGCTCCTCGAACGACAGGGCTCGTGCCTCGCGCTTGCCGAGCACGACGTCGAAGGGCGGCGTGCCGGCGAGCTCCTCGAGATCCTTGTGAACCTTGACGAACCGCTCGTACTCGGGCTTGCCGAACATCGCCCGCTGCAGCCGGTAGGTAGCCGCGGTGCCGGTCTTGCGCTCGACCACGCGCGCGATCACCTCCACCGGATCCTCCGACACCAGCTCCGTCGCGTACGCCTCGCCCTCCGGATCGTCGCCTTGGAGCAGCTCGATGACCGCATCTGGATCGGTCAGACCCTGATCGAGGATCGACGACTCCTCCAGGAAGGTGATCGGGTCATGGCCGAACGCCGCGCGCAGCGCGGTCGCCCAGCCCTCGTACTGCTTCAGCAGCCGGCCGTACTTCTGCCAGCGCGCGTGCGTGAGCGCGAAGCGCCTGCCCTCGCGATCCGAGACCTCCATCTTCTCGAGCTTGTCCCGGAGCAGGACCTCCTCCAGCTCGGACTCCTTCTCGATGTAGACGTCCTTCTTGCCCGACTTGACCTTGTACAGCGGCGGCTTGGCGATGTACACGTAGCCGGCGTCGATCAGCTCGGGCATCTCGCGGTAGAGGAACGTGAGCACGAGCGTCCTGATGTGGGCGCCGTCGACGTCGGCGTCCGTCATCACGACGACCTTGTGGTAGCGCGCCTTGGAGAGGTCGAACTCCTCGCGGATCCCGGTGCCGATCGCCGTGATGAGCGCGCGGATCTCCTTGTTCGAGAGGACCTTGTCGATGCGGTTCTTCTCGACGTTGATGATCTTCCCGCGCAGCGGCAGGATCGCCTGGGTGTTGCGATCGCGGCCCTGCTTGGCGGAACCGCCGGCAGAGTCGCCCT
>DATMIZ010000134.1:0-5357 GCA_035554055.1 Baekduia sp. | reverse complement strand
TTGACGAGGAACCGCTCGAAGTCCTCGGCGGCCGCGAACTCGTCCAGGTCGAGGACTTCGCCGTCGCGGTAGAAGCGGCTGTGCGCAAGGGCCTCATGGCCGGCAAGCGCCTGGAAGAACCCCTGCATCAGCTCGGCGCTTTCACCCTCGACCTTCATGACGTGGTCGAGATCGGCCGACCGGTAGTGCACGGTGACCATCACGGCGCCTTCAGTGCCCGGGCCGCGGACGGGGAACTGCCCGACGCCTGCGGAATGGTGCAGACCGTGCCAGTACTTGCGCTCAGGCGCCACTCCGAGCGCAGCGTCGTAGCGCGCGATCGCGTCCGAAGCGGTGTCCATGTACGCGGCGAACTCGGCTTCCGTGTCGAACGCGAGCAGGTCACGAACCTGACCAGGTCGGTAAAAACGACGCCAACCGTTCCCGTGGTCGTCCACGGTGACCGGTGTGAGCTGTCGCGCGACGTCGGGATGATCGTGCTCGATCCGCTCGACGGCATCGAGGTCGAGCGAGATGTCCACCGTTGCGAACGCCATCGGCCCTCCAGTCCGTTTTCGGATAAGGGTGTGTGCGCACTCTAGCGAAGAACCAGACGCCGATCTGCGACCCTCCGGTCCGGAGGTTTATGCTTCCCGCTCCCCGTCGACTGGCGTCGCCGGTCCGCACATAGGAGTCACTCATGAAGCTTGAGTTCATCGTCGTGATCGACAACTCGTACGTCTGGCTTCCCCCGATGTGGGACCGCGAGTCGGTCGCAATCGACCTTCCGACGACCGTTTACAAATCGGACTTGGGGCGGAACACGCTGATGGAGGTGGCCGAGAACGCGCGCTGGGCAGAGCAACTCGGCTTCGACGGAGCGCTCTTCTTCGAACAGCACAACAATCCGATCGGCTTGATGGGCAACCCGATGGTAGGGGCAGCGTGGCTTGCTTCGATCACATCGGGAATCAGGATCTGCGCAGTTGGGCCGATCCTCAATTCGTACGCCACGCCCGTGCGCTTGGCAGAGGAGATCGCACTGGTCGACAACATCAGCAACGGTCGATTGACCGTGGGGCTGCCGATGGGAATCGGGATGCAGTACCACGCGGTCGGCGTGATGAACCCCTCGCACGCGCGTGCGCGCCACCGCGAGGCCAACGATCTCCTCATCAAGGCGATGTCCGAGGATGGGCCCTTCGCGTGGGAAGGCGAGTTCTTCAACGTGCCGTACGTCTCACTCTGGCCGCGGCCGATCCAGGAGCCGTTCCCGCCGATCTTCATCCCGTCCGCAGGGTCACGCGAGACGCTCGAGATGGCCGCGAAACACCGCTACACGTATCAGGCGAGCCTGCTGCCGAAGCCAGTTCTGCTGAAAACCTGTGATCTGTTCCGCGAACTCTGCCGCGCCGAGGGCTATGAGATGGACCCGCGCCAGATCGCCGTCGTCGTCCCAGTCCATGTCGCCGAGACCGACGCGCAAGCCGCTCGCGAGATGAAGACCGCCGCGACCTGGCGCTACCAGAACGTCTTCCGCTTTCCGTTCCACGAGGCATTCCCGCCCGGCCACGTCAGCGAGCGTTCGCTGCGAGCGATGATGGCGGGCGGCTACCGCAGCAAGGGCAACGACCCAGGCGAGCTCACATATGAGGAGCTCGTCGATCGCGGTCTGATCATCGCCGGCTCGCCCTCGACGGTGATCGATGCGCTCACCGAGCTAGCCGGCGAGATGGGCGCCGGGCGCGTAATCACGATGTCGCAGCCCGCGATGCCGCGCTGGCTGCAGTACAAGGCGCTCACGATGTTGGCTCAAGAGGTAGTTCCCGCCTTTCGCGACGCGGACGGTCTCGCGGTGTGGCAGCGCGAGCGACCGCCGGGTCACGAGACGGCAGTCGAGCTCGCCGCACGAGGACAGACGCCCGCCGGACGCCCGAGTGCCCGCATCGACGGCAACCAGGTCGACGTTCGGACAGCACACCTCGAGAACAAGCCCTCGACGCTGCCCTCCACCTGACCGTAGGCGGTCAGGAGTCCGTCTGCGAGCTTGGACCGGGGGAACCGGCTCCGACCGCCCCGGCGTGATGAGGCAAAGGCTGATCACACGGTCAGGGGCGTCGGACGCGAATCGAGCCGCAACGCGGCCTCCGAACGAATGTCCGACGACGTGCACGCCGTCGAGCTCGAGCTTCGCCTAAGGTACGGCGCCCATTAAACCAGGACTCAGATGAACGCTGGTGCACTGACCGCCGAGACAGACGTCGTGATCATCGGCGCTGGTCTGTCCGGACTCACGGCCGCACGCAGGCTGGTGGGGCTCGGTGTGAAGCGCATCACCATCGTCGAAGCTCGTGACCGGCTCGGGGGACGGATCAAGCGTGCGGCGCGAGCCGACGGCCGTGTACTCGACGCGGGCGCCGAGCTGGTCACATCGACGATGCCAACGGTGAATAGGCTGATTGACGAGTTCGGACTCGAGCGCGTCGAATCCCGGTTCGACGGCAAACTCGTTCGCTTCGCCGGCGAGCGACGGTTCGTGGAGGCGCAGCCGTTCGAGCTCGATCCCGATGGCGCCGCCGCCCGCGCGGTGGCGTTCGGCATGGTCGACGACCTTGCGCTGCAGGTCCCTGTCGAGGCGCCATGGAATGCCCCGCACGCAGCAGAGCTGGACTCCAGGACGCTGCAGACATGGATCGACGAGAACGTCGACGACCCAACGATCGCAGCTTCGCTAGGCAGTGCGTACACGTTCTGCGGCACGACGCCGAGCGAGCTGTCGCTGCTCTACGCGCTGTGGTACACGCATGCGTCGGGCGGCTTCGAGGCGATGTCCGGCGCGCCCGCGCACGGGCTCAAGGACGGTTTCTACGAGCTGATCAACCGGTTGGCCGTAGGTCTCGAGATCGTGCTCGAGGCGCCAGTCCGAGCTGTTCACCACCGCGACGACGCCGTGACTGTTGTCACCGATCGCGGCAACGTCACGGGCAGGGTGCTGATCGCGGCCATCTCGCCACAGCTATGTGCGCGGATCCAGTGGGAGCCGGCGCTGCCGCCGATCCGCGACCGCCTCCAGGACCGATACCTGCAAGGACACGGACTCAAGATGGTGGCACGCTATGACGAGCCGTGGTGGCGTCGAGAGGGATACGCCGGCCTTGGGCTCGGGCTTGTACCGATCGGACTCATGGTCGACTCCACACGTCCTGACGATGTCGACGGGACGCTCACCGGTCATCTCGCGGTCACCGCGGAAATCGCCGCGCGCTTCTCGGATGATCTGGCAGACGAGCAGGCGGCCGAGCGGCTGTTTCGTAGAACCGTTGACGAGTACTTCGCCACGCGGGCACCAGCGCCAGCCGAGTTCCACTATTTCAACTGGCTCGGCGACCCGTGGTCGAGTGGCTGCGCGGTCGGGCTCCCGCCAGGGGTGCTCTCGACCGTCGGACCCGCTCTGCGCAGCTCAGTGGGCACGATCGTCTGGGCCGGCGCGGAGACCGGCACGTCTCACATCGATCAGATGGAGGGCGCGGCCTCCGCGGGCGAGCGCGCCGCCGATGAGGCTCGTTCGCTGCTAGACCGCCTGAAGTAAGTGCGCCTCGCCAAGCAGATCCCAAGCGTTGGTGCGGCGATTGCGGGACGATCCGTGTCCGGCTAAGTTTGCGTTGGAGACGGACACGCCTAAGGACCGCCGACATGACTGAGGTTGTAACCGAGGAGACGGTTGACAGCGAGTAGCCCGGATACCGAATCTACGATTCGAATGGAGCCAAGAGGCGTCAGCGTCGCCGCCCTGGATCCTGCGTGGAGGCAGAGCGCGCTCGGCGAGTTCCCACGTCATGTCCGCGACGTGCTGATCGAGCAGTCCCGCGAGCTGATGATGGCTCGTGGCGTGTGTCTCGACGATGTCTCCGACCTTTTCGCGCTCATCGTCGAGGGTCTCCTGCGTGTACTCGTCCACTCTCCTGACGGTAGGCAGATCACGATTCGCTACGCGAGCGTCGGTAGCGTGGTAGGTGTCCCCCCGATGGTTCTTGCCGACCCCGGCAGCCGGCTCGCATCATGGTCCTCGCTCACACGGCGTGTCATCGCGGCCGAGGCTTTGCAGAAAACGCGCCTGCTCGTCCTCCCCAGCGATGAGGTCCGTCGCTACGCCGAGACCGAAGTGGCCGTCGCGTGGCCGCTGCTGCGGGCGCTGGCGCTCATTCACATGGAGGGCCACGACCTCTTAGCGGACAACGTCTTCATGCCCGTCAAGGCACGGGTGGCTCGGCATCTACTGGACCTCGCCCAGCGCGAGGGCTCGGAGATCGTGGTCCAGGCGCGGCGGCAGCAGATCGCTGATGCAGTGGGAACCGTTCCCGAGGTCGTCTCGCGGGCGCTGCGCAGTATGCAGGACGAGCGGCTGATCGTACGACGGACCCACTGCCTAGTCCTGTGTGACACGGCTGGGCTGCATCGGCTGAGTGGGGCGGTGTTGCCGCGGACCCTGTGAGCCTGGGCTGGCGCCACGCCGCTTGACTTTGGTCACTTGAAACGTCGCCGATAGTAACTAACATCACTAGTTGAGAGCTCGCTGGAGATCCGGCTCGTGTGACGTCGGATAACGGCGAACTTCTCTTTGAGGGCCCGTGTATACGGCACGCAAGGAGGAGAGAGAGATGGCTTCTTTGGAAGGACTTACTGTTCAGTCCCGTCGTACTTTCCTGAAGGTGGCCGGCGGCGCAGCAGTCACCGCGGCCAGCCTTTCCGCGTTCGCCTGTGGCGACGATGAGGATGAAGGATCAGGTCAGCAGAGCAAACTTGAGCCCAAGCGGGGCGGCGTGTTGCTGATGACTGTCGGTCACGCGGTGTCCAACGAGAAGCTGGACCCGGCGTTGCAGGCAGCGCAAAACGACTGGATCTATTCGTCGCAGGTGTTCGAAGGGCTCACCAACTACGACACTGACTTCAACCCAGTTCCCGTGCTGGCAACTAAGTGGGAGGTCAGCGACGACGTCAAGAGCTACACCTTCCACCTGCGAGAGGGCGTGAAGTTCTCGGACGGATCGCCGTTCACTGCGAAGGACGCGGCGTACACGTTCAAGACGGTGCTCGATCCGGAGCTCGGATCGCAGCTGGCCGGGACGCTCGCTCCTTTCCTTGATCCGACCGGCCTGCATGTCGTTGACGACCTGACGCTCCGGATCGATCTCAAGTCGCCCTTTGCGGAGCTGCCGGTCCTAATCGGAGGGGTACCGGGCGGGATCGTGAAGGAAGGGTCGCGACCGATCACGTCGGTGGACAAGGCGATCGGCACCGGAGCTTTCAAGTTCAAGTCGTTCAAGCCCGGTCAAAGCTGGGAAATGACTCGTAACGAGTTCTACTGGGACAGCAAACTC
>DATMIZ010000133.1:0-10464 GCA_035554055.1 Baekduia sp. | reverse complement strand
AGCTCCTTGATCGCGTCGACCTCCTCCGGCGGGCCTTCGAACAGCAACTCGTCGTGGATCGTGAGGATCATGCGTGTCTTTAGCCCTGACTCGCCCAATGCGCGCGCCACGCCGATCATCGCCAGCTTCATCACGTCGGCGGCCGTCCCCTGCACGACCGTGTTGACCGCGAGGCGCTCGCCGAGCGTACGCACCTGATAGTTGCGCGCCCGCAGCTCGGGAATCTGCCGACGGCGGCCGTAGAGCGTCGTGACGAAGCCCTGTTCCTTGGCCTGCTCGATGGTCGCATCCATGAAGCGATGCACGGCCGCGAAACGCTCGAGGTAGGCGTCGATGAACTCTTTGGCCTCTTCGCGCTGGATGTTCAGCCGATCGGCGAGCCCGTAATCCGATAGCCCGTAGACGATCCCGTAGTTGATCATCTTGGCCTTCGAGCGGTCCATCGGCGTCAGCTCCGAAGCGGGCTTGCCGAAGACCTGTGATGCGGTCGCCGTGTGGACGTCTTCACCGGCGATGAAGACGTCCTTGAGGACCTGCTCGTCGGCGACATGAGCCAGGATGCGCAGCTCGACCTGGGAATAGTCGACAGCGGTGAGCACCTTGCCTTCTGCAGCCTCGAAACAGCCGCGGATCTCACGCCCGAGCTCGGTCCGGACAGGCACGTTCTGCAGGTTCGGATCGGTCGACGCAAGCCGCCCCGTCTGTGCGCCCGACTGGATGAAGGTCGTGTGGATCCGTGAATGCTCGTCGGCCTCTTGCGGGAGCACGTCGAGATAGGTCTTCAGCAGCTGATTGAGCTCGCGCCAGCGCTCGACCTTCGGGATGATCGCGTGCTCGGACCGGATCGCCTGCAACACGCGCGCATCGGTCGAATAGCCGGTCTTGCCGCGCCGCTTGCGCGACAACTCCAGCTTCTCGAACAGGATCTTGCCGAGCTGCTGTGGTGAGCCGATCGTGAACTCCTCGTCGGCGAGGTCGTAGATCTCCGTCTCCAGGCCGGCGATCTCGTCGATCACACGCGTGCGGATCGCCGCCAGCCGCTCCTTGTCGAGCCGTACGCCTTCGAGTTCCATCTCGCGGAGTACGCACACGAGCGGCAGCTCGACGTCATCCAACAGTCCCTGCAGCCCGCGCTCGGCCAGCTGCTCGCGCTGCCATTTCGCAAGCGCCAGGATCCTCACGGCGTCCGCGCCGGCGTCGTCCTCGACATCCGTGCCCAGGCCGCGTTCCTCGCACAGATCGCGCAGCGGGAATCCGCGCCGCGCCGGATCGAGCAGATAGGCCGCCAGCAGCGTGTCGTGGATCAGGTTCGGCGGTACGACGCCGAGCGCCTTCGCGTCATGCGCGATCACGGGCCGATCGCCCAGCGCTGCGACCACTTCCGCCGCGGACTCGCAGTCCCCGATCAGGACCTCGTCGCCCGCGGCGACTGCGAATGCCCAGCCGTCGTTCTCGACGAAGAGCTCGCCCTCCGGCACGTCGGGCTCGTGCAGCGCGACGGCCAGCTCGCCCTCGAGGTCTGCGATCTCCGCGACGTCCCCGGAGCGCACGCGAGCGGTGACGGTCGCCTCCTCGACGAGAATCGCCTCGCCGTCCTCCCCTGCTTCGGCGAAGTACTCCTCGAGGCGCTGCAGTGGCGCGCGGATCTCGTATTCGCGAAAGATCTCGCGCAGTCCCGAGCGGTCGGGCTCCTCAGCGGCGTGCGCGGTCGGATCGATGTCCACGGGCACCCCACGCTGGGCGGTCGCGAGCGTCTTGGAGATGCGCGCGTCCTCAGCGTGGTTGATCAGGTTCTCTTTGCGCTTCGCGCCCGAGATCTTGTCGACCGACGCAAGCACCGTCTCGAGGTCGCCGAATTCCTGGAGAAGGGAAGCGGCGGTCTTGTCGCCGATGCCGGGAACCCCGGGGATGTTGTCGGACGTGTCGCCTTTGAGCCCATAGAAGTCCGGAATCAGCTCCGGCGGGATGCCGTAGCGCTCGACGACGGCCGCGTAGTCATAGAGCTTCGTATCGGTGATCCCGCGCCCGGTCGCCATCACCTTGACGTTCGAATCGGGGTCGATCAGCTGGAAGATGTCGCGGTCGCCGGTGACGATCACGACGGGCACGCCCGCCGCACGCGCCTTCTCAGCGATCGACGCGATCACGTCGTCCGCCTCGAACCCGTCGACCGACACGTTGGCGTATCCGAACGCCTCGACCAGCGGCTCGAACGCCGGCCACTGCTCCTTCAGCAGATCGGGGCGGCCGGTGCGCTGGGCCTTGTAGTCGACCGAGACCTCTTTGCGGCCCGAATGGCCGCGATCCCATGCGACCAGGGTCGGCTTCGATCCGTGCTCGGTGAGCAGCTTTACCAGCATCGACGCGAAGCCGAAGATCGCATTCGTCGGCACTCCGGTCGATGTCGCAATCGATTCCGGCAACGCGAAGAAGGCGCGGTAGGCAAGCGAGTTGCCGTCGATCAGATAGAGCTCGTCAGCGATAGCCGTACGCTAGCTTCGCGCAATGAGATTCGCGCTGACGGGTGGCACGGGATTGATCGGCCGGCGGCTGATCGGCGAACTCCGAAAGCGCGGCGACGAGGTCACCGTGCTCACGCGCAACCCGGCCAAAGCGAACCTCCCCGGCGTCGAGGTCGTTGCCTGGCAGCCGGCCGACGAGCCCGCCCCGGCGCAGGCGCTCGAGGACCGCGACGTGATCGTCAATCTCCTGGGCGAGTCTGTCGGCCAGCGCTGGACCAGCGAGTCCAAGCGCGCGATCATCGATAGCCGCGTGCTCGGTACGCGCAACCTGATCGCGGGGATCGAAGCGACGACGACGCGTCCGCGCGCGCTCGTCTCCGGCAGCGCGATCGGCTACTACGGCAGCGACGGGGCCGCGACGCGGCAGCCGGAGTCGGCGCCGCCCGGCGACGACTTCCTGGCGTCCGTGACGGTCGCGTGGGAGCGTGAGGCGCAGACCGCGGAGACCCTGGGCCTGCGCGTCGCCATCATCCGCACCGGAGTGCTGCTGGATCCGGCGGGAGGCGCGCTGGCGTCGATGCTCCGACCCTTCAAGATGGGGCTCGGAGGCCCGATCGCGGGCGGCAGGCAGTACATCTCCTGGATTCACTCCGACGACCTGGTCGCGCTCTTCATCGCGGCCGCGGACAACGGTTGGCGCGGCGCCTACAACGGCACGGCCCCCGAGCCGGTCACCAACAAGGAATTCTCCAAGACGCTCGGGCGCGTGCTTCATCGCCCGGCGGTCATGCGCGTCCCCGGCTTTGTTCTCAGGCGGGTGCTGGGCGAGATGGCGGACATCGTCACCGGCGGTCAGCGCGCAGTCCCCGAGCGCGCGCTAGCCGAAGGGTTTCGGCACCGGTACAGCGACCTCGAAACGGCGCTCAAGGAGACGACTTCGTCTCGATGACACGGTCAAAGTGCGGCTCGCCGCCGATGACCGTGTACGCGCCGTACCGAGACAGCGAGGAGTCGCCGTCATCGTTGATCGAGAATCTGCCGATCACGGAGTCGTGATCGGAGTCGAAGAACGACCTGATCGTGCGCCGCTGCAACGAGCCTGAGCCAGAGGCGTTGTCGATCGCCCCCAGGATCGCCTGCATAGTCGCGTATCCGTAAAGCGTCGCCATCGGCGCGGGCGCGCCGTACTGCTCCGCGTACTTGCGTAGGACCGCGCGCGAGCTGGCGGGATAGTCCGAACGCCGCAGCACGGGACTTGTGAGAAAGGTCAGCCGGCCGGCGCCGCCCAGGCGGCTCGTGAAACTCGGATTGACGAGCAGGGCTGGGCCGAAGAGCTTCATCTCGGGGGCGGCCTGATGCAGCGCGCGCCAGACCAGCACAGCGCTTTTGATGTCGGAAACGCCGACGAACGCGCAGTCGGGCGGGTCGTCGGCGATCTGTTCGCCGAGCGCCGTGTAGTCCTTGCCGCCGGGCTCGAACGCGGTCTCGCCGGCAACGACGATCGACGCCTTCTTGGCCGCGTCGCGAGTCGACTTGGCGAGGCCGGTGCCGTACAGCTCCTCGTCGTAGAAGATGTGCAGCGACGTGCATGCCCGCTGGCTCTGGAGCTGCACTTGCGCGGCCGCTTCGACGTCGTCACCGGGCAAGATCCGGGCAAAGTTGCGACGCCCCGACGGGTAGTACTTGTCGGGCTCGCCCTGGACGAAGCCCGCGTTTCGCGTCAGCCCGGCGTAGCCGCTCGCGGGTGACACCTGGAGCACGCCGGCCTCGTTGAGGATCGGAATCGACAGCGCCGAGGCGCCGGACTCGAGCTCGCCGATGTAGGCGATCGTCGACTTGTCGCGAACAGCTTCGCGCGCGTTGTCTGCCACCTGCCCGTCATCCCATACCCCGTCGGGACCGGTGTCGTCGAGGCGCTTCAGCTTGATGGTCTTGCCGCCAGCGACGCCTTTTGCGTCCGACTGCGCGAGGTTGATGCCGCGCGCGATCGCGTCGCCCCATGCCTGATTGGGCCCCTTCCCCGGCAAACTCACGTAGACGGTCAGCACCGACGTGTCCGAAGGCGCGTCACCGCTGACACCGTTGTCGACGTCGTTGCCGCAGCCTGTGACTGCCAACGCGGCGACCAAGGCAAAGGCGGCTGCTGCGCTGCGACCCACTTTCACCGCATGCTCCTCAAGGCTTTTCGAAAGCCCGAGGATTCTATTGACGCCGGTTGCTCGGGATGTGAGGCAGCAACATTCGCATCGCCAAGGCCACGATCACGATCAGCAAAGTGATCATGAAACCGTCGATTGCCTTGACATTCAGCGACCAGAGTGCGACCCAGAGGCAAAACCCGGCGGTGGCGGAAAGAATCGTGCCCATCAATCGATCCTAGCGAGCGTCGAGGCAGCGTGAACGCCGATGCCTACCGCTGGGCCAGCGCGGCGGCAAATTCGCCGGCCAGCACGCCCGTTTCGTCTCCGTCGGCGATCGCGCGAATCAACCGGCTCGCGACAATCACACCATCGGCGCCGGCGGCCGCCGCAGCAACCGCCTGTGCCGGACTCGAGATGCCGAAGCCGAGTGCGACCGGAACGTCCGTATGCGCTTTGACGCGCCCGATGACGTCGCCGTAGGCGTCACTTTCGCCGCGTTCGCCGGTGGTCCCCACCACAGAGACGGCATAAAGGAAGCCGGTGGCCTGCTCTCCGATGCGTTCCAGGCGATCAGGCGGTGTGGTCGGTGCCACGAGCGGCACGAATGCCAGCTCGTTCTGCTCGCAGGCAAGGCGCACGTCGTCGGACTCCTCCAGGGGGAGGTCGGGCACGATCAGACCGGCCGCCCCGCGCTCGCGCAACGTCGCCGCGAACTCGTTGGGGCCGCGCGCGAACACGACATTTGCGTACGTCATGACGACGACGGGCACGAGCTTCGACAGGTGCTCGCAGACCTCGAGCACACCATCGACCGTCGCGCCTGCCTTAAGCGCCTGCGTGCCGGCGGCGTGGATCACCGGGCCGTCGGCCAGCGGATCCGAGAACGGGATCCCCAGCTCGATGAGGTCGGCGCCCGCGGCGGCATACGCCTCGCCCGTCGCGCGCGATTTGGCGAGCGTCGGGTAGCCCCCCATGACGTATGGCATGAAGGCCGCGTGGCCTTTGCCGAAAGCGCCGGCAACTCGCTCTACACCGGTGCTCATAGCTTCGCGAGCACCTCGGCGAGATCCTTGTCACCGCGTCCGGAGAGGCAGACCAGATCCAGCTCCGAGTCCGAGGGTTCATGCAGCGCGTAATGCAGCGCGTGTGACGACTCGAGCGCCGGGATGATCCCCTCGAGCTTCGTGAAGTCCGTGAACGCGGCGAGCGCATCGGCATCGGTGACCGCGAAATAGGCGGCCCTGCCGCTGTCGCGAAGCCACGCGTGTTCGGGGCCAGAGCCGGGATAATCGAGCCCCGCACTGATCGAGTGCGCCTCAGAGATCTGCCCGTCGGCGTCCTGCAGAATCGCGCTCAGCGAGCCATGCAGGATGCCCGCAGGCCCGGCGACCGTCAGCGGAGCGCCATGCCGCGGAGTGTCGATGCCCTCCCCCGCGGCCTCGATGCCGACGAGCGCCACATCGGCGTCCGCCACGAATGGCGTGAAGATCCCGATCGCGTTCGAGCCGCCTCCGACGCATGCGATCACGCGACCCGGCAAGCGACCCTCGCGTTCGAGGATCTGGGCGCGCGCCTCGTCGCCGATGACGCGCTGGAGGTCGCGCACCAGCGCCGGGTATGGCGCCGGGCCGACGCAGGAGCCGATGATGTAGTGGGTGTCACCGACGTTCGTCACCCAATCGCGGATCGCCTCGGAGACGGCCTCCTTGAGGGTGCCGGTCCCCGCCTCGACCGGCGCGACGGTCGCACCCAGCAACTCCATGCGCTGGACGTTCGGGAGCTGGCGGCGAATGTCCTCGACGCCCATGTAAACCGTGCAGTTGAGGCCGAGCAGCGCACAGGCGGTGGCGGTCGCGACCCCGTGCTGCCCGGCGCCCGTCTCCGCGATGATGCGGCGCTTGCCCATCCGGATCGCCAGCAAAGCCTGGCCGAGCGCGTTGTTGATCTTGTGCGCTCCGGTGTGGTTGAGATCCTCGCGCTTGAGATAGATCGCGCGGCCCGCCGCAGCGGAGAGCTTCTCGGCCTTATAGAGCGGCGATGGCCGCCCGACGAAGTCGCGCAGGAGCAGCGCCAGTTCGTCCTTGAACGCCTGGTCGGAGCGCGCCGCCTCCCAGGCGGTCTCAAGCTCGGACAGCGCCGGCATGAGTGTCTCGGGGACGTACTGGCCCCCATATGGCCCGAAGCGGTGCTCTGAGGTCACTCGACCAGCGTATGCGTTGCAGCGACGGCTTCGGAGAATGCGCGCAGCTTGGCTGGATCCTTCAGCCCCGGCGCGGCTTCGACGCCCGAGGCCACATCGACCGCGAAAGGACGTGTTGCCGCGATTGCCTCGCCGACGTTGTCCGGCGTCAGCCCGCCGCTGACGATCAGCGGAACGTCGATCACGCGCCTGCTGGTCAGCTCCCAGTCGAAGGTCTCGCCGGTGCCTCCGGGGACGCCCTTGCGGTACGCGTCGTAGAGCTGGAAGTCGGTGTGAAAGCGCTCCATGTCCTGGATGTCGGACGTCGAAGCGACGCGCTTTGCCTTGATGACTCGTGCGCCGGTCCGGCGCGCGGCTTCGATCGCAAACGAGGGACCTTCGTCACCGTGCAGTTGAATCAGCGACAGCGGTACCACCTCGGCGAGCGCCGCGATCTCGTCCATCGACGAGTTGACGAACACGCCCGCGATCTCGACGTCGCGGCGGAACGTCGCGCCGATCCGCTGAGCAACGCCGGGATCACACGCGCGCGGCGACTGCGGCCAGAAGATCAGCCCGATCGCCC
This sequence comes from Baekduia sp., assembly GCA_035554055.1. GTDB lineage: Bacteria > Actinomycetota > Thermoleophilia > Solirubrobacterales > Solirubrobacteraceae > Baekduia. The sequence goes on along the minus strand of DATMIZ010000133.1, from coordinate 3,096 downwards.
ACGGCTCCAGCTCCACGGCACGCTGCGCGTCTTCCATGTTGGTGATGCCGCAGAACTTGATCCGGGTCGCGTCGCTCAATTCGTTATCCGGTGACGGGTCGCTTGGCGAGCTTTACGGAGATCGTCTTTTCGGCTTTGCCCTGCCGGATCTTCAGGCTCACGGTGTCGCCCGGTTTGTGCGAGGAGATCAGCTCCTGGAGGTTGTCGTTAGTCGTTACCTTGGCGCCGTCCACGGTGAGGATGATGTCGCCACCGAGCACCACAGCCTCGCCGTTTATCTGCCCGCGTGTCGTACCTGGCTTCAGACCCACCTTTGAGGCGGGGCTGTTCGGCTCAACCGCTTGTACAAGCGCTCCGTAGTCAACCGGGAGGTTGAGCGAGGAGACGTCTTCGTCGATCGTGATCGCCGTGACGCCGAGGTAGGCGCGCTGTACCGAGCCGCTCTCCTTGAGCTGCGGGATGATCCGCTTGGCGGTGTCGATCGGAACGGCGAAGCCGATGCCGACGTTGCCCGACGAGGCGCTGCCGGAGGCGGTCGCGATCTGCGAGTTGATGCCGATCACACGGCCAGTGGCATCGATCAGCGGGCCGCCGGAATTGCCCGGGTTGATCGCCGCGTCGGTCTGGATCACATCGCTGATCGCAAAGTTCTGGTCGGGCGCCTCGAGGCGCCGTTGCAGGGCGCTGATGACACCTGTCGTGAGCGTGCGCTCGAGGCCGAACGGGTTACCGATCGCAATCGTTGGGTCACCGACGGTCAGGCCGGTCGACGAGCCGAGCGGGAGCACCGTGAGATCGTCCTTGCCGACATCGACCTTGAGCAGCGCCAGATCGGTTGCCCGGTCGACGCCGACGAGCTTCGCCTTCAGCTTCTTCTGATTGCCCAACTGGACGGTGATCGCTGTAGCGCCCTCGACCACGTGCGCGTTGGTGAGGACGTCACCGTCCTTATCGACCACAAAGCCCGAGCCGGACGCCGTGCCCTGTTGGCGCTCCGGATCGAGATCAAAGGGCGAAGCCGTCGGCTGCTTGACCTCAGCGGTGATGTACGCCACGCCCGCCGCATAGCGCTTGTAGATGTCGGCGGCGGTCAGACCCCTCGAATCGGAGGCGCCAGACGCCTTGACGAGCGGGGCCTGCTGAATGACGGTCTTGGTGCCCGCGCCGTCATCGGCAATCACGACGGCTCCGCCCGCGACGGCACCACCGAGGAGACCGGCGGCGAGATAGGGAACTACGGCTTTGGGATTCATTGGACGCGAGATGATGGTGGCCGCTGCTGAAGCAGTCGTGAATCGGAGGATAAGGCGTCCTCAACGGCGCCTAAGGAGTCCTAAATCGAGTCTTCGGATGGCGCCTGGGCGCCGTGTCCGAGCAGCGCCCGAAGCGCCGCCTCGGGATCTGGGGCCCGCATCACCGATTCGCCGATCAGAACGGCATCGACGCCGACCCGTTCCAGCTCGTCGATCTGCTCACGACGATGGAATCCGGACTCAGAAACGACGGTCTTGCCCGCCGGCACATCGGCCAGGAGCTGAAAGGTGCGCTCGATGTCGACGGAGAAGTCGCGCAGATCGCGATTGTTGACCCCGATCACGTCTGGATCGGCAAGGTCGAGCACCATCGCGAGCTCATCTTCGTCGTGAACTTCCACGAGCACGTCGAGATCGAGAGTGAGAGCCTCCGCATGAAGTTCCGCGAGATGCTCGCCCTCGAGCGCCGCGGCGATCAGCAGCACAGCGTCGGCTCCGGCGACGGCGGATTCAAACAGCTGGTAGCGGTCGACGATGAAGTCCTTGCGCAGGATCGGTAGTCCGCAGGTGGCCCGAGCAGCCTCGAGGTCGGCGAGGCTGCCACCGAAATGGGGCTCGTCGGTCAGGATCGAGAGCGCGGCGGCCCCGCCGGCCTGGTAGGCGGCGACGATCTGCTCCACCGTCGCGTCGGGGCGGATGTCACCGGCGCTCGGTGAGCGGCGCTTGTACTCGGCGATGATCGACACGCCAGGCCGGATCAGCGCCTCGCGGAACGGCCGATCCTCACGATGCGGATGAAGCTGCGACTCGAGTGTCGAGAGCGGCGCCCGCTCGATGCGGCGGGCAACCTCCCGGCGGGTCTCTTCGATGATGTCGTCGAGGATTGTCATCAGTTCGCGGCCGCGCCGTATCGCTGCGAGAGCTTGACATAGGCCTCGAGCGTGGTGGCGGCGTCGCCAGAGGCTACGGATTCACGCGCCGCTTCGACACCTTCTGCGATCGAGTCGGCGGCGCGGGCCGCATAGATGGCGGCGCCGGCGTTCAGCAGCGCCAGGTCCGCGGCGGGACCCTGTTCGCGATCGAGGATCGCCGTCGTCGTCGCCGCGTTCGCAAGCGGGGTGCCACCAGCGATCGTCGCGAAGGCCGGCTGGGCGAAGCCCAGATCGGCGGGGTCGACCACATAACGCTCGATCTCCGCGCCGTTGACTTCGAACACGACGGTCGGGGCAGCGGTCGAGAATTCGTCGAGACCGTCCTCAGCGGAGACGACCAGCGCGTGGTCTGTCCCGAGATCCGCGAGCGCGCCCGCAAGCACCTCGACCTTTGACGGATCGGAGACGCCGACGACCTGTCTGCTCGCTCCCGCCGGGTTGGTCAGTGGCCCGAGGAAGTTGAAGATCGTGCGCACCGCGAGATCGCGACGGACCGGGATCACGAAGCGGGTCGCCGCGTGATGGACCGGCGCGAACATGAAGCCGAATCCGACCTCGTCGATGCAGCGGCCGACGGCGTCCGGAGTGAGTGCGATGTCGGCTCCGAGCGCCTCGAGCAGATCCGCGGCTCCGGAGCTCGATGTCGCCGAGCGGTTGCCATGCTTGGCGACCGCGCAACCGGCTCCGGCGGCGATCAGAGCGGCCGTGGTGGAGACGTTGAACGTCGTCGGGCCACCACCGGTCCCGGCGGTGTCGACGAGGTTTTCGCGTGAGGTCGAGACGCGCGCCGCGAGGGATCGCATCGTCGCGGCGAGGCCTGCGATCTCGGCGCGAGTCTCCCCCTTCGTGCGCAGCGCGATCAGGAAGCCCGCGATCTCGACCTCCGACGCATTGCCGGCCATGATCTCAGC
>DATMIZ010000132.1:0-7340 GCA_035554055.1 Baekduia sp. | reverse complement strand
CGTGGTGATCGTGTCGACGATCCCACCGATCTCCTGGGACTTGGCGCCAAGGGTCGTGATCGCAGTCGAAGTCGCCTCGGAGGCGTCGCGAATTGCGCCCATCGCCTCGGTCGCGCCGGCGACGGCGGCCTCACCCTCCTGGGCGATCTGCCGTGCCTCCTGCGCCGCACTCGCGGTCTCCTGCGCGTGCTGGGCGGAGACTTCGCTCGATGTCGCGACCTCCGTCGACGCCTGATCGGCGGACTCCAGCGAAATCACCTGACGCTGTGAGCCGGCGGCGACTTCGGAGATCGCTGTCGCGACCTCGCCCATCGCGCGACCGGTCTCATCCGAGGACGCGGCCATCTGCTGCGCAGACGCCGAGACCTGCCCGGAGACGTCGCTCACACGACCGATCACGTCGTTGAGGTTCGCCGTCATGCCGGCAAACGCATTGCCGAGCTGATCCCGGTCGGATTTCGGCACTATCCGTACCGTCAGGTCCCCATCCGCGACCTTCCCCGCGGCACCTGCCAGGTCACTCAGATTGGCGATCATGCCCTCAAAGGATCGAGCCAGCTGACCGAACTCGTCGCGCCCGCCGATGCTGATCTCCTGGTCGACCTCGCCTTTGGCGATCCCGTCGGCGGCGTACATGAGCTGGTTCAGCGCGCGGACGATATGGCGTGAGAGCAGCAGTGCGATCCCGATCGCGATCAGTAGGCCGATCGCGACCAGCGCGATCAGTTCGGTGCGCCCCGAGGCGAAGGCGTCGCTGGCCTGCGTGGTCGCTTGGCGAGCCTGGCGGTCAGCAAACTCCGACCACGCGCCGGTGCTGGCAAGTATTGCCTTGAAGGCGATGCTGTTGCGGTCTGACACTTTGGAGACCGCCGCGTCGATCTTCCCAGCAGCGATCAACCCAAGTACTGCCTCGTTGTCCCGTCGATACGACTCCCAGTCCAGCTGCGCGGCTTTCAGCAGATCGAGCTCATTGCCTTTGCCAACACGCTTCGTCGACACGACGAACAGCGCATCGACGCGCTTGGCCGCGTCATCGGTTTCACCGCGCCAGAATTCGCGCAGGTTGTCCGTCGCAGTCGGCGCGATCGCCGACTCCTGCCTGGCCTGGATCGCTGTTATCTCCTGGCGTATCTGCCCGATCGCCGTGACATTCGGGACGATTTCATTGCCGATGCGCTCTGTCCGCTCGTTGAGCTTGGACATCTGCTGCAGACCGATGAAGGCCGAGGCGACCATCAGGGCCATGATCGCGAGGAACCCTGCGAGAAGCTTGCGGCGAACGGTGAGTGTCATCTTCTTGCGACGAACCTTGAATGTCATCTGGTCACCTGAAGTGAGTGTCAGGCGCACGTGATCGCACGCCTGCTCACATCGTCGGCGCGCGCGACAGGTTCTTAAGTGCTGAACCCCGCTGCAAGCAGCGGTTTTTGACCGCTCAGCGTCAGAAGGCGCCCCGGCGGAGCACGATCGCCGGGAGCGTCTTCAGCAGGATCGTGAGGTCGAGAAACACCGACCACCGCTCGAGGTAGAGGAAGTCGAGCCGCACCAGATCGTCGAACTCCAGATCGCTGCGGCCTGACACCTGCCAGAGCCCGGTCATCCCGGGAAGCACCAGATAGCGCTTCTTGTGCCACTCGTCGAGCCGCTCGTAGTCGCGCAACGGCAACGGCCGTGGTCCGACGAGCGACATCTCGCCACGCAGGACGTTGATCAGCTGAGGCAGCTCGTCCAGTGAGAAGCGCCGCAGCAACGGGCCGACGCGCGTCAGACGCGGATCGCGGCGGATCTTGAACAGCGCGCCGTCCGCCTCATTGTGCTCCTCGAGGTCTCGCTGCAGTGCGTCGGCGTCGGCGTGCATGGTCCGGAACTTCAGGCACGGGAACGTCATCTCGCCGATCCCCGGCCGCATCGACCGGTACAGCACGGGGCCACGCGACGTCATCTTGATCGCGACCACAATCGCGAGCAGCACCGGGCTGAGCACGATCAGCAGCAGCGTGCTGACGACGAGATCGAAGATCCGCTTGACCGCGTAGTCGAAACCGTCGAACACCGGCGGCTTGAGCTCGAAAAGCGGCACCGACTGCCCAGGGACGAACTCGGCGCGGTGAATCAGGATCTCCATCGTCGAGGGCGCCACGCGAACGACCACGCCGCGCCCATGACAGCGCTCCACGAGTTCGACCGCCTCGCGTTGCGGGAAGTCGGCGTCTGCGATGACCACCTCTTCGATCTTGTGCTCGGACACGATCGCGTCGAGATCATCGATCTGCCCGAGCGACCGCAGGCCATTGTCGGGCCGCGGCGTCAGTGAGATGAAACCGACGACGTTGACGCCCTCGTACGGACTCGATGCCAGCGCGTGCGCCACGGCTTCGATCTGCTTCCCGCTGCCGACGAGCACTGTGCGCCGGCGGTATCCCGCGGCCCGCAACACAACGCCCGTGAGCTTCTCGTAGAAGTAGCGCGCGCCGCCGACATAGATAACCGCGAAAAAGAGCGTTCCGTAGAAGACGTAATAGCTCGAAAAATCGTGTCCCTCGGCGATCGCGTAGATGAGGATCAGCACCATCGTCTGAAACAGCGAGCCGACGATCGTCGTCAAGCCTGGGCGCTGCGACCGCGCCGCGTACAGCCCCGACTTCGCGAACAGCAGTGACGCCACGAGGAACCCGAGCGGGAGATAGGACTGAGCCGTATCGAGAAACTCCTTTGGGTTCCAGTCGTCGTAGACGGCGCCCTTGAGTGCGAGCGCGGTGACGATCGCGGCATAGATCGTCACGAGGTCCAGCGCCAGCAGCGATAGGACGCGACCGGAGCGCCGCAGCGTCTCCATCCGCAGCAAGAAACCGAGCAGCGGTGGGCGCTTTGAGCGCACGTCACGCGTCAACGGTTCAGCAAGTACCTGCAGATCGGGCGAGTCGTGTTGCTCAGGCGCTGGCGACTTGGCTGGCGATGGAGGGACCATCTCAGAGGCTCAAACGCGAATGGGACGCCGAAGTACCGGCGTTGCGGCGCGCGCGTCCCGCTCTGGAATGACCCCGCACAGCTATCCGGCCGCCCCGATCAGCGCCTGCGCGCCCGCTTCGTCGATCGTCTTGCGCAGCCCGTCACGCAGGGATGTCTTCGGTGCCCAGCCGAGCAGATCCTGCGCCAGCGTGATATCCGGCTTGCGTTGCTTGGGGTCGTCGGTGGGAAGCGCCTCGTGAACGATCTCAGAGCTCGAGCCGGTCACCTCGATCACGGTCTCGGCGAGTTCCAGCAATGTGAACTCATCGGGATTGCCAATGTTGACCGGATGATTGTGACCGGATTCCGAGAGCGCGATGATGCCCGCGATCAGGTCATCGACGTAACAGAACGAGCGCGTCTGGCTGCCGTCGCCGAAGACGGTGATCGGCATCCCGGTCAGCGCCTGGCGCATGAACGTCGGGATCGCCCTGCCATCGTGCGGGCGCATGCGGGCGCCGTAGGTGTTGAAGATCCTCACGATCGCGGTGTCGACGCCCTGCTGGGCGTGGTAAGCCATCACGAGCGCTTCGGCGTAGCGCTTGGCCTCGTCGTAGACGCCGCGCGGCCCGATCGGATTGACGTTGCCCCAATAGGTCTCCGGCTGAGGGTGGATCTCCGGGTCCCCATAGACCTCAGACGTGGACGCCGTCAGAAAGCGCGCGCGGTGCTTCTTCGCCAGACCGAGCGCGTTGTGAGTCCCGTACGAACCGACCTTGAGCGTGTGCAGCGGCAGCCGCAGATAGTCGATCGGCGATGCCGGCGACGCAAGGTGGTAGACGAAATCCACCGGCTCTTCGACGAAGAACGGGTCGACGATGTCGGCCTGCTGGAAGACGAACTCAGGCCCCCGGATGTGGGCGATGTTCGCCAGCGACCCCGTCTCGAGATTGTCAACGCAGATCACGCGGTTGCCGCGCGCCAGCAATTCGTCGCAGAGGTGAGACCCCAAGAAGCCGGCGCCGCCGGTTACAAGACAGGTAGCCATGGTCTAGAGCCTATCCGGCGCGATCCCTCCAACGCGCCAGCCTCCAATACTCGTAGAGTTCGTCCCATGCCCGCAAAAGCCTTCACCGACAAGCTGGCCGAGCAGATCGGCTACGAGTTCTCAGCGTCGCAGCAGTACATCGCTGTCGCGGCCTATTACGACTTCGAGACCCTGCCGCGGCTCGCCGACTTTTTCTACAAGCAGGCGGTCGAGGAGCGCAACCACGCGATGATGATGGTGCAGTACCTGATCGATCTGGACGTCGAATTCGACATGCCCGGCGTCGAGGTGCCGCAGAGCGGGTTCAAGGACATCGTGGCTCCGGTCGCTCTCTCGCTCGAACAGGAACGGCGCGTGTCAGACCAGATCGCCGAGTTGTCGAAGATCGCGCGCGAGACCGACGACTACCAGTCCGGCCAGTTCATGCAGTGGTTCCTCCAGGAGCAGGTGGAAGAGGTCGCGACGATGTCCGACCTCCTGCGTGTCTGCCAGCGCGCCGCCGACAGCCCGCTGCTCGTCGAGGAGTTCATCGCGCGCGAGAACTTCGGTGGCGGCGACGAGGCCGAAGCCGGAGCTCCGGCGGCGGCGGGCGGAGCGCTCTAGCGGACGGACGCAGGACTGGACACATTAGTGTCGAACCGATATTCGTCCAGGTTGCTATCGGCGCCGTTTCCCGGTACACCTTTATCTGGTAAGGGAGCAGGCCGCCGGTCAGCTCAGCCGGATATGATCGGCTAAATCAACCCCATTTGCCTTAGAAAGGGAATGGTTTTCAAGTGCGTATCAAGACTTTTATCCTCGCGCTCGTCGCGACCATGTCAGTGGCGGTCCCGGCGTTCGCGCAGGACTCCAACAGCGGTTACACGTCGACGACACCCACAACGGGTTACACGACGACGACACCGACGGTGACGGAAACCACGAGCTCGGCTGCGCCCGACGCCGATAACCAGGCTGTCGCTCCTTCCGAGGACAGCGGTGCCGCACCTGCCGCTGCCGGGCAGCCGTCCGCACTCGCGAACACCGGCTCCGATGCATGGGTGTTGTTCGCAATCGGCGGCGCGCTTGCACTCGGCGCCGCTGCGCTTCTCGTCCGCGAGAGGCGCCCGCACCGTAACCGGTGAATCCTCCCGCTGAGCGGGAGCCTGATCCAACGGCCCTAGAGCATCCGGCCGGGGACTCCGAACGAGTCCCCGGCCAGGAAGTGCCTGAGACGGACAGTCCTGAAGTCAGCTTGGAGAAGCTGAACGAGCTGCTGGCGGTAGCCGAGCAGTGCAGCGAGCTCGTAACTCGCGTTCATCACAGCGCAACCGAGATGGCGGGATCGGGAGCGCTCGGAGAAATCGAGCATCGCGTCGCGTCGGTCAAGGCTGAGCTCCAAGCGAAGCGTGCCGACGCGCTCGCCGCCCAACTGCAGGCAGAGCGTGCCGCGACCCAGACGGCGATCGCCGAGCGCGATCAACTCGTCGCCCAGCTCGCGCGATCGCCCGAACGCGTGGCCGCCGACGATGCTGGTCTTGAACCCGCACCCGATCGCCGTCGGCGCCGGCTGCTCACCTGGGTGGCGATAGTCGCGCTGATCATCGGGATCCTCGCCGTGGTCGACGCATTCATGACTGTTGTCTTCGAAGAGCCGATCTCACACGTCTTCCAGGCCAAGGCACAATCCGACGCGAACACCAAGCTCATGGCCGTCGAGGCCTCATTCGCCGCGATGCCGACACGCCTCGGTGAGACGCGCGAGCATCGGATTCAGCGACTTGCGCGGTTGCTGCAAAGGCGCGTCGGCCCGCAGGGGCAGCTCGGGCGGCTCTCGATCCCATCGATCGGCCTGAAGACGATCTTCTTCCAAGGCGCGGTCGGGTCCGGCGGCGAGGAATCGCTGCGTAAGGGGACCGCGCACTACACGAACACCCGAATGCCGGGGATCGACGGCACGGTCGGAATCGCCGGACATCGCACGACCTTCGGCGCTCCGTTTCGCCGCATCAACGAGCTGAAGCCCGGCGCGCGCATCATCGTGAAGATGCCCTACGGCAAGTTCACCTATCTGGTCGAAGGACAGAAGATCGTTTCGCCACAGACCGTGAGCGTCCTGACCTCGTCGAACAAGGCGCGCAGCGCCAAGCCGGGCGCCCCGCTGACCACTCAGAAAATCGTGCTCACGGCGTGTCACCCGCTCCACAGCGCAGCGCAACGGATCGTCGTGTCAGGGCGCTTGGTGCGTTCCGAACCGATCGCGTAGTTACGGGCGCGATTTTGGGCGCCTCGAACAGCGGGCGCGCGCGCCTGGGCGACATTAATCGTCTATTGCGCGACGAATGTCGCCCAGGTGGGAAGCGCGAGACGGATTGCCCTCAGGATGGCGGAGCGGGCGGCGAACGCCGGCCAGCAGGATCGGAGGGCGGGTGGGTTCCATGCCGGACGGACGTTCGCCGCCCGCTCAAGGCAAATCAGCCCGCTAACAGGCGGATCACCCCACCGGCGGAACGTGCTCTTCGACCCACTCCCCCTCTTCGCGCTTGAAGATCGGGACCTCGGCCTTGATGCGGTCGATGATCTCGCGCGCCCCCGCGAATGCTTCGGGCCGATGCGGGGCCGATGCCGCGACGACGACCGAGGCCTCGCCCAGCGCGACGCGGCCCGTGCGATGGTCGGCGGCCGCCTTGCACAGTCCGTGCTTGGCGATCGCCTCGGCGACGATCGCCTCGATCCGCTCGTGCGCCATCTCCACGTAAGCCTCGTAGTCGAGGTACGCCACATCCCTCGTCACGCCCGAGAACGTGACGACGGCGCCGGCACGCGGGTCACGAACGCGCATCGCGACAGCGTCGACCGACAGCTCCTGATCGGTCACCGCTCCGCCGCTCACGGGCGGCACCGCCGCGACCTCGTCGCCTTCGAAGATCTGTTGGTCGGGGGTCGCATAGACCCGGTTGACTGCCGTCACGATCGTCGCGCCACCGGAGAAGGGCTCGACCGCCTTGAGGACGTCGCTTACGCGCGCGCCGGGCTCGAGCTCAAGCTCGAGCCGGTCGCTGCCGGCCCGCTCGCGTAGAGCAGCAAAGAGACGCACTGTCACTTTCATCGTCTGCCCCACGATAAGCCGACCCGCATACGATTGGCGGATCGCACCTGACTTCGATCCCAGCAAGGAAACGGTCGCGCCGGTCGTCGGTGCGGAGGACCCGCGCCGCTTCACCGATTCGGGCATCGAAGTGGCACCCCTGTACTCCGATGCAGGGCCGCGCGAGCTGGGCGCCCCGGGGCAGTACCCGTTCACGCGGGGCATCCACGAGGAGATGTACCGCAAGCGCCTGTGGACGATGCGCCAGTACGCGGG
>DATMIZ010000131.1:0-6340 GCA_035554055.1 Baekduia sp. | reverse complement strand
ACTCGGTCGAGCCTGTCACAAGGAGGGATCGAAATCCCGAAGCTCATGGTCGCTGCATCGGCCATGAGCTCAGTGCGCGCGCTTTCCGAACCCGTAAACGACGGGGCTCGCCATCGTCACATGCCCGTCGTCGCCGACGCGGTCCCCTACAGCGGCGCGAACTGCGTCCCACGCCTCCTCGACGTCGACCAGTCTGTCGTCCTCTTGGACGCCGACTGGTTCGAACATGTGTCGGGTTACCGGCGTCCACATCCGCTCGATCTCCTCGGCACGTCCCAAGCGTGTTGCCGCCACGTCGCGCCAGTTCGCTATCTGCCGTCACTTCGGCAGCCGATTACCCATCGTACATCGGGACGCAATGTCCCGTTCACGACCTCGCGCTAGCGCCCGGCTTGGCGCATCATCGCGCCGATATCCGGTGTGCCGCCCTTGGAGAGCTGCTTCATCATCTTGCGCATCTGCCCGAACTGCTTGACGAGGCGGTTCACTGCCTGCACGTTCGTGCCTGAGCCCTTGGCGATGCGCAGTCGCCGCGAGCCTTTGATGATCTCCGGGCGACGGCGCTCCTCAGGCGTCATCGCGAGGATGATCGCCGCGACGCGGTCGAGTTCGGAGTCGTCGACCTTCAGCCCCTTCGCCTGCTGCGCGCTGAAGCCCGGGAGCATCCCGAGAATCGACGTCAGCGGCCCCATCTTGCGCATCGCCTTCATCTGCTCGAGCATGTCGTCGAGCGTGAACTCGTCCTTGCGCAGCTTGCGCTCGAGATCGGCCGCGGCGTCGGCTGAGAACTCGTCCTGAGCCTTCTCGATCAGCGACAGCACGTCGCCCATGCCGAGGATCCGCTGCGCCATCCGGTCGGGATGGAACTTCTCAAACGCCTCGAGCTTCTCGCCCGTCGACGCGAACAGGATCGGCTTGCCGGTGACGGCCTTCACCGAGAGCGCAGCGCCGCCGCGCGCGTCGCCGTCGAGCTTGCTCATCACGACGCCGTCGAAGTTCACTGCCGCTGAGAACTGCTCGGCGACATTGACGGCGTCCTGGCCCGTCATCGCGTCGACCACGAAAAGCACGGCGTGCGGCTTTACGACCGTGCGGATCTCCTTGAGCTCGTCCATCAGTGCCTCGTCGACGTGCAGGCGGCCGGCGGTGTCGACGATCAGCACGTCTTTGCCGTCGGTCTTGGCGCACTCGAGCGCCCAGGCGGCGATTTCGACCGCGCCCTTCTCGGTGCCCTGCTCGTAGACCGTCGCGCCGGCCTGGGCGCCGACCTTGATCAGTTGCTCGACAGCGGCGGGGCGCTGGACATCACAAGCTGCCACGGCCACCGAGGAGCCGTGCTCCTTGGCGAGGAACTTCGCGAGCTTCGCCGTCGCGGTCGTCTTACCGGAGCCCTGGAGGCCCGACATCAGGATCACGGTCGGTGGGCGCGGCGAGAAGCCGATCTCACCCGCGGTGCCACCCATCAGCTTGCGCAGCTCGTCGTCGACGATCTTTACGACCTGCTGGCCGGGATTCAGCGCTCCGAGTACGTCGTGGCCGAGGCAACGCTCCTTGACATCGGCAGTGAACTGCTTGACGACCTTGAGGTTGACGTCCGCTTCGAGCAGCGCGAGGCGAACCTCGCGCAGCGTCGCGGTGATGTCTGCTTCTGTCAGCGTGCCGCGCGAGCGCACGCCGGCAAGCGCGGACTGAAGCTTTTCTGCGAGTGCGTCGAACACGAGCCGTCAGGCTACGGCTTCAGGCGACCCGACCGACGGCGATCAGGAGGCCGGCGGCTTCGGAATCGCCTTGCTGAACGACTCGGCGAGGCCGCCGAGCGCGGCGTTGAACTCAGACGGGATGATCCAGACCTTGTTCGCAGAGCCGTCAGCGATCTTCGGCAGAGTCTGCAGGTACTGGTACGCAAGCAGCCCCTCGTCGGGGTTGCCGCGATGGATCGCCTCGAAGACCTGATCGATCGCCTTGGACTCGCCCTCGGCGCGGAGAATGGCTGCCTGGCGGTCGCCCTCTGCCGTAAGCACGGCCGACTGCTTGGCGCCCTCTGCTGTCAGGATCTGCGACTGCTTGAGACCCTCGGCGTTGAGGATCGCGGCGCGGCGGTCACGCTCGGCGCGCATCTGCTTCTCCATCGCCTCCTGGATGCCGGCCGGCGGATCGACGGCTTTGAGCTCGACGCGGTTGATGCGGATCCCCCACTTGCCGGTCGCCTCGTCGAGGACCGTGCGCAGCTGCGAGTTGATCGAGTCGCGTGACGTGAGGGAATCCTCGAGCGTCATGCCGCCGATCACGTTACGTAGCGTCGTGACCGTGAGCTGCTCGATCGCCTGCAGCGGATTGGCGACCTCGTACGTCGCGGCCTTGGCGTCGGTGATCGTGAAGTAGAGGACGGTGTCGATGTTGACCGTCACGTTGTCCTCGGTGATGACGCCGTTCGGCGGGAACGAGACGACCTGTTCACGAAGGTCGATCAGCGGCTTGACCTTGTCGATGAACGGGACGACGATCGTCAGCCCCGGCTCGAGCGTGCGGCTGTAGCGCCCCAGACGCTCTACGACGCCGGCGCGCGCCTGCGGGATGATCCGGATTGTTCGTGCGGCCACGAACAGCAGGAAGAGGACCAGTACTCCAGCGACGATCAGTCCGGCCATTTTCAGTTCTCCTCTGGGTCCACGACAGCGGTTGCGCCGCGGATCTCGATTACCTTGACCTTAGTTCCGGCCACCAGCACAAGTTCGTCTCGCAGTGAACGCGCCGTCCAGACCTCGCCCCCGATGCGCGCCGAGCCGACGCTCTCGTCGTTGACGATCGTGTCGACCACGATCGCTGACCTACCCACGAGCGCGGCCGTGTTCGTGGCGTTGGGCTGCGGATCGTTCATATGGCGCCGCGCGATCGGGCGCAGGAACATGAACGACCCCGCGGTGCCGACGGCCGCGGCGGCGATCTGGAGCGCGAGGCCACCGCCGACCAGGTCGACGATCAGCGCCAATAACGCACCGACCGCGAACGGCGCCAGGAAGAAGCCGAGCGTGGCGATCTCCCCTGCCGTGAACACCACCGTCGCTATGAGCCAAATGATCTCTGAGGACATCGAGTGCGGTCATCGTATAGGCAGAGTTCGCTTCGGTCGGTCACAGGGCTGCGCCGGAGTACCTTTGCGGTATGAGCCAGACTGAATCGCAAGACCTGTTCGGCGACGCCCATGTGCGCCGCTACCGCGAGACCGGCGGCGAAGTAGGCCACATCTGGAAAAACGGTTCGACGATCCTGCTGTTGACGACCATCGGCCGCAAATCCGGTGAGCCGCGCACACACGCGCTGATCTACGGCACCGATGACAGCGGAACACTGGCGCTTGTGGCCTCCAAGGGAGGGGCGCCGGAACACCCTGCCTGGTACCTGAACCTGGTCGACCAGCCGACGGTCGAAATCGAGCTACTCGATGAGAAGTTCAGCGCTGAGGCTCGGACTGCGGATGAGACCGAACGGGCCTACTGGTGGCCGATCATGACAGCGCAGTGGCCGGACTACGACAGCTATCAGGCAAGCACCGACCGCCAGATTCCGGTGGTCTTGATCGAACGCGCCGACTAGTCGCGACGGTCGATCGCGATCCCTAAGAGGCGACGAGCGCCTGCGTGAACTCGAGCGCGTCGAAGGGACGCAGATCCTCAAGCGCCTCCCCCACACCGATCAGCTTGACCGGGATCCCGAGCTCGCCCGCGATCGCGAGCGCGATGCCGCCCTTTGCGGTCCCGTCGAGCTTCGTCAGCACGATCCCGTCAACCTGCACGATCTCGCTGAACAGCTTCGCCTGACGGGCGCCATTCTGGCCCGTCGTCGCGTCGATCGTCAGCAGCGTCTCGTGTGGCGCGCCGTCGATCTGCTTGGAGATCACGCGCCGGACCTTCGCGAGCTCGCTCATCAGCTCCTCGTTGTTGTGCAGGCGCCCGGCGGTGTCGACGATCACAACGTCTGCGCCGGAATCGATCCCGCGCTTGACCGCTTCGAACGCGACCGATCCCGGATCGGAGTTCTCGGGGCCGCGCACGAGCTCGCAGCCGGCACGATCGGCCCATTTCGCCAGTTGATCGACCGCTGCGGCGCGATACGTGTCAGCCGCGCCGAGCACAATTTTGAGCCCCAGCTCGCGCTGCAGATGCCAAGCGAGCTTGCCGATCGTCGTCGTCTTGCCGGTTCCGTTGACGCCGACGGCCATGAGTACGGCCGGCGAATGGCGGAGGTCGATCGTCGGCGTGCCTGTCTGGGCGATCTCGGCGAGCATCTCGGCGAGCCGGGCCTGTAGCGCCTCGGCGCCTTGCACCGAGCCCGCTGCCGCCTCTGCCTCCAGGCGGCCCACGACCTTCGCTGTCGTGGCCGCCCCGACATCGGCCATGATCAGGATCTCTTCGAGCCGCTCCCAGGTCTCCTCGGTGACGGGCGTGGAGAGCGTTTCGGTGATCTCGACGGCCAGCGCTTCGCGCGTCTTGGACATGTTCTCGCGGATCCGCGAGAACAATCCACGCCGCTTGCCGCCTTGATCCGCCTCCGCAACTTCCGGTACGGACGCGGGCAATTCGGAGTCCGTCAGGAACACGTCACGCCAGTCGGTCGCCATCGCGGGCACAATAGGACTCGTGCCAAACGTGAGCGGTCAGGGCGAGGGTGCAACCGTCGATGAGGTGGTCGGGCGCCTGCTTTCCGGACTCGGCGTGCGCCAGATCTTCGGCGTCGTCGGTAGCGGCAACTTCGTCACAACCTCGGCAATGATCGCCGCCGGTGCGCGCTTCGTGGCGTCCCGCGACGAGCATGGCGCGGCCATGATGGCCGATGGCTACAGCCGCGTTACGGGCGAGGTGGCCGCGGTGAGCGTCCACCAAGGCTGCGGCCTGACCAATGCTCTGACCGGTCTGACAGAGGCCGCCAAGAGCCGCACGCCGCTGATCGTGATCAGTGGCGACACACCGGCGACCACGAAGCAGTCCAACTTCTGGATCGATCAGGATGCCGCCGCGAGCGCGCTGGGCATAGTGGCCGAGCGCGTGCACGGGGCGGCAACAGTAGTAGAGGATGTGGTGCGCGCCTACCGGCGGGCCAGGCACGACCGCCGCACCGTGCTGCTCAGCATGCCGCTCGACGTGCAGACGCAGATAGTGGCCGGGCCGATCGAGGTTCCGGACGTGATCGCGCCGGCGCTGCCCGCGCCCGCACCCGATGCCGTTCGTGACCTCGCCGACCTGTTGGCGACGGCGCGACGCCCGGTGCTCGTCGCGGGACGCGGCGGGCTGAATGCCCGGGCGGAGATCGCGCGGCTGGCCGAACTGACCGGCGCCCTGCTCGCGACCAGCGCCGTCGCGCGCGGTCTGTTCAACGGCGATCCCTGGTACCTGGACCTGATCGGTGGCTTCGCGACACCCACGACGACCCGGCTGGTCACGGATGCCGATGTGGTGGTCTCGTTCGGCGCGAGCCTCAACCGCTGGACGACCCAGGACGGAGGGCTGCTGCAGAACGCGACGGTTGCCCACGTCGACATCGACAGCGAGGCGATCGGCTTTCACCACGAAACCGACCTTGCCGTGATCGGCGACAGCTCGCTGACAGCCGTGGCGGTCACTGAAGAGCTGAGACGGCGCGATCATCACGCCGTCGGCTATCGCACACCGGAGATTCGCACGACGATCGCCGACGGATGGTCGTGGGCGTCGGAGCCCTACGAGGACACCTCGACGGACGCACTGATCGACCCCCGGGTGCTCAGCACAGCGGTCGATGCGATCCTGCCGACCGAGCGGATCGTGGTGCCCGACGGCGGGAACTTCAACTGCTACCCGGCGATGTTCCTGCGCGTTCCCGATGCGCAGGGCTTCGTGCTGCCGATGGCGTTCCAGTCGATCGGGTTGAGCCTGTCGGCGGCGATCGGCGCCGCGGTCGCCAACCCTGACCGTGTCGCGGTCGCCGCAGTCGGCGACGGCGGCCTGATGATGTCCTTGGCCGAGCTGGACACGGCAGTCCGCCTTGGTCTTTCCTTGGTCGTCCTCGTCTACGACGACCACGCCTACGGCGCCGAGGTCCACCACTTCACCGACGAGGGCGTCAACCACGACACAGTGACCTTCCCCGACACGGACATCGCGGCGATCGCGCGCGGCTTCGGCTGCGAGGGCATCACGGTGCGCAAGCCCAGCGATCTGGATGCGCTGCAGTCATGGGTCGACGGCCCACGCGACCGTCCGATCCTCGTCGACGCGAAGATCACGAGCTTCCCCTCCTGGATGCTGGCCCACACCTTCACGGCGCACTGATCGGCGTCGTGAATGGCGGACCCGAGCCACCCGCG
>DATMIZ010000130.1:0-2031 GCA_035554055.1 Baekduia sp. | reverse complement strand
GTAATCCCTGACGTCCTGAAGGGACGCGACGTGCTCGTCAAGTCGCCGACCGGCTCGGGCAAGACGTTCGCCTTCGGCCTGCCGATGATCGAGAAGATCGAGCGCGGCGGCGCGGCCGCCCAGGCGCTCGTGCTCGCACCGACGCGTGAGCTCGCCTCGCAGATCGTCGACGAGCTCTCAGTGGTCGCCGACGCGCATCGCGTGTCCATGGCAGCCGTCTACGGCGGCGCCAACATCGGCCCGCAGATGAAGCGCGCGCGCCACGCCGAAGTCCTGGTGGCCACTCCCGGCCGCCTGATCGACCTGATCGAGCGCAAGGCAGTCTCGCTGCGCCGCGTGCAGATCGTGATCCTCGACGAGGCCGACCGCATGCTCGACATGGGTTTCAAGCCGGTCGTCGAGCGCCTGATGAAGATGACGCCGGATGACCGCCAGACGCTGCTGTTCTCAGCAACGCTCGACGGCGCGATCGGCCAGATCGCCAACCAGTTCACGCGCGACGCAGTCCGCCACGAGCACGCGCATGCGGCGCAGGAGCAGGGCAAGATCGAGCACCGCTTCCACCGCGTCGAGCACGCTGCCAAGACCGGTCGCCTGATCGACGAGCTCTCCGAGCCCGGCCGCGGCCGCACACTGGTCTTCGTGCGCACCAAGCACGGCGCCGACAAGCTCGCCAAGAAGCTCGACCAGTGCAACATCCGCGTCGCGGCGATGCACGGCAACAAGTCGCAGGCGCAGCGCGAGAAGGCGCTCGCACGCTTCGAGGACGGTCGCATCGACACGCTCGTCGCTACCGACGTCGCCGCGCGCGGCATCGACGTCTCGGGTGTCACGCACGTGATCAACTACGACGTTCCGGGTGCCAAAGAGGACTACGTGCACCGCGTCGGCCGTACGGCCCGCGCCGGCGCAAGCGGCATCGGCATCACCTACGTGATGGCCGACCAGGTGCGCGACGTCGTGCGCTTCGCCGGCCAGCTCGGCCTGCACGCAGAGCTCGCCGCGGGCGGCCTGCGCTCGCACGACACCGGCGGCAACGACTCACGCCGTACCCGTCCTCAGGGCGCAAGCGGCGGACCGCGCGGCGGCGGCCATCGCGGTAACGGCGGCAAGCCTCGCAACGGCTCGGGTGGCGGCAAGCCGAAGTCTCGCGGCGGCTCGGCCCAGCAGCAGCGCGCCCAGCGCGGCCGCTCTTCAAGCGCGCGCTAAGCCGAATCAGAGAATCAGCGCGAGGCGCGGCACCCGTTGCCGCGTCTCACGCGCTTAGATGTCCGCGAGCCGCGGCTGGACCTTGGCCATGAACGCCTCGGTCCAAGCCGCCAGAGCACCAGTACGCGCACCGACCCAGATTTGATCGACGCCGAGCGCCGCGTACTGCTCCATGCTCGACAGGAACCCATCGACATCGTCGAGCGGATCGCCCATCGCGAGGATCGTCTTGTGGATCTCTGCGTAGTCGCGCTCTTCCGCCTCGCAGTGGTCGCGCAGGACCGCAAGCTTGTGCTCGACGGTCTGCGTGTCGTACGCGTACAGGTTGCACGCATCGGCGTAGCGCGCGACGAGTTTCAGCGTCTTCTTCTCGCCCTCACCACCGATGAGGAGCGGCGGGCCGCCGGCCTGCAGTGGCTGCGGTGAGCAGATCGTCTCTTCCAGCCGATAGTGCTTGCCGACGTAGGGACCGTCGTTGTCGCTCCACATCTGGTTGCAGATCTGGATCGCCTCCTCGAGGCGCTCGAAGCGCTCACCGAGCGGCGGATACGGCACGCCGAGGGCGCGGTGCTCACGCTCGTACCAGGCGGCGCCCATCCCGAACAAAGCGCGCCCGCCGCTGAGCACATCGAGCGTCGTCACGATCTTCGCCAGCAGCCCGGGATGTCTGTAGGTGACGCCGGTCACCAGCAGCCCGAGCTGTGCCCGCTTGGTGAGTCCCGCCAGAAATCCGAGTCCGGTGTAGCCCTCGAGCATCGGATCCTCGGACCTGCCGGCCATCTCCATCTGGAACCAGTGATCCATCAGCGTGATCGTCTTGGC
>DATMIZ010000129.1:0-4167 GCA_035554055.1 Baekduia sp. | reverse complement strand
GACCGCGAACACGATGCAGCAGGTCGGGGCTGCCGTCGGGACTGCCTTGCTCAGTACGTTCGCCGCAAGCGCCACCAAGGACTTCTTGACTGGCCATGCCGCCGGCCCGCCGCAGCCAGCGCTGATCGAGGCCGCGCAGGTGCACGGTTACACGACCGGGTTCTGGATCGCGGCGGGAATCTTCGCTGGGGGCGCGCTGATCACGGCACTGCTGCTACCGAGCGGCACTCCGGCCCAGCATGCCGAGAGCCGGCTGGCCTCCGCGGTCGCCGGCTAGTGCTTGCGGAAATCCCACTGCATCAGCAGATGCCGGTGAACGCGGACCCGTCCACGCGCGGATCACCTTCCGTACTACCCACGGGTGAGGCATGTTGACGGCGGCTATTGCGGTCAATGTGACTCACCCTGGGCGGGCTGGGATGGTCTGGTGGGGGTGGGGCATCTTGACGGCGGCTATTGCGGTCAATGTGACTCACCCTGGGCGGACCGAAGGAGATGAGCAGCGGACGATCGGTGCCTGCGACTGCGGGCAACTATCCGCCTTCCTATCCCTAAGGTCAGGCTATTCGCCCCATTCGGCCGTCGCGACGCGCTCGCCGATGGTTGATGATGCGGGCAGCTAAACGAGGAGTCGCACGTGGAAATCCAGCTCACATCCATCGGCCGCGGAGAGCCCAAAGCTCTCGGCCACATCTTGCCCGCGCTTGCGGAGGCAATCGATTCGCTTGACGTCGATCATTCGCGCTTGGCCGCGGTCCTCGACTGGGTCCAGTACAAGAAGAACTTCCGCGCAGCCGTGATGGTGCGCCCGTTCGGTGATCGTCCCGACCTCAACGGCTCCAACGAGCCGATCGCCGAGATCGCGATCGACGTGCGCCGCGCGGCTGAGATGGACCACGAGGAGCTCGTATCGCAGATCGCCGATCGTCTCAGCAAGGGGATCGGCCTCGAGCCCGACATTCACGAGTGCATCCACCTCGAGGACTGGGTCCGCCCCAGCAAGAGCGTGATGTGGTCCTTCAACCGCAGCTACTGGGTCCACCTGGCAGCTTGGGACACGACCTTCAAGAAGGACTACGCCTCCGCGCTACCCGGTGGCGTCTCCGACGGCACCAATCCGGAGTTCTGGGCCGACCAGATCGGCACGCTGATGGACACGCTGAACCATCTCGAGGGCTGGTCCGAGCTGCCCGAGGAGATCTACGTGCTCGAGTTCGGTGTCGGCGACGGGCATCAGTCGCTGGTCTGGCTGGAGGCATTTGAGGCCGCCTGTACCGCGCAGGGCAAGGACTACCTGGACCGCCTGCATTACGTCATGGCCGACTACTCCGCGCACGTGCTCGAACGCGCGCAGGCAATGGTCGCCCAGTACGCCGACAAGGTCACGCCGCTCGAGCTCGACTTCCGCAACCCGCTCGTCGGCCTCGGCCACCTCAAGGGCAAGGTGCTGTTCGCGCACTGTTGCAACCTCTACGACAACCTCCCGACCGACGAGCTGATGCGTGTCGGCGATCGCGCTTACGAGCCGCTCGTACGCGCGAGCATCACGCCCCGTGAGACGGAGGAGATCGCCAAGAAGTACGACATCTCACCGGGCGAGATCGTCGAGACCGTGCAGAACGTGCTGCGTCACGGCCCTGACTACTTCCGTGACACCGAGACCGGCGTCGGCTTCTGGTCTGACGTGTGGGACTCCGTCCATCTCGAGGAGATCTACTCCGAGATCCCGTCGCCGGCCTCGATGCGCGTCGCGCCAAGCGCCGATGCGCATCTCGACGAGCTGCTCGAGAAGCTGCCTGAATGGCGCCGGGTGCATGCCTCGACGGTCGCGATCGAGAGCTTCGCCCAGACGCTCCAGCTGCTGCACAACGAGGGCGTCCTGGTGGGGCAGGACATCTTCGTGCGCGACGTCAGCCAATACGCCGCCTATCGCGGGCCCGGCAAGCTCGAGGGCTCGGTGCTCAACTGGCTGAACGGCCCCGTGTTCGAACTCGTCGGCGAGCGTCTCGGCTTCCACGTGAAGATGGAGGACTTCGCCTACCGCGAGAACTCCAACACCGTTGTGCTGACAGCACGCCCGCGTGATGCGTTCACCAAGACGCCTAAGATCGGCGAGCCCGTCAACGCGACCGTCGCGTCCTAGGAGCCCAGATGTCGAAGCTGTCAGATTCCCTGTCCGCGGGGAAGTTCACGATCACGGCCGAGCTGGGCCCGCCGGCTGAACCCGACGGTGAGTTCGTCCGGCAGGCGGCGAAGGCGCTGGCTCCGCACGTCGTGGCGGCCAACGTCACCGACAACCAGGCCGCGACGGTGAAGATGTCGCCGGTCGCATGCGCGGTGTACATGCAGGACGAGGGCCTGGAGCCGATCCTGCAGCTAACCGGGCGTGACCGCAACCTGATGGGACTTCAGTCCGAGCTCCTCGGCGCCTGGGCACTGGGCGTGCGTTCGGTGCTCGCGCTGAGCGGCGATCCGCTGAGCGTCGGCAAGTACGACGGTCTCGCCACGGCGGTCAAGGACGTCGACTCGACCGGGATGACGAAGCTGATCGCCGCCATGAACGGCGGCAAGCTCGCCGCCGGGGAGGAGCTCGCGCAGCCGCCGAGCTTCCTGATCGCGGGCGCGGCCAACCCGCTGGTCGACACGCTCGAACGGCTCGAGTCCAAGATCGAGGCCGGCGTCGACTTCTTCCAGACCAACATCGTCTACGACGCCGAGCGCTTCGCGGAGTGGTTCGCCCCGATCGTCGCCTCCGGGCTGACGACGAAGGCGCCGTTCCTGATCGGTGTCACGCCCGCGCGCAGCACGAAGATGCTGCAGTTCATGCACGACAAGATCCCGGGTGTGGAGGTCGATGACGCGACCTTCGCGCGGATGGAGGGTCTCTCCGGTGACGAGGCCAAGACTGCCGGGATCGAGCTCGCGGCGGAGCTGATCGGCAAGCTGCAGGGCATCAACGGCGTCGGCGGCGTGCACCTGATGGCTCCCGGCTGGGAGACCGAAGCCGTGCCGCGCCTGGTCACGGCTGCCGGCCTCTAGAGCGTTCCCGGCGACTCGCCGCGTCCGTGTTCCACGAGGTGCTCGGCGACGTCCCACGTCCATAGTTCGATGCAGTGGCCTGCGGGGTCGTGGAAATAGGCGGCCATGCCGCGCCCGTAGCCGTAGCCGCTGTGATCCCAGACGAAGACGTCGACGCCGTGGCTTTCGATCCGTTCGATCGCCGCGTCGAAGCTCTCAGGGGGTGTGTGCAGGACGAAGTGAACGTGCACGCCGCCCTGCGCCTTGCCGAGCCCGATCATCGGCTCCCAGAGGCCGATCCTCGTGCGATCGCCTGCCATCAGCCACACGGCGTGGGCGGGTGAGGGGTGTCGGTCGGTCCAGCGCTCGACCACCGGGAGCCCGAGCACTTCGGTGTAGAAGCGCTCCGCGACTTCGAGGTCCGGTACCTCGAGCGCCAGCTCGCTGACCCCCGTGAATGGAATTGCCTGATCTGACACGAGTGCTCCTTTGCGCGGGAATTGACCGGTCTTTCCCAGCGCCACGCATCACGACACCAAGATTCGAATCCGACGTGCCTAATGTCGGGGTCAACTTCGACAGCCCAAGGAGTCGGCATGCCAGTTCAGGTCGCAGTGCAGGTACAGCCCCAGCACGCACATTTCTCTGCGATGCGACAAGCGTGGATCGATATCGACGAACTCGGCGCCGACATGATCTTCACCTGGGATCACTTCTATCCGCTCTACGGTGACGCGGACGGCCTGCATTTCGAGGGCCTGACATCGCTGGCGGTGATGGCGGAGGTCACCGAGCGCGCGCAGATCGGTGCGCTCGTGTTCTGCAACTCGTACCGGAACCCCGAGTATCTGGCCGACGCCCACCGCACGATTGACCACGCCTCGGACGGGCGCGTGATCTTCGGCATCGGCGCGGGCTGGTTCGAGCGCGACTACGACGAGTACGGCTACGAGTTCGGCACGGCTCCGGATCGTCTTAGCGCGCTCAGCAAGGACCTGCCCCGGATGAAGTCGCGTCTACGCAAGCTCAACCCGTCCGCCGTCGGCGAGATGCCGTTCCTGATCGGCGGCAGCGGACCGAAGGTGACGCTGCGGCTGGTGGCCGAGCACGCCCGCTACTGGCACGGATTCGGGGACCTCGAGGATTATC
>DATMIZ010000128.1:0-20883 GCA_035554055.1 Baekduia sp. | reverse complement strand
TGGGGCGCTACCGCCGCGGTTCGCTGAGATTCATGCGCGCTTTCGGACCCCTAGCATCGCCACGCTGGTGTTCGCGGGCGTGAGCCTCGTCTACTTCATCGGCATGACGATCATCAGCGAGTCGGTGCTGCTGGACTCCCTGACCGCGCTCGGACTGCTCGTTGCGATCTACTACGCGCTCACCGGGTTCTCGTGCGTTGTGTATTTCAGGCGCCGTCTCGCCGGTGGCCCGCGCAACCTGTTGATGCTCGGCGTAGCTCCGCTCGCCGGTGCCGTCGCTCTCACCTATGTGCTGTACCGGACCGCCTCGGACCTGACCAAGGGCGCCGAGGGTGGGCTGCTCGGCATGGGAGGGCCGATCACGATCGCGATCGTGATCGTGGTGCTCGGACTTGTCGGGTCTCTCGTGTCACGCGCAATGTCGCCGGCGTTTTTTGACCGCGGCCTCGAGGCGGCGCCCGCCGATCCACGTGACTAACGAGCAAGGGTGACTCGCGTGGAGGCGCCGAGAATCGAGGACGACGGACCGATCGCAATGCGTGATGGGCGGCTGTGGGTGGAGGGGATATCCGCAGCCGCCTTGGCGCGTCAGTTCGGGACGCCGCTGTACGTGGTGTCGGAGGCGCGTTTGCGCGCCAACGCCCGCATGTGGGCTGATGCGCTCAAGCACGCCTGGCCGTACGGGCCATCGGTCGTCATGCCCTCGCTGAAGGCGAATACATCGATCGCCCTGCGCCGCATCCTCAACGACGAGGGCCTTGGCTGTGACGTGTTCGGTCGCCATGAGTTCGAGCTGGCCCTGCTCGCGGGCGTCCGCGTGGAGAAGATCTCGGTGAACGGCGCCACAAAGCCGGATGACGTGCTGGCGCTCGCCATCGACCGTGGCGCGATGCTGACGCTCGACTCGCTGGACGAAATCAGGCGGACGGAGGTGATCGCGCAGGCCGCCGGCAAGGTCGCGATCGTGCGCCTGAGATTGCGGCCCTGGCTGGCAGCCTCGACCGCGTCTTCGGACTTCTCCGGCGACTCGTATCCGGCGCATCTTGCGGTGCAGGACTACCGGGCCGGCATGCCATTTCAGGATGCCTGCGAAAGCGCGGTGCTCGGGTGCGCGAGCGCGCACATCGATCTGGCCGGTGTAGCGGCCCATGTGAGTCGTCAGACGACGGACCTCTCATTCTGGGCGGCCTTTGGGACCGACATGTCGAGGCAGATCGAAGAACTGCGCGCCGCGGCGCCGAGCTGGCGCCCACGCGAGATAGACCTCGGCGGCGGCTTCGCCCTGCCGCGGGACCCGGCCGCTCGCGCGCTCGGCGGGCGGGACGAAGCGGCGGCGACGCCGACTCCGCAGGAGTATCTCCAGGCGATCGTCGAGCCGCTCGATGTCGGCCTGCGCGCGCAGGGTCTCGCGCCTCAGGACATCACGCTACAGATAGAGCCCGGCAGAGCTGTGTATGGCGACGCAGGTGTGCATCTAACCACCGTCCGCAATGTCAAGCGGCAACTCGAGCCGGTACCACGCGCGTGGATCGAGACCGACACCAGCGAGGCGTTCCTCGCCGACACATACATCGAGCACAACGACTGGACGATCATCGCTGCTGAGCCGACTGAGAGAGACGGGGAAATCGATGCGGCTATCACCGGGATTTCGTGCGGTTGGGACATCCTGTCGGCGCCGCGCACGCGGCCTGCGTACCAGGTGGGTGACGTGCTCACGTTCCTGGATACCGGCGCGTATCAGGACGCCACAGCCAGCAACTTCAACGCGATGGGTCGGCCGGCGACCATCCTGGTCAGCGGCGACAACGCCGAGATCATCAAAGCGGCCGAGACCTTCGAGGACCTGATGGCGCGCGAGCGGATTCCTGCGCGGTTGGCAGGTGCGACGGTTTGAACGGCGTCGGATCAAGGGGACGGGGACGCCGCCGATCACAGGGGTTGTGAACGTCGATCAAACCGCCGTGATCGGGATCGATCACGTTGGATTCAGCTGCGCGGACCTGGACGGTGCGCTCGAGTTCTTCTGCGATGTCCTCGGAGTGCCGCTCCGAACGCGTGGCGAGCTGGTCGGAGGCAGTGCCGGAGAGGCCGTCGACCACCCTGAGCTGCGCGGCCGTTACGCGGACCTCGATCTCGGCGACGGCCACACGCTCGAGCTTTTCGAGATCGCCGAACCGCGCGGAGAGCCGATCACTCCGGACGCGCTGAGGCCCGGGGGCGGGCACTGCGCCTTGCGCGTCCGCGACATCGATGACCTCGTCGCGCGGGTGATCGCCGCGGGCTACGAACCGGTCGCAAAGACAGTGCAGTTCGACGAGCCGGGATTCTGGAGCGGCGCGCGCGTCGTGTACGTGCGGGGCCCGGGCGGGATCGTCATCGAGCTGATCGAGCGCGCCGCCGACAGCTCCTACTCGACCGCGCTCACGCGGTCGGGACCTGCTGGGTGATGCAGTGCACGTTGCCGCCGCCGAGCAGGATCTCGCGGCTCGGCACGCCGATGACCTCTCTACTCGGGAAAAGACCCTCGAGCACCGCTTGAGCGTCTGTGTCGGCCCGCTCGTCCAGGAGCGGCATTACGACGCGTGAATTGCCGATGTAGAAGTTCGCGTAGGA
Organism: Baekduia sp.; assembly: GCA_035554055.1. Taxonomy (GTDB): domain Bacteria; phylum Actinomycetota; class Thermoleophilia; order Solirubrobacterales; family Solirubrobacteraceae; genus Baekduia. The sequence goes on along the minus strand of DATMIZ010000128.1, from coordinate 18,267 downwards.
CCCCGCCAGCGTTTCGCCCGCAAGTCGTGGCTTTGAGCCCGGCGTAGCCGTTACGCCGGCGGCCTCCTGGGCGGTGATCGGCGCCGGGCGCGGCACGGGCAGGAGGTGAACCTCGATCGCCCGGTCATGTGCGTCGGGCGTAGTGCGCAGCACCTCGAGCGCCGCCGCTGACCGCGCATGTTGCGGGTCGGTCTCGTCGTCTGTCCACGTGAGTGCGACCACACCTGGCGCGACGACGTGGAGCAGATTGTCTATATGGCCGTCGGTCTCGTCGCCATGGACTCCGAACGGGAGCCAGATGACCTTTCGCGCTCCGGTGAAGGCTCGAAGCTCAGCCTCGAGTTGAGCCTTAGTCATCGTCGGATTTCTATTGCCGTTGAGCAGACATTCGGCGGTGGTGAACAACGTTCCCTGCCCATCGGTGTGGATCGCTCCGCCCTCGAGAACGAACGGCGCCTGATAGCGGCCGCAGCCCTCGAACTCGGCTATCTGGGCCGCGATCTGGTCGTCATTGGCCCACGAGGAGTACAGGCCGCCCTTGGCGCCGCCCCAAGCGTTGAAGATCCAATCCACGGCTCGACGGTCGCCGTGGTCATCGATCACGAACGTCGGCCCGATGTCACGTGCCCAGGCATCGTCGCTGACGGCCTCTAGGACATCGACGCCTGCGGGGAGTTGCGCTCGGGCTTGTTCGGTCTGGGCCGGCGAGGCAAGCATCGTGACGGGTTCCGAGGGTGCGATCGCGGCGGCGACGGCGGCGAACGCGGCCTGCGCCGGGCCGGCATCCTCGCGCCAGTTGTCCGGGCGCTCTGGCCAGACCATGTAACAGCGCTCATGGCCCTCGAACTCAGCCGGCATCCTGAAGCCGTCGCGCGCTGGAGTCGAGCTCACGTCAGCGAGGAGTAAGCGTCGGGCCGGCGGGTCGCCAGAAACGGAAACAGGTCGAGCCAATCGCGGCGTTGATCGAGGTCGAGGTCGGCCGCGATCACCGCCGGGCGGTCGCGCGGCGCCTGCACGAGGATCCGCCCGTACGGATCGGCGATGAACGACGAGCCGTAGAAGGTGATCGGGTCCTCGAAGCCGACCCGATTCGTGGCGATAACGAACAGTCCGTTCGCGATCGCATGACCGACCATCACCGCCTGCCATTGCGGCCGGGTGTCGAACTGGGGGTGGTCGGGCTCGGACCCGATCGCCGTCGGATAGACGAGCACGTCCGCGCCTTCAAGCGCGTAGGCGCGCGCCAGTTCTGGGAACCACTGGTCCCAACAGGTCGGGAAGCCGAACGCGGCCTGCTCGATCTCCAGGACCGGAAAGCCGCCGCCTGCGTCGGCCGATGCCGGACCCGGGCGGAAGTAGCGGTCCTCGTGGTAGCCCGCCGTGACAGGGATATGGAGCTTGCGCGTGCGCGATGCCAACTCGCCGTCCGGGCCCACGACGATCGCCGTGTTGAAGCCGAGCCCGTCCTCTGACTCGGCGCGCTCGTAGAGCGATGCCTGGAGGTAGATCGAATGCCGTGATGCCTGCGCCGCCGCGAACTCGAACGTCGGACCGGAGCGCAGATCCTCGGGCTGCGAAGGGCCGGCAGCCGGCCCATCCGGGTCCACGGCGAAATACGGAGAGAGGGTCAGCTCGGGAAGTGCCACCAGGCGCGCGCCGAGATCGGCTGCCGTCGCGATGCCGTCGGCCAGTGCGGCGCTGTGCTCGTCGCGGTCTGCATGCCAGCGATGTTGGACCGCCGCTACGCGTAGGGGAGACCGGCTCGGCGCCGTCGCACGTGCTGGCGATTCGGTTGCCGACCCAGTCGCCGTTACGACTGCGAAGTCTTCGGACACGGGGCCAGCTTACGCCGCCGATCGGCCCATTTTTCCGCTGCATGGCAAACATTTTCGGCGCATGGGCAGGCGTGATTCGCGGCTGATAGCTTCAGCTTCTCCCCGCAAGCCCCGGACAAGAAGGATCTGCCATGAAGAGCAACATCGTTTCCGACCCAGGCGGGGTCTCTCACTGGATGAAGCAGCTCTACAAGGACGCGCCGCTTCGGCCGCGCCCATCGCTTCAGGCTTCACGCGAGGCCGACGTCTGCATCGTCGGCGCCGGCTATTCAGGCCTATACACCGCGTACACGCTCAAGCGTGAGGACCCGAGCCTCGAGATAGTGATGCTCGAAGCCGTGGTTGCCGGCTATGGCGCATCCGGTCGTAATGGCGGCGCTGTGCTGGCCCAGTTCATCGGCTCACGCGAGTACTGGACAAAGCGCGCCGGCACCCGCGACGCCGCGATCGCGATGGAGCGCGCGAGTCAGGACACGCTGCTCAACATCCAGGAGACGGTCGAGCGCGAGAACATCGAATGCGGCTTCAACCGCGCCGGTGTGGTCCGCGTCGCACGGTCTGAGCTAGAGGTCGAGATGCTCCACGGTTCGGTTGAGGAAGACCGCAAATGGGGGTTGACCGAGGACGACACGCGTTGGCTCTCCCAGGAGGAGACGCTGGACCGCATCAAGATCAAGGATGCTCTCGGCGCGCGCTACAGCGTGCACTGCGCTTCGGTGGATCCGGGCCGCCTGGTCCGCGGGCTCGCCGATGTCGTCGAGCGCATGGGGGTGACGATCTACGAGGACACCCCGGTTGCGGCGATCGAACCGCATGTCGCGAAGACTGAGAGCGGGCTCGAGGTCAAGGCGAGGTTCGTCGTACGCACGACCGAGGCCTACACGCAGTCGCTCAAGACGCACAAGAACGTGATCTGCCCGATCCACACCTCGATGATCGTGACCGAGGTGATCCCCGACACAATCTGGAACGAGATCGGCTGGCAGAACCGCGAGGCGCTGTTGGCAGAGCACCGCTTCCTGCACCTGCAGCACACGACCGACCACCGCATCACCATCGGGGGCGACGACAACCGTCTGCCATACAAATGGGGTTCAGCGCCGTCGCCGGAGGGCCCCGCGGGTCCCAAGCAGCGCGCGATGTACGCGCGGGAGCTGGTCGAGTTGTTCCCGGCGCTTGAGGGCATCGGTTTCGACCACTCGTGGCAGGGAATTTTCGGTGCCCCCAGCAACTGGGCGCCGGGAGTGTCACTTGACCGCGAGTCCGGGCTGGGATGGCACGGCGGCTACGCGGGAGAGGGCGTGGGTCTGTCCAATCTTGGCGGCCGCACCCTTGCCGATCTCATCCTCGGTCGCGATACCGAGCTGACGCGGCTGCCGTTCGTCGGCGCGCCGCCGAAGCGCTGGAAGCCAGAGCCGCTGCGCATGGTGGGGGCAGGTCTGATCGCGGGACTGCGGCGAGCGGGCGATCTACGCGAGATCCGCACCGGTAAGGAATCGCGGCTGCACGCGGTCGCCGCCAAGGTCAGCGGCTACACCGGCTGGACCGGCGGCTGAGCTGGGCTCAGGACACCAGGCCACAACACGGTTTCAGCGGGTCGGCGCGCATCCTGGAGTTTCCCGTTCCGCTACGCTGACGACCGCGTTGTGCACAAAATGGATTGGGTGAATGCCGGTGAGTGCAGGGCCGTACCAGACTGATTTTCCGCCTGTCGATTTCGAGACCTGGCAGCTGGCCGCCGAGGCCGTTTACGGCTACCACGACCACGTCGACGCGGGCGAGGCGCTCAAGGCACTCGATCTGTTCACGAGCGACGCGGTCGTCGAGCTCCCGGGGCGGACGGTGGAGGGCACGTCGCAGCTCGAGGATTTCCTGACCTCGCGGCAGGCAAAGACCGACCGTGTGACGATGCACATCCTCAACAACCTGCGTGTCGTGCAGATCGCCGATGACGAGTACGCGGTCAAGACGCTCACGCTGGTCTATCTGGTCAAGGACGGCGCCAAGGAGTTCGAGGGACTCATCGGCGTCAACTGGCATGTGCGCAAAGAAGGAGACAGGTTCCTGATCTCCCGGCGCGTTCGACTCGTAAAGGACGGAGACGGTCACTGATGCCTCGCCTGGTCACAACCACCACCGGAATCGGCCGCCTCGACGGCGATGTCGTGTCCGAGCTAAAGCTGCCTTACCCCGACCTTGGCGCCGCGCTGGCCGACGGTGTCTCACTGCACGACGTTGCGGCTGCCGACACAGGCGCTGAATCCGCTCTGTCCGAGACCGAGCTGCGCGCTCCGGTTCCGCACCCGACGAAGATCTGGGCGGTCGGTTGGGCCTACCACGCGCATCGTGAAGAGGTCAGCCACGAACAGGTCCACGACGATCCATTCATCTTCCTCAAGGCGCCTTCCTCGGTCGCCGCGACACGTTCGGTGATCCGCCTGCCCGCGATCGCTCCGGACAAGGTCGACTACGAGGGCGAACTGGTCATCGTGATCGGTAAGGAAGCGACCGATGTCGCCGAGAAGGACGCGGTGGATTACATCGCCGGCTTCACGATCGGCAACGACGTCTCGGCGCGTGATGTGCAGAAGGGCGACAAGCCCGGCCGGCTGGCCAACATCTCGCTCGGTAAGAGCTTCGACACCTTTGCTCCGATGGGTCCCTGCATCACGACGCTCGACGAGTTCGACGACTTCAACAACCTCGAGCTCAAGACGATCGTCGATGGCGATCAGCGTCAGCATGCGCGGACCTCCGATCTGATCTATCCGATCTCGGAGATCGTCGCTTATACGTCCGCCTACACCACACTGGTCCCAGGTGACATCATCATGACCGGGACGCCGTCCGGAGTCGGGCGGCCGCAGGGCCTCTTCCTCAAAGATAAGTCGAGCGTGCAGATCGAGATCGAAGGTATCGGCGTACTGGAAAACACCGTGGCTCACGCGGTGGACAAGAAATAGGAGATGGGTGCCTTATGACGCAGGCAGTTAGAACAGTTCAGATCGCCGAACCGGATACCTCCGAGGAGCTGATCAAGATCCTCGACGACACGGACCCAAACGGTAAGCCGATCGCTCGTCCGCTTCTCCATCACGTACAGCTGAAGACCAACCAGCTCGACGCCATGGTCGAGTGGTACAAGGTCGTCACCGGCTGCCAGATCAGCTACGGCGACGAGCGGGCCGTATGGGTGACCAACGACCTTGCCAGCCACCGGCTCGCCTTTGTCGCGGGCGACTTCATGGATGCCGATCCCGATGCTGTCAGGCGTCCCGGCCTGCATCACGTCGGCTTTGAGTACGCGACACTCGACGAGCTGCTGGAGACTTGGGAGCGCCTGGCAGCGCTCGACATTTTGCCGCACCGCACGGTCAACCACGGCCCGAGCACATCGTTCTACTACGTGGATCCCGACGGCAACAGCGTTGAGCTGCAGGTCGACAACCACCACGACTGGCGTGAGTCGCGGAAGGTCTTTTACACGGACCGGTTCCAGATCGATCCGTTCGGCCCCGGCGTCGACCCGGCCAAGCTGCTGGAGGCGCGTCGCGCGGGCGTCAGCGCCGATGAGGTGCATCGCCGCAGCTACGAGGGCGAATGGCCTAACACTCTTCCGAACGAAGTTCGGCGTTAGTTTCGCGCCGGCGATAGCCGGCGCACCAAGCTACGGGCCACCCGGGCGAACAGCCTCGGTGGCCCGTAAATATCGTCGGTGGCCCGGCCCCACGCCGGCCCACCGCTTGTGATCATCGACTGGAGAAAATTGTGCCGCTCGTACAAATCAGTTTCATCGAAGGCCCGACAGCTGAGCAGCAGCGAGAGCTGATCACCGATGTCACCAAAGCCGTTATCGATGACTTCGGGGTGCCGGCCGAGGCCGTGCAGGTGGTCCTCACCTCAGTGCCGACCAGCTCTTGGGCCGTCGGTGGCACGCCCCTGAGTGAACTCCACGCCAGCTGACCCCGGGGTTGCCGACCGCCTGACCGCCGAGACGGCCGCGAGTCTCTAAAGTGCTCCGAGCTTGGTGGGCGTAGCTCAGCTGGTAGAGCTCCTGGTTGTGGTCCAGGTGGTCGCGGGTTCGAGTCCCGTCGCTCACCCTCCAAGAAAGGCCCTGCTGATGCGGGGCTTTTCTCGTTCTCGAACTAGTTTGCGCGGAAGTCCTATATGTTTTCCGACATGAATGTGCTGCGATTCACGCAATGCTGCTGATCACGTTCGAGGCAAAGGTCACCGACGCCGACCGCGAGGCGGTGCTCGCCATGGCTCAGCTCGCGATGTCGCCAACACGCGCGGAGCCCGGGTGCATCAGCTACGACGTGTTGGTTGACGTGGAGGACCCGAACCGAATCCTCTGGGTTGAGCAATGGCGGGACGCCAGGGCCTTCGAGACGCATCAGCGCGCTCCCCACATCCAGCAGTTCCTCGACGAAGCGACTCCCTTGATCGCCGACACGCAGCTTGTGATCCACACGATTTCGGCTTCACAAGAGGTGACGCTGCCGGGTTGAGCGCTACCGCGCAAATCGCAGAAGCCGAAGCTTCTGAAGCTCCCTTCATCACTCGACGTTCCGGAGACACCACATGACCGCACCTCGCTATCTCATCGAAGAGCTCCTCGGGCGATATGCCTGGGCCCACGACGAGCGTGACTTCGACGCGCTCGCCGAGCTGTTCACCGAAGACGCCCGCTACGAGATGCGCGTGAAGGGGGGCGAGAGCCACGAGCAGGTAGGTCCTGTGGCGATCGTCGGCCAGATCCGCGAGTTCAAGGAGCGCTACACCGAGCAACGACGCCACGTGATCACCAACTTCCGCTACGACGAGGAGACGGAGGACCGCGCAGTAGTGCGGTCTTATCTGACGGTCCTGCACATCGGCGCGGACCGGATCGACGTCGTCACCGCCGGCATCTACCGCGACGAAGTCGTCCTTCGCGACGGGCGGTGGCGGATCGTCGCCAAGTCGCTTGAGCTAGAGCACGGTTTCTGACCCGCACCTGAGCTGGCGCGTCGGCGAGGGTCTCCCACGCCCTTGACAAACGCATCAGGAATCATATAGGAAATACGCCAAGGATCTTCCTAGCATGGTCGCTCGCGTTGGATTGCGCAGCAGCATCGTGCCGTGAAGGCGAAATGTTTTTCCTGGAGGAGAGTTGAAATGAGTCAAACGATGATTCGCAAGTTGGTGGCGGTGCTGGCCGCGCTGTGCTTGACGCTCGGCGTGGCCGCCTGTGGCAGCGATAACGATTCGGGGACGGAGAACTCGTCGGGTGCGACTGCAGAAACGTCCGGCAACAACGCGGAGGCGGCCGCAGTCGTCGAGAAGGCCAAGACGCCTCCGACGTGGCAAGGGCCGAAGGATTCGCCGCCGCCGGCGAAGGACAAGTTTGTCATCGACATCCCATGCACCCAGGCAGCGATCGGGTGCAAACGGCCGGGCGATGCCTTCCTCGAGGCCGCCAAGGTGATGGGTTGGAAGACACAGCTGATCGATCCGGCGGGCGATCCCAAGAAGGTGCAGTCCGCGATGCGACAGGCGATCAGCCTGGGGGCCGACGCCGTGTTCGTTACGGGGACGCCGCTGAGCGCATTCTCTGGTGTCGTGCCGGCGCTCAAGAAGGCGGGTGTCAAGTTGATCTCCATGAGTGGGACGGAGGCCAAGCCGAAGGATCCAAACGGGTGGGACGCGGTCATCAACAACGATTACGTGCTCGATACGCCCCCAATCGCCGCCTATATCGCCACGCACAGCGGCGGGAAGGCCAACGTCCTGCTGATCAACGACTCGGAGTTCCCGCAGGTGGACCACGGCATCCAGTCGATGAAGACCGACCTCGCGAAGTACTGCCCGGATTGCAAGGTCGCGGGGGAGATGGACTTCTCTATCGTCGACATCGCCACGACCTTCCCAACACGGGTCAAAGCGGAGCTGCAAGCGCACCCTGATGTCGACTGGGTCTACGCTCCATACGACTTCGCCGGCACATTTGTGGCAACGGCGATCAAGCAGATGGGCAAGGCCGGGAAGATCAAGGTCGTCGGGATCGACGGAAACCCACAGAACATCCAGAACATCAAGGATGGCGTGCAGGCGGTCACTGTCGCACGCAGCACCGAGTGGGTCGGATGGGCGGCGGTCGACCAGGTGAACCGCATCTTCCAGGGTCAGCCGACGGTCGATGACGCCGACGGCTACCAGGGAGAGGGGTACGCCCGGAAGCTGATCGACAAGGACAACCTGCCGGCGGATGTTGCTGCTCCATGGACCGGAGACGTCGACTTCCGTTCCGAGTACAGGAAGATCTGGGGCATCAAGTAGACGGCCCCGAGGTCCTGGTTCGCGCCGCGTCGCCTGGAATGGCGGCGCGGCCGCGGACTGTGGCCGATCATCGCAAGCGCAGAAAGGGTTGATCATGCATACCGTCGCCTTCGCCTGTAAGCGAGTTGAGGGCATGTCACGTGAGGAGTACGCGCGGCACTACCGCGAGATCCACGCGCCGTTGGCGCGCCGGCTGCCCGGGCTGGTCGAGTACCGGCAGATGCTGCTCCGCGACGAGGCTGACGGCCCTGTGGTCTCAGCCGGCTATGACTCGCTGTCTGTCTACGTCTTTGCCGATGACGCCGCGGCTGCGGCGGCATGGGCGTCGCCAGAGGGCATCGAGCTCAATGAGGACACACCGACTTTCATGGACTGGGACAGCGTCCTGACGTTCCCAGTCGCATCCGAACTGTCGATGGCGCCGATTAGCTGATTGGCGCGATCGATCCAAAGGAGGAACAGACATGGGACGTTTTGACGGCAAGGTGGCACTGATCAGCGGGGCGGCGCGCGGCCAGGGGCGCTCACATGCGGTCCGGCTTGCCGAGGAAGGCGCCGATGTGGCCATCTTCGACCTCGCCGGTCCGCTGGCGTCGCCGCGCTATCCGATGCCGACGCCCGACGATCTCGCAGAGACGGCACGCCTGGTCTCCGAAGCCGGCGGACGCGTCGTGTCGCGCCAGGGCGACGTGCGCGACCGCGAGGCCCTGGAGGGCCTCGTCGCCGACACCGTGTCCGAGCTCGGGCCGATCGACCTCGTCGTGGCCAACGCGGGCATCACCTCCTTGGGGCCGGCGGTGGACCTCACGCCTGCGATGTGGGATGAGATGATCGGCATCAACCTCACCGGCGCGTGGAACACGGTTCAGATCGCTATGCCGTCGATGATCGAGGCAGGCCGCGGAGGGGCGATCGTGTTCACGAGTTCCATCGCCGGGCTGATGGGAATGCCGACGCTCGCGCACTACACCGCGTCCAAACACGGACTCGTGGGACTCATGAAGGCTCTGGCGAACGAGCTGGCACCGCACAACATCCGCGTGAACACGGTGAACCCGACCAACGTGGGCACGCCGATGCTCCTCAACGACTTCACCTATCAGAACTTTCGCCCCGACATCGATGGCCCGACGCAGGACGATGCCAAGGCCGCATTCATGTCCTACAACCTGCTTCAGGTGCCCTGGATGGAGGTCGAGGACGTATCGCACGCTGTACTATGGTTGCTCTCCGACGAGGCGCGCTACGTGACCGGCGCAGCGATCCCGATCGACTGCGGTAGCTTGGCGAAGTTCCCGGCCTAGAGATGCCGGCTCCAGAGGCAGAGAACGATGACTAAGAAGCGGGCGCTCACCACGCTCACCAAGCAGGAACGTGTGTACGCGCGCCTTCGCGAACGGATCCTGGACGGCTCGAATGGGCCCGGGTACCGATTGGTGATCGATTCGCTCGCTGTCGAGTTCAACGTCTCAGCGCTGCCGGTGCGCGAGGCGATCCGCCGTCTTGAGGCCGAAGGCCTGGTGACCTACCGCCCCAACGCCGGCGCTACGGTGGCGCCGATCGACCCGGTTGTCCTCGAAGAGGAGATGACACTGCTCGCGGTTCTGGAAGGGTTCGCGACCGCGTCCGCCGCGCCTGACATCACCGGGGAAGACCTCAACCGGATGACGGCGCTCAACGACGAGATGGTGACAACCGTCGAAGCCTTGGACGCGCTGGGTTTTCGACGGCTGAATCAGGAATTCCACGGGGTGGTCTACGACCGCTGCCCGAACCCTTCGCTCGTCACAGTCGTGCGCGAGCTCGACGACCGGCTGGCGCTCCACCGCCGCACGGTCTTCGTATATATCCCCTTCCGCGGCAAGGATGCTATCCGCGAGCATGAGGAACTCATCGCGCTCCTACGTCAGCACGCGCCCGCGGAGGCAATAGAGGCCGCCGCGCGCGCCCACAAGTTGAACAACGTCACCAGCTTCCGGGCATGGAAGGCCGCGAACGACGACCGGTCGGCGTCCGAAGAAATCTGACCGCAGGCTCAGCTAGCTGGTTGCGGTGCTGGCGGGAGCGAGTCCGGACCTGCGAAGTGGAAGACGTGATCGGGCCGGATGCGTGCGATGACGCGCTGCTCGCCGGGCTCCCGCAACGGATATTCATCAACGCCCATGTACTTCTGGGCCAGGAAGTCGATGTGCGCGTCGGCGCCTTCGGCGCTCAGGCTCGTGCAAACGCCCCGGATCTGCGCGAACTCATAGGGGTTTTCGGCGTTCTGGATGAGGACGGCGATGCGCGGGTCACGCTCGAGGTTGCGGGGCCACACCCGATGAGCGGCGCTGTTGAGAAGGATCTCGTCGCCATCGGCGCTCACCCAGGCGGCGACGACGTGCGGGCTTCCGTCGCGACGCAGCGTGCTGAGGAAGCAGTAGTTCGGGGCATCGAGCAGGGCTCGCACCGGGGCCTCAAGGGTCATGGCAGTTCTCCTTATTGACGATCCTGTCCACGATCATATAGGATCGGGCCCACCAGAGGAGAGAGGAATTCATGGGCCAGCTTGATGGGAAGGTCGCGTTCATCACCGGCGGCGGGCGCGGTCAGGGGCGCAGCCACGCCATCATGCTCGCGCAGGAAGGTGCCGACATCGCCTTCTGCGACGTCCGGCTGCAATACCACACGATCCCCTACGCGATGAACAGCGATGGCGATATGGAGCAGACCGTTCAGCTTGTGGAGGCGCTGGGACGCCGATGCCTGGCGGTCGAAGCCGACGTCCGCGATTCCGCGCAGGTTGAGTCTGCCGTGGAGCGGGTCATCGAGGAGCTCGGCCAGATCGACATCCTGTGTGCCAACGCGGGCATCTGGGCGCCCGCGCAGATCGTCGAGATGGAGGACGAACTCTGGCATGACGTCATCGAGACCAACCTCAGCGGTGCCTTCTACGCGATGCGGGCCGTTGGCAGACACATGCGGGAACGCGGGGCTGGTCGCATCGTCGTCACGTCTTCGATGTGCGGGCGCCAGGGGACGCAAAACCTAGGCGCATACTGCGCGTCGAAATGGGGCGTGATCGGGTTGGTCAAGACCGCAGCGATCGAGCTCGGTCCGTACGACGTGGCGGTGAACGCTGTCTGCCCGACCATGGTCGACACGCCGATGATCGTCAACGAGGTCCTGGACGGCATGTTTCGACCCGATCTGGAGGCCCCGACACGTGAGACGTCGGAGGAGGTTGTGCGCGCGGCGATGCACAAGCTGCCGGTCGGCTACTACGGGCCGGAGGAGATCTCCAAGGCCGTTCTGTTCCTGGTTTCCGACCAGGCTCGCTACATCACCGGCTCGGCGCTGGACGTCAGTGCCGGCAAGGCGACGGAGTGGAGCGCTTGAAGCAGGTCGCCGGGACTGAAACCCACACAACACCAAGGAGCTGAACATGGCTGCATCCCCCCTGAACCCGGTGCCCGCTTGGGGCGCCGCCAACGGTCTGATCGATCTCCGGAAGCCTGTTTCCACGAGCAGCTCCGAAGAGGCGTTGGATCGCCTCCTGATCGCCGAGACGGTCAATCGGTACGGCATGGCGTATGACGAGCGCCGCGAAGACGTGCTCAGTGATTGCTTTACCGAGGACGGGGTGTTCGACGGCTCGGTCGCCGGAGCGTTCGAAGTGGGCCCGTATGAGGGTCGCGACGCCGTCGTTCAGTGGCTCAAGGACATCTGGGAGACACAGGCCGACCAGCGCCGGCACTGTGTGCTGAATCTCATCGTCGACGATCTCGCGCCAGAGTCGGCGACGGTGACCGCCTACATGGTATTGACCGGTGCCGAGAACGGTGCGGCTCGGCTCATCACCACCGGCTTCTATCGACTCAACATGGCGAAGGAAGACGACGGCATTTGGCGGATCGCGCACTTCTCCGCCGGCTTTGACGCGGCGTTCTAGTCAGTGCCGTCCCGCTCGGCCGACATGAGCGCGCCGGACCTCGCGCCGCTGTTTGATCCGATCACGATCAACGGCACGCGATTCCCCAACCGGCTCGTGCAGTCGGCGATGTACTCGCGATATGCCACCACCGAGGGTGAGGTGTCCGAGCGGCATCTCGCCTACATGGACGCGCGCGCTCAGGGAGGCGTGGGGCTGATCATCACCGAGGACCTCGTCGTCGAGTGGGCTACCGGACGGGGCAGCGGCGCGCCATTGCGAGTCGACGATGACCTCATGGTCCCGGGTCTCGCCGAGCTCGCCGAGACCGTACATCGTCGTGGGGCGAAGATCGCCGGGCAGATCTACCACGCCGGACGCCAGAGCGACCATCGCACGCGACAACTGCTTGCTGGCATCGCCAGCGATGCACCACCGCCGCTCTCGGCGTCCGACATCCCATCCCGGGCGATCGTCGACCGGCCCCGGCCGATGACGATCGGCGAAATCGAGGCGATGGTCGAGCGCTTCGGCGATGCGGCGCGCCGCCTGGTCCAGGCAGGGTTTGACGCCGTCGAGGTTCACGCCGTCCACGGATACCTGCTCACGCAGTTCTTCTCGCCCGAGAGCAATCGCCGGACCGACGACTACGGCGGCAGCCTGGAGAATCGCGCGCGCTTCGTGCGGCAGGTCGTGCGGCGTGTGCGAGAGGTTGTCGGCCCCGGTTTCCCGATCATCTGCCGGCTGAGTGCCGACGAGCGCGTACCGGGGGCGGCCAGCGTCGAGGACAACATGAAGTTGGCGGCATGGCTTGCTGAAGATGGCGTCGACATCTTCAACGTCTCGGCCGGAACGTACGACTCACGCGAGTGGGTCTACACGCCGCCGGGCGTCGAGCAGGGCTCGCTGGTGCCGCTCGCCGAGCGCGTGAAAGCGGTGACCGAGCGTCCGGTCATGGGGATCAGCAAGCTCGGCTTCGACCTCGAGCTCACGGCGCGCTTCGTGCGGGAAGGCCGCATCGATATGGCGGCCATGGGCCGAACGCAGCTCGCCGACCCCGACAACGTGCGCAAGGCGCGCGCGGGTGCGACGCGCAACATCCGGCCGTGTATCGCCTGCTGCGAGTGTGCGCGGGAATTCATCGCCCAGCAGCGCCGTATGCAGTGTGTGGTCAACCCAGAGCTTGGAAACGAGTTCCGGCACCTACTCCGGCCGTCGGTGGTGTCGCGGCGCGTGTTGGTGGTCGGCGGCGGTCCCGCTGGCCTGGAGGCGGCACGGGCTGCTGCTACGGGTGGCCACGAGGTGACGCTGTGGGAGTCCGCGGACGAGTTGGGCGGACTGCTGCGCGCGGCGGCGCGGCCAGCGTTCCACCGCGTCGACATGATGCGCTTGATCGACTACTGGACTGCCGAGCTGGAGCGGCTCGGCGTCGCGGTAGAGCTCGGCCGCACGGCTACTGCCGCGGACATCGCGGCCCACCCGGCGGACGCGGTGTTCGTGGCTACCGGCACGCACCAGCGTGTCGTGCCGTCCGGCTTGCCCGATGGCAGACTTCGAACGACGACGGAGATCCTTCTTGATGGCGACGATCTCGGCGAAACGGTCGCCATCCTCGGTGGGGACGAGCCGGGGCTCAATGCAGCGATCTACCTCGCCGAGCGCGGTCGGCGGGTGACGCTCGTCGAAGCCGGTCCCATCATCGGCGCGGAGATCAGCGACATCATGCGCGGCAAGATGATCAGCATCGCGCAGGAGCTCGGGGTGCACATCGCCGAGGACTGCGCTGTCGTCGAGATCGTCGAGAACAGCGATCGCCTGCGGGTGGTCGTCGAGCGCGGTGGAGCGGCGATGAAGCGCGGCTTTCACGACGTCGTCGTGTCCGGTGCGCGAGAGCCCGTCAGGATCGAAGGACTGCCGGACGACGGTGGCCTGCCGGCGCGCGCCCGGTACCTCGGGACCGCGGCAACGCCGACCGGCCGCTTGTATCGCGCAACGCAAGACGGCTACTGGGCCGCCGTGGGGCTCGCGGACGACTTGCTTGTTCAGCCCACCAATGAAGGAGAGATGCATGCCTGAGATCGAGCCTGTCATTGCGAGGGCCGGACTGTGATCGCGGTCGTCGGGGGCTCCGGGAAGCTGGGGGGCTACATCGTCGAGCAGCTCGCCGGCCAGGACGTGGTCGCGGTTGCGCGGACCGACCGCAGTGCCGCCGAACTTCAGGGCCGTGGCGTGAAGGTGGTGCGGGGTGATCTCGATGATCCCTCGAGCCTGCGGTCCGCGTTTGAGGGGGTCACCCGCCTGGTCATGGTGACTCCGTATGACCCGCAGCAGGGGGAGCGCGAAATCAGCGCTATCGATGCGGCGGAGGCGGCCGGTGTGCAGCACATCGTGAAGGGCTCGTCGTATGCGGCGGGTATCGAGCCGGCGGTACCGATCTCCGCGGGACACAAGGCCGCCGAGCGCCGGCTACGCGAGTCTGGGATGTCGTGGACGGTGCTGCGGCCGGATTGGTGGATCGACAACCTGCTCGTCCAGCTCGATCACGTGCGTGAGGGAGAGTTCTTCTTTCCCGCGCACGGCGCCCAGGTCTCCGCGATCGACGCACGCGACATCGCCGAGGTCGCGGTGGCTGAGCTGTTGGCTGAGCGGCCGTATGGCGGCGTGCTGACGCTGACGGGCCCGGAGATGCTGGGCTTTGAGGAGATTGCCGAGCGCGTCGGTGTCGCGGCTGGGCGGCCGTTGACCTTCCACGACGACGTTGCCCCGGTCTGGTCAGAGGGCTATGCGAATGCTGTGCGCAGCCTGTTCGCCCATTACCGGGAGCGCGGGCGGGCTCCATTCACCCACACGGTCACAGAAATCCTGGGGCGACCGCCGCGTTCGATCGACGACTTCGGCCGTGAGGTGCTTGGTCCGCTCCTGAGGACAGAACCAGGGCCGGGCGAGGACTAGCGTCCGCGGGTCGGCCAGCTTGCGCTGGCCGCCCCGGTCTACTTAGACGGTGTCGCCGCGTCGGCGTCCGACCAGAACCGCCACGGAGACCGCCAGGATGAGCGCCGTCCCGTTGAACACGTTCGGGACCCAGAAGGGCGCTCCCCACAGCTGGAGGCCGGTGATGCCGACCGCCAACACGAAGACCCCGACGACGGTGCCCCACACGTTGAAGCGGCCCCGCTTGATCGTGGTCGCTCCGAGGAACGCCGCCGCGTATGCCGGCAGCAGGAACTCCGGGCCCACCGAGGCTGTCGCCGATCCTGTCCGTGCGGTCTGCAGCACCCCGCAAAGGGCCGCGAGCGCCCCGGCGATGATGAATGCCAGCGCGAGGTAGCGCCCCGTCGGGACACCGGTGAGGCGCGCGGCCTCACGACCTGCACCCGTGGCGCGGAGATAGCGGCCGAAGGGCGTGTGTTCCATCAGGTACCAGAGCCCGATCGCGATGACCACGAAGTAGAACACCACGAGCGGGAGTTCGAGGAACTCCGTCTGCGAGATCTTCGTCAACGACTTGGGAATGCCTTCGAAGATCGTGGCTCCGTTGGTCACGAACAGGTTGCCACCCGCGAGGACCGTCGCGGTCCCCAAGGTGGCTATGAAGGCGTTGAGCCCGATCCCGACAACCAGCAACGCGTTCAGCGCGCCGATGGCGCATCCGCATGCGATACAGATGATGAACGCGAGCGGGACGGCCACGCCGTGTGCGGTCAGGTATGCCGCGAGGACTGCGTTGAACCCCAGTGTCGCGGCGATCGAGAGGTCAAATTCGCCGGCTGCGAGCGGAAGCACGACGGCGAGAGCGAGCAGACCCGGTATGGCCTGGTCACCGAGGATCGTCTGGGTGTTCTCCCACGTCGGGAAGCGGCTCGGGATCACGATGCTGAAGAACACGATCAGTGCCAGCAGGAACAGCACCACGCCATAGTCGGAGACCACGTCCGCGGTGCTGAATCCCTTGCGCTTTGGCCGCGCGGATCCGCGCGGCCTCGGACTAGGGATTCCGGCCTTTCCGAGGACCTCGTCCACGTTGGTGCTCACCCTGCCTGCGGTGGGGCCCGTCGCGTCGGTAGGCGGAGGGTCTTGCTGGCTCATGCGGTGATCTCCTCGGTGGTGGTCGAGAGGAGCGTCAGGCGCTCCTCGGAGAGTTCGCGGCGGTCGACATCAGCGACGATCTCACCTCGGTTGAGCACGAGGACGCGGTCGCAGAGTTCGACGAGTTCGTCGACGTCGCTCGAGCCGACAAGCACGGCGACGCCCTGGTCGGCGAGGTCACGCGCGATGGAAGCGATCTCACGCTTTGCGCCGATGTCGACTCCCTGAGTGGGCTCGTCGAGGACCAGCACGCGGGGCTTAAGTCGCGTCCATTTCGCGACGACGGCCTTCTGCTGGTTCCCTCCGCTGAGTTTGGCGACCGCGCGGTCCGGGTCGGCGGGCCGGATGTCGAACTCCTCGATGACATTCCAGGCCTCGGATCGCTCCTCGCCCTGGCGCAGCCACCCGCCGCGCCAATAGTGGCCCAACCCCGACAACGTCAGGTTCTCGCGCACGCTCATGTCCGGTATGCAGCCATGGCTGCGGCGCTCCTGGGGTACGAAGCCGATTCCGGCGGCAATGGCATCGCGCGGGCTGGTGAAGCGGATCGGTTCTCCATCGACGACCAGCGTGCCGGCCGCGGCAGGCTGTGCTCCGGCCACGATTCTTGCCAGCTCGCTGCGGCCACATCCGAGTAGACCTGTCACGCCGAGGATCTCGCCGCGGTGCAACTCTAGGTCGACGTCCTTGAGTCGGCGGCCGGTCAGGCCGCGCGCTTCCAGCACGACCTCGGGGGACGGCGCCTCGCGATCGCTGAAACCCCGCTCAACGCTGTGTCCGATGATGAGCGTGACGACGTCAGGCGCCTTCAAGCCCTCCATGGAGCGATCGGTGACCATCTTGCCGTCACGAAGGACCACCAGTCGGTCGGCGATGCGCAGCACCTCGTCGATGCGATGGCTGACGAACACCACCGTCCCGCCCGCATCGCGCACGTGCTCAAGCGCGCCGAAGACGCGGTCCACCTCGGAGGCGGGGAGCGACGCCGTCGGCTCGTCCATGATGATCACGTTGCTGCGGATCTCCGGGGCGTCCTTCTCGTCGATGAATGCGCGGGCGATGGCGACCATGGTGCGTTCGGTGGGCGTCAGGTTGGCCACCATCGTCCCGGGTTTGGCGTCGATGCCAAAACGCTCGAGCGCTCGCGCGACGCGGGCGTTCTCACGACGCTGACGGATCCGACCGAGCATGCGTGCCTCGTAGCGATCGGCGAAGGCAAAGTTGTCGGCGATGGAGTGCTCGGCCACCAGCCCGAGATCCTGATGCAGGAAACGCAGTCCGGCCGCATGAGCGAGGCGCGGGTTGACGGGCAGGTCGAGATCGACCCCTCCGATCGTCACCTGACCGTCGCCATCGGGGGAGTAGAAGCCCGCAAGGATCTTGATGAGCGTGGACTTCCCCGAGCCGTTCTGGCCCAGCAGCGCGGTGATCGAGCCTCGAGGGAAGTGAGCCGTGACATCGTCCAGCGCCTGCGTTCCGGCGAACGCCTTCGAGATGCCCTTCACGTACAGGCCCTTGGTGATATCGATCTCGAGCTCGCCGATTTCGGCGGGAACGTCTCTCTCCGTCATCTCTCTGCTCTCTCTCCTCGATATGAAGCCCGTGCACGGCCTTTCATATAGGATCTCGTATCCTACGAGGGCAGCGCACGGGCTGTCAACCACACTGCGTGACGTCCTACCAGCATCCTTCGCCGGCGCGGAGGGATTAGCGGTCGAGGGTGATCGACCAGCCGGTGGCGAGGTTGGCGTAGCCGCGATCGAGGTTGTCTTCGAGATCTTGGCTGTCGTCGTTGACCCAGCTGGTGAACGCTGCGGTGGAGACGCCGAGAGCGGCGTGCGCGATGGTCTGCGGGATGAGCCCGTCGACCGGGTGTCCGGTCCGCTGGGCGACGTAGTCGGCGACGACGGCGCGCCAGGCGGCGTAGCGCAGCATCGAGTGTGCTTGGAGCGCGGGGACGGTCGTGATGAGCGTCATGCGCATGCGAAGCTCAGGAAGCTGCTGCGGGTCGTAGCGGTTGGATGAGACGGCGGCGCTGCGGAGGGCCTGCATGATTGGTACGTCGTTTCCAATGGCGGCGAGGTCGGTTCGCAGACGCTCGAGCACGGTGTCGAA
>DATMIZ010000127.1:0-2640 GCA_035554055.1 Baekduia sp. | reverse complement strand
CACGCCGACCGCAACGGCGGCGACCCACCCGTCGCTGAGCGTCGCGCCCCCGACGGTGTGGGCTGAGTCGTGGCTGTTTATCGACACTAAGTCAGCCCACACCGTTTGAAGTGCCGGTGGGGTTGACGGTGTGGGCTGAGTTGTGGCTGTTTATCGACACTAAGTCAGCCCACCGTTTGAGGTGCCGACATCGCTGGGCCCGCCCCAGGCGTTGAGGGTTCCCGGACGTTGAGGGTCGCGACTACGCAGCGACTACGAGGACTACTGCAAGCCCTGGCGTGCTTCGCGCACGAGTGTGACTGCCTCGGGGAAGACGGTCGCCATGACGGCCCGGATCTGCTCGGCCTGTTCGTTCGTCGTTCCTTGGACGTTTACGCGGTTGATCGCCGCGACCGTCATGTCGACAGCGAGCTTGATCGCGTTGTCGGCCCAGGCGAGCGACTGCTGGCCCTGGAGCTGCTCGGCGAACTCCGCCATGCGCCGCTGGAACTCCTCAGGATCTCCGAAGAGATCGCCAAATCCGCTTCCTTCCATCCCCTTGATGCTAGTGCGCCCACAGTGCCGCAAATCGCCATCGAACAAGCCGTCCACCGCGACGATGCCCCGCGCCGATAGGATCGCCTCTTGCCCGCAGATGTGACCACTCCAGCCCCGCTCAGCCCTGAAGCCCTGTTGGAGCGCGAGGCCGATCAACGCCAGCGCACCGGCGTGTTGGCGCTCGCCGCCGCGATTTTCCTTGTCATCTCGTCGTTGCTCAGCGCGCTGCTGCGGTCGGGCGGCCCCGACGTGCTGCTGCTCGATGGGCTACGGGACGCGGCCGGTGAGCCGTTCGGCGATCCGCGGCGCGCCGGCCTGCTCAACGACCAGCTCGACTACATGCACTCGCATCTGGGGCTCGTCGCCGGCGGGATGGTCGCCCAGATCATCTACCTGAGCTGCTTGGCGTTCGTGCTCATCTACCTCTTCGACGCCGCCAAAGGCCGCCGTCGCGAAACGCAGCCCTGGCTGCGATCGCTCGCCCTGGCCGGCATTGCCGCAACCGCGGTCGCGCTGATCATCCAGCTGATCGCGGTGCATATCTCGATCGGCGACTTCCTCAACGCAAGCAACCAGGACAGTCAGGCCGCGCGCGACGCGCTCAAGCCGCCGGCGACCCAGATCGCCGGCCTGCTCGGCCTGTTCGGCGGGCTCGCGCTGTCGATCTCGTGGGTCATGATCGTGCTCAACGCGATGCGCACGGGCCTACTGACGCGCTTCATCGGCACGCTCGGCATGTTCAGCGGGGTGCTCGTCTTCCCACTGTTCTCGCAGTACCTGAGCAACCTGATCATCGTCGTGATCTTCTGGCTGGTCGCCGTCGGGCTGACGATCCTGCAGCTTGTGCGCGGCCGCCAAGGCATCCCGCCGGCGTGGCTCACCGGCAAGGCCGAGCCGTGGCCGACCGCCGCGCAGGTCCGCGAGCAGCGCCAGGCGCTGGCCGCGAAGGACAAGCCGGCCGGCGACTCGCCGGAGGAGGACGCGCCGTCACCGGCGACCTCCGCGCGTAAGCGCAAACGCCGTAGCTGAACACGCCCGCCGGTAGATTTCCCGGATGGCCGACATTGAGGACCGACTCGCAGAGCTCCTAGACCAGGAGACCTTTGAACCCGACCCCGCTTTCGTCGCGACAGCGCTCGACACGACGCACGAGCAGCCGGCGGATTGGGTCGCGTTCTGGGCGCAGCAGGCGCGCGAGCTCGGATGGATCAGCGAGCCGACGAAGGCGCTCGACGACTCAGGCGCGCCGTTCTACACGTGGTTCGAGGACGGGACGCTCAACGCTTCGTACAACTGCGTCGACCGGCACGTCGAAGCGGGCAACGGCGACCGCGTCGCCTACCACTGGCACGGCGAACAGGGCGAGACCCGCACGATCACCTACGCGGATCTCCATCGCGACGTGCAGCGCTTTGCCAACGCGCTGAAGTCAGAAGGCGTGCGCGCCGGCGACGTCGTCGGGATCTTCCTGCCGATGATCCCCGAGGTCGTCGTCGCGATGCTCGCCTGCGCGCGCATCGGGGCGATCCACAACGTCGTCTTCGGAGGCTTCGCGGCGGAGTCCGTCGCCGAGCGGATGGAGTTCTCCGACGCCAAGCTGCTGATCTGCGCCGACGAGGGACGTCGCAAGGGCAAGACGGCGCCCGTCAAGGCGGCGATCGACGAGCTCGTCGGCGAGCTGCCGTGCATCGTCGTCCGCAACACCGGCGGCGCCTGCCCGATGGCCGCGAAGGACCGCTGGTACCACGAGCTGCTCGAGGCGGCGGAGTCCGAATGCCCGCCCGAAGAGCTCGGTGCCGAGCATCCGCTCTTCATCCTCTACACGAGCGGTTCGACCGCCAAGCCGAAGGGCATCCTGCACACAACCGGCGGCTACCTGACCGGCGCGGCATGGACGCACAAGCACGTCTTCGACCTCAAGCCTGACTCCGACGTGTACTGGTGCTCGGCCGACGTCGGCTGGATCACCGGCCACACGTACATCGTCTATGGGCCGCTGCTCAACGGCGCGACGTCGGTGATGTGGGAGGGCGGCCCGGACTATCCGCACCGGGGCATCTGGTGGGAGCTGTGCGAGCGCTACGGCGTGACGCTGTTCTACAC
>DATMIZ010000126.1:0-4912 GCA_035554055.1 Baekduia sp. | reverse complement strand
GCTCGCCGGACCCGCAGGCGCGGCGACATATGTCTACGAAAACCCGACGCCGATCACGATCAACGATGCGCCGTCGGTCGGTGTCCCGGCCACGGCGTCGCCTTATCCGTCAGTCGTGACAATCCCGACGCTCCCGAGATTTGCTTCCCCGGCGTCGGGCGTCAAGATCACGCTCCAGGGTGTGACGCACACGAGCGCTGCCGATATCGGTGTTGCACTAAGGAGTCCGCGCGGCACGACCTATCAGCTACTGGCTAACGCGGGTGGCACCGGGCCGGTGACCGACGCAACTCTCACCTTTACGGCGCCTGCCGGTGTCTCGATGCTGATCCCGTATGCGGGACCGATGGTTTCTGGGACTTATCCGCCATCGGCCTACACGGAGACCGGCAGCGCAGGGCACTGGTCGCCCTGGTTGTCCAGCGTTTACGTGGAGCAGGGCGCGTGGGGCCTACTCGTGGGCGACGATGAGCCAGATGACATCGGGACGATCGCTCGCGGATGGAAGATGGAGTTCAGCGCTACACCGGCCAACGCCATCTTCCAGAGCGCCATCGTCATCAAGAAAAAAGCCGGGTCG
The DNA here is from genome assembly GCA_035554055.1 of Baekduia sp. Taxonomy (GTDB): domain Bacteria; phylum Actinomycetota; class Thermoleophilia; order Solirubrobacterales; family Solirubrobacteraceae; genus Baekduia. The sequence continues at coordinate 4,332 of DATMIZ010000126.1, read as the reverse complement.
GCACGATTGCGAGTCCGCACGCCCAATGCGGGGACTTTGACTCTCGAGCGGAGCAAGACGGTGAAGGGCATGTCGATCGTGGTCCCGAAATGGGGCAGCTACGTCATTCCGATCAAGGCTCGTGGCAAGACGCTGACGAAGCTGAACCGGCGTGGCCGAGCACAGATATCAGCGATAGTCCGGTTCGAGACACCTGGCGCGCCCGCCTACCTCATGTCGACCAAGGTCAACCTGGTCAAGAAGCTCAAAAAGAAGCACTAACCCGGCATGCGGCCTGCCGCCCAAACGGTGTGGGCCGAGTTGTAGGTGTATATCGCCGTCAACCCAGCCCACACCGCTGGGGGTGCCGGAGGCGGTCGGTGGCAACATGCCCGGATGCGCATCGTCGTCCTGGCCGTCGGAAAGCTCCGTGCACCCTTTGCCGACGATGTCGCGCACTACGAGAAGCTCCTACAAGGCCAGGCGCGCGTCGAGGTCATCGAATGCAAGGACGATGAGGCGCTGAATCGCCGGATTCCGGAGCGCGCGTTCGTCTCGATGTTGGATTCAGACGGCGAGCAGATGACCTCGCCGGAGTTCGCGGACTTCATGGAGCAGCGGCGACAGCAGGGCCGCGACGTATGTTTCGTGATCGGCGGGCCGTTCGGAAGCGTGGTCGAGAAGGTCGACCATCGCCTCAGCTTCGGCCCGGCGACGCTGCCCCACCTACTGGCGCGGGTCGTTCTGCTCGAACAGATCTACCGCGCCCACAAGATCCTGGCCGGAGAGCCTTACCACCACTGATGAGCACGGAATCGACGATCGAAGGGCTTCGGAGCGCCGTCCAGCGCGCCGTCCTCACGCTCGGGCAGCCGGCCGCGGCGCCGACACTTGAACGTCCCAAGCAGGCCGACCACGGCGACTTCTCGACGAACGCAGCGATGCTGCTCGCCAAGCCGCTCGGCAGGCCGCCGCGGGAGATCGCGTCAGATCTCGTCGGCGCGCTCGCGGATGAACTGGGGGATGTGCTCGCCAAGACCGAGATCGCGGGGCCAGGCTTCATCAACCTCTTCATCACCGACGACTTCATGGAAGCCGCGCTCGCCACGTTTGAGCCGGCGCCGCGCCCACCGACCGGGGCGACCGTCAACATCGAGTTCGTCTCGGCCAACCCGACGGGCCCGGTGCATCTCGGGCACGCGCGTAACGCCGCCTACGGCGACGCGCTAGCGCGAATCCTCAGCTTCGACGGCAGCACCGTCACGCGCGAGTACTACGTCAACGACGCCGGATCGCAGGTCGCGAATTTGGCGCGCTCGATCCAGGCCCGAGCCAAGGGCGAGCCGGTGCCCGAAGACGGCTATCAGGGCGAGTACATCGCCGAAGTCGCCTCTGAGATCGCCGGCGCGGCGAACATGCCACTCGACGAGCTGCGTCCGATCGCGGTTGAGCGGATGCTCAGCCGCATCAGGGCATCGCTCGATGCCTTCGGGGTGGAGTTCGACGTCTGGTACTCCGAAGCCGAGCTTCACAGCGGCTCGCCTTCGCCGGTCGAGCACTCATTCGCGGTTCTGGAGGAGCACGGCCGCCTCTTTGAACAGGACCAGGCGCAGTGGGTGCGGACATCGGATCTCGGCGACGACAAGGATCGCGTAGTGCGCCGCTCCGACGGTGAATACACGTATTTCGCGTCGGACATCGCCTACCACCAGGACAAGCGCGAGCGCGGCTTCGACCGCCTGATCGACGTGTGGGGCGCCGACCACCACGGCTACGTGCCGCGGATGAAGGCCGCCTACGAGGCGCTCGGTGGCGACCGCGAGCAACTGGAACTGCTCACGATGCAGTTTGTCAATCTCGTGTCGGATGGCGTGAAGGTGTCGATGTCCAAACGCGCGGGCTCATTCGAGACGCTCGACGACCTGATCGCCGCGGTCGGCGCGGACGCTGCGCGCTGGTTCCTGCTCAACCGGTCGCATGACACGACGATCGAGTTCGACCTCGACCTCGCGACCAAGCAGTCCAACGAGAATCCGGTGTTCTACGTCCAGTACGCGCACGCGCGGATCGCCTCGATCCTCGAGAAGGCGGGAACGGCACGCGTTACGGAGGCGCAGGACGTGGAGGCATGGCTTCACGCGACCGAGTTCCACGCATCCGAGCGCGCTCTGATTCATCACCTGCTTGCGTTCCCCGCCGAGGTGACAGAGGCCGCTACCCGTAGAGCTCCGCACCGCATCGCCACCTACGCGCTCGAACTCGCGCAGGCGTTCACGGCCTTCTACCGCGACTGTCAGGTCGTCGGCGCTGAACCGGCCGGCACGGAGGCCCGCCGCCTGGCGCTTGCTGTAGCGTCGCAGAGCACTTTGCGTGCTGCGCTGACGCTGCTCGGTGTCTCGGCGCCAGACCGGATGTAGCCTTCTGTAGAGCCGAATTGCGGCTCAATGTGGCTGTCCGCGTGCCGACTAGTCAGATGTGGGCGGGGGAACCATGCGCGTAGTCGCGAACCTAGCGGCCAGTGCCGGCTGGTTGCGGCTCGGCCGCGGAGTGTCGAAGGATGAGCTGACGGGGCTACCGGACCGAGCAGCTCTGCTTTGGGAGATCGAACGAGCGCGAGACGCGGACGCTTGCCTGCTCGTCATGAATCTCCGCGGCTTCGCGGAGCTGACCGACACACTCGGCTACACGACAGGCGACGCGCTGACACTGTCGATCGTCGAACGACTGCTGCCGGTGACGCCCGGACTGTTTGCGCATCTCGGTGAGGCCACGTTCGCGGTCCTGCTGCGCGATGCGCACAATCCCCAGCAGGTGGTTGCCGAGATGCTCGAAGCGCTCGCTCGTCCGGTCGCAGTCGAGGGTGTCGCGCTTTCGGTCACGGCGCACTTTGGCCTTGCATCCTTTCCAGGAGGGGCGACGAGTGCGTCGGAGCTGGTCCGCCGAGCCCGGGTGGCGCTCGCAGCGGCCCACCGCCGCTCAGTCGCCTTTGCCGAGTACGGCCCGGGTTCCGAGGCCCATTCCCGCGACCTGCTGACACTTGCGGCTGATCTTGGCCGTGCGCTTGACGACCCCGGCGGATGCGGACTGTGGGTTGCCTTCCAGCCGCAGGTTGAGCTGAACACCGGGCGCGTCGCGGGCGCTGAGGCACTGATCCGGTGGAGCCATCCGTCGCGCGGCGAGGTCGCGCCGCACGAGATGTTGCCGGTGGCGGAACAGACCGGGCTGGTGCCGCGACTTACCGACTGGGTGCTGGAGCACGCGGTGGCGGCGGCAGCAGAATGGCACAGGGCCGGGCGCTACATCACGGTGTCGGTCAACGTGACGGCTGGCACGCTTGTGGATACGCGCCTACCCGAGCGCATCCTCGTAGTCCTCCGGAGGCATGAGTTGCCCGCGGACCGGCTCGTCATCGAGGTGACCGAGGACGCGATCATGGTCGACCCGCGGCGGTGCCGCGAGGTGCTCGTCCAAGTGCGGCGGCTCGGTGTCGAGATCGCCATCGACGACTTCGGGACCGGTCACTCGTCGCTGGCGCAACTCAAGCGCATACCGTCGGGCGAGCTCAAGATCGACAGATCGTTCGTGATGGGGATGCACGACGACCCGCTGGATTTCGAGATCGTCAAGATCGCGGCGGTCCTGGGCAAGCGGCTCGCGCTTCGCGTCGTGGCCGAAGGTGTCGAGGACCAGGACACCTACATGCAACTCGCAGAGCTTGGCTGCACGCTGGCGCAGGGGTTTGGCATCGGTCGCCCGATGCCGAAAGCGCAGTTTGACCAGTACCTGAACCATCCGCCGGAGATTGCGCGGCGCATCGCGCCGAACTTGCACGCGGCCTAAGCCGATGGTCAGCGCTCGGCCCAATCGACGATCGGGCCCAGACCGAGCCCGTCGAGCAGTTCTCGCGCGTCGCCGGCGAGGCTTGCCATCTCGTGATTGAAGACGAGGATCCCGACGGCGATCAGCAGGATGCCGGAAACGATGTTGATGACCGTGTAGTGATCGCGCAGCCATTTGAAGGCGCCCGTGAAGCGCTCAAAGGCAAACGCGGACAGCAGGAAGGGGAGGGCGAGTCCGGCCGAGTAGGCCATGAGCAGAAAGGCACCGCCGGCGACGCCATCGCGTGCTGCCGAAGCCGTGAGGATCGCACCTAGGATCGGGCCGGTGCATGGCGTCCAAGCGACGGCGAAAGCAGCTCCGGCGATAACCGGACCACCGGTTCCGGCACGTTCGAGCAGGCCTTCCGGGCGCAGGTCGCGGTTGATGAAGCCCACAAATGGCGCCGCGATCAAGAACAGGCCGAACAGGATCAACAGGACGCCCGCGATCTGCTCGATCAGGTCCGTGTCCTTG
>DATMIZ010000125.1:0-21889 GCA_035554055.1 Baekduia sp. | reverse complement strand
CGCAAGGTCAATCGCGTGACGGTCACATCCCCTGATGCGCGGACCGCGCGTGTGGGCCGATCCATCCGCGTGCTTGGTGAGACTGCAGTGGGCGGTGGGGTCACCGGCTGACGGGTCTCCCATATGACACACCACGTTCTGCTCATTCCTTGAGACGCCCACGTCGCCTCCCACTGACCATCGCCCTGGTGGCAGTTGCGCTCACGATCGCCGTCTCCGGCCTGGCGTCGTCACTCCACTCGAGCGCGTCTGCGCAGGGCCCTGCGGTTGGTTGCGGGTACGGCACGGGCGGGCCGAATGCGAGCAACCTCTGCTGGTTTGACATGAGCGCCTACAACGACACTCTGGCCCGTTCGCCTGCGGGGCAGCCGATGTCAGTGACGCTGCCCGGCGGCTACACGGTCACGTACTCGATTACGTCGCGACCGGTGTCGGGATCACCCAACCATCCGATCGTTGATCCACGGGCCGTGCCGATAGAGACGCGCTTCGCTTTCGGTTACTCCGATTACGTGGGCGTTGCCGCGATGCCGGCGTTGTACAGCCGCGATGCCGGCAACAACGGCGTCACTCTGACGCTAAGCAACATCAGCGTCGTCGACTCCTCAGGCGTGCCCGTGACCGGGTACTCGTTTGTGATCGCTGACGCCGAGAACAACATCAACACCGAGAACTTCACCTGGACGTCGGACAAGCCTCTGGAACTCGTCGGCGTGGCGAATCCGACTTCCACCCGCGGATGTCACAACGCGCTCACCGGGCTGGGCACGACGAGCGTCACCTGTACCGGCCAGGGCACCGATCCGGGCGGCTCGCCGCCGCGGCCGTGGTACGACGCCGTCGTCGTTGGCGCCGACACACCGTCGACGATCAGCGTGGCGATGCGCACGCCCGCACGATCGGGTGTCGCCTTCGCGATCATGACTTCGAAGATCGAGGTCGTCAAAAACGTCGCCGGCCGCGTGCGGGCCTCGGATTCGTTTGACATCGCGGCAACATCGCCGGAGGGTTCGACACTCGCGACCGCGAGCACGGGCCCCGGGAACTCGGCGACGACGGGCGAGCTGACCGTGCTGCCCCGTTCGGGCGGATCGGCCTACACGCTTTCAGAGGCGGTAACTCCAGGCAGCGGGACGCGCGCGTCGGACTATTCACGGTCGTGGTCGTGCACGAACAACGGCGTGTCGGATCCGTCGCTCCCGGCGGGATCTGGACCGTCAGTCGCTGTATCGCCAGCCGCCGGCGATGACGTTCAGTGCACGGTCACCAATACCCAGCTTTCGGCCGACTTGGCGGTAGCGAAGACGGTTGCTCCGTCCCCCGCCACGCCTGGAGCTAACGCGGTCTACACGTTGCGGGTCACGAACAGTGGGCCGAGCCGAGCGACGAACCTCCGCGTGTCCGATCCGCTGCCGAGCGGCTTGTCGTTTGTCTCGGCGAGCTCCGGGTGCTCTCATGCGAGCGGGACCGTTGTCTGCACGGCCGGCGGGCTCGATCCGGGCGCAACGCGGACGTTCACGGTCACCACGAGGCTGGCAAGTTCAGCGCGTACCTGCGCGCAGCTCCGGAATACCGCGACGGTGTCCAGCGACACGCCGGACTCAGATCCAAGCGACAACCAATCGTCGCTGTGCGCACCGATCAGGGGAATGTCCGATCTCTCGATCACAAAGTCGCCGTCTGTCGCGGGGTTGCCGGTCGGCGGCGGGCAGGTGATGTACACGTTGGTCGTCAGAAACCGCGGGCCCAGCGACGCAACGGACGTCACTGTCGTCGATCCCCTGGGTCCGGGCCTGACCCTGCTGGCGGCGGACACCAGCCAAGGTTCCTGCTCGACGACGGGCAACCGGCTTTCGTGCGACATCGGCGGACTGAGCGACGGCGGATCGGCGCAGGTGCTCGTGACAGCACAGGCGCTTGCGGCGCCATTCGTGATTCCGAACACGGCCACGGTGTCGGGTGACGAGGAAGACCCCGCGCCGGCCAACAATGTTGCGTCCGCGTCGATCACGGTGGCGCCCGGCGTTGCGCCGCAGGGGCGTCCGACCTTCGATCTGAGGGTGACGAAGACCGCCAGCCAACGGGCCGTGTCGGTCGGTCAGCCGGTCACGTACAAGATCCTGGTCTCGAACAGGGGTTCTTCAGCGGCTCCCGGCGTGAGGGTCACGGACACCTTCAGCGGTGCGGGCTCCGTGGCGTCCGTGAAGTCCAGCGCCGGCAGCTGTAAGAAGGTGATTCCGATGACCTGTTCGCTCGGCACGATTGGCGCTCGGCGGACGGTCACCATCACTGTCGTCGTGAGGCCCTCGCAGTCCGGATGCGTCCAGCGCAACGCGGCGAGCGTGACCGGCGCGGGTACCGACCTAAGGGTGAGCAACAACCTCGACACGGTCGACCTATGCGCGAGGCGGGTTGCGCTCCGTGTCAGCAAGGTCGCGGATCGCTCAGGGCTTCGCGCCGGCGAACTGATGAGCTACACGATCGGTGTCCGGAATCCCACCAACGGAGTGGCTCGAGATGTCGAGGTCTGTGACCGGCTGCCGGCGGGACTCGTCCACGTCAGCTCCCAACCCAAGGCCAAGTTCGCCGCCGGCCGCTATTGCTGGACCGTCAGGGTTCTCTCCGCCGGGGCGAGCCGCAGCTTCCGCATCACCGTTCGCGCGTTGAGAGGCGCGTTCGGCAGCAAAGTCAATCGGGTGACGGTCGATGGTGGCCAGGTACTCGGCCGTACGGCAAGCGCCACGATCCATGTCAGCCCGGCGACGGGGAGCGGTGTCACGGGCTAGCGCGATCCCGCCGGCTCGGCTCGCGGTGGCGCTCGCGGTGGCGGCGGTTCTGTCAGGGCTCTGCAGCAACCCGGCAGCCGCGCAAGATCCGTCCACCGAGCCGCCGAACCTCGTAGACAGTCCTGTGTTGGGGCCGTCGCGCGCCAACGGCTCGACGACGGCTCGGATCATCACGCCGACGTTCGCTCGCAAAAGGCTTCGCTCCAAACGATATGGCCGTGTGATTGGCGTGCAGACCTCGTGGTCAGGGCAGCCTCAGACCCTGCTCGTACTTGATTCGGCGATGCGTGGCGACAGGCAGTGGCTGAAGCTGTTGTTGCCGGTTCGGCCCAACGGCAGCACGGGCTGGGTCATGCGCGATCGCGTTGTCCTGAGTAGAACCCGGTACTGGATCGACGTCGATGTCAGTGCTCGCCTCGTGAGGGTCTTTCACCGGGGCAAGCGCGTCCGTCGCTTTGGTGCGGTGGTGGGAGCTCCGGGTACGCCGACGCCGGTGGGTCTCGCAGCGATCTACGAGCGCAACCGACAACCCAACCCTGCCGGCTTTCTCGGCCCATGGGCACTGCCGCTGACGATCCTCTCCAACGTCCTGGAGAACTACGGTGGAGGACCGGGGCGGGTCGCGATCCATGGGCGCGCGGGCGCAAGCCTGAGCGACCCGCTCGGCAGCGCGCGCTCCCACGGCTGCATCCGGGTCGAGAATCGGCATATCGAGTGGCTGGCTGCTGGACCTCCAGCGGGAACGCCGGTCCGGATCCGGCGATGAGATGAGCTAGTACTCGCCCAGCTCGATCTCGCCGCTGCGGAGCGCGATCGCGATCGCGTGGACGCGGTTGCGGCCGTCGATCTTGCGGACCGCGTTGCGCGTGTGTGTCCGCACTGTCTCGACCGAGACGCCGAGCTGCTTGCCGGCCGCGTCGGCGGTGAACCCATGCGCGATCAGCGTGAGCACCTCCTTCTCACGCGGCGAAAGCCGCTGCTCCGGCGCCGTGGACGCGCTGCTGTCGAGCCGCGGGTCGACATAGACCTCACCCGCGGCGACGGCGCGGATCGCCTCCAGTAGCTCACGCAGCGAACCGCGTTTGAGTGCGTGGCCGCGAGCACCGGCCGCGCTGCCCTGTCTAAGCATCTCGAGGTCGGCCTCGTCGCTGTAGAGCATCACTGCCAGCGAGCCGTGCTCGGCGAGTAGCTCACGCGTCAGCGCGATCGCGTCACCATCGGGAAGGCTGACGTCGATCAGGGCGATGTCCGGCGTGGTGTGGCGCACCGTGTCGATCGCCGCGGCGGCGCTGGAGGCCGTCCCGACGACCTCGATCGCGTGTCCGGCCAGGACGGTCGCCAACGCATCGCGAAGGGCCTCGTGATCGTCGACGACCACCAGCTTGATCATCGTCCGAACCTACACGCTGGCCGCGCAATCGCCCGGCTTTTCGCAGGATCTCAGTAGCGCAGACCCCAAAGAGCGCAAATAGCGGGCGTGTTCTGCAAAGCCCTACCCACGCAATCCGTGTGCGCCCTAGTCTGGAACCGTGGCGAAGGACACCGAAAAACTCATCCGGCAGCTCTCGCTGATCTCATATCTGATGGCTGAGCGACGGCCTGTGACCGCCCTCGAGATCAGGCGTGATGTTGAGGGCTACAGCGGCATGAACGAGGACGCGTTCGCACGCCGGTTCTACGCGGATCGCTCCGAACTCGAGTCGCTCGGAATCCAGCTCACGGTCGACCGCCCCTCCGACGGCGTCGCCGAGCAGGAGAACTACTCGCTGCGGCCGGAGAACTTCCACCTCCCCGAGATCAAGTTCACCGACGAGGAGCTCGCGTCGCTGCAGATGGCGCTCAACCTCCTCGATGGCGAGTTCGCCTACGCCGAGCCGCTGCGTCTGGCTCTACAGCAGCTGAGTTGGGGGCGTCCATCGCCCCTGCACGCGCCCGATCAATCGGCGGTCGCACTTGGCATCACCGCGTCGGCCGGCGGCCATGACCTATCGCAGCGCCTGGCCAAGATCGAGACCGCGATCTTCCGCAACAAGACCATCACCTTCGACTACTTCACGATGGAACGCGGGGAGACCAGCGCCCGCAAGGTCGACCCGTACCACCTGCTGTTCCAAGGCGGGCAGTTCTATCTGCTCGGTCACTCTCGCGAGCGCGACTCGCTGCGCGTGTTCCGTCTCTCACGGATCCGCGGCAAGGTCGCGTACGCCACGAAGGCAGAACACGACTTCCGTCGCCCCGCGGACTTCGACCCGCGCGCCTACGCCGACCGTGCCGAATGGCAGGCCGGCGACACGGTCGGCACGGCCGAGATCAGGATCCTCAAGCGCATCGCCTGGCAGGTGGAGCGCCACTTTGGCCGCTTCGGCGAGATCCGCACCGAAGACAACGGCGATGTCGTGCTCACGACCGATTATTCGAACGCGCGCCAGATCGCCTCTTGGGTGATGCGGCTGGGCGAGAACGCGCAGGTGCTCGCGCCGCCTGAGCTCGCCGAAGAGGTCGCGGACCGCGTCGAGCTGCTCGCGCGTCGCCACGAAACTGACCTTGAGCTTGCTCCGACGGCTCCGCTCTCAGACCAGCATGTCGAGCCCGACAGCGGCGGCGGCAGCCGTAGCGAGGCGGCGATCCGGCCGGAGCGATTCGCGCGCCTCGTGACGCTCGCCTCGATCCTGATCGAGGCCGGCCGCCGGGACGAACGCCTCAACGCCGCTGAAGTTTGCGAGCGCCTGCAGATATCCGACGCCGAGCTGACAGAGGACATCAACGTCCTGAACGTCGTCAACTTCGGCGGCGGCTCGTACGTGCTCTACGCGGAGTTGCATGCCGACGGCACGATCGAGGTCGATCCCGAGCCGTACTCGGACAATTTCGCGCGTCCCGCGCGTCTGCTTCCGGTTGAAGCCAAGGCGCTGATCGCGGCGATCGATCTGATCGGCGACCACCTCCCTGAAGGTGCGCTGTCGAGCGCGCGCGAGAAGATCGTGGGCGCGCTCGGCGCAGATCCGATGGACCAGGGACTGCACGTCGCAAAGACCGCTGCTGACGACTCCGACATCGCTCGCATCGTGTCTCAGGCGATCGCCGACCAGAAGCTCCTGCGGCTCGACTACTACAAGGCGAACGAAGACGAATTCTCCGAACGCCGCGTCGAGCCGTACGCGCTCGTCAACGGGCGCGAGGGCTGGTACGTGGCTTCGTTTGACCCCGAGCGCAACGACGTGCGTCACTTCCGCCTCGATCGCGTCCGCAAGGCCGAGGTGACCGACACCTCGTTCGAGCGTCGCCCGGAGATCGATCCGGCGGCCGACGTGGAGGGCTGGCCCAAGACCGGCGAGGTGCCCGCCTCGCGCACGGCGCGCGTGTGGATCTCACCGGAGCGCGCGCGCTGGGCGCGCGAGGAGCGCTCCGTCAGCGAGGACCTCACCGACGGCTCGGTCGTGGTCGAGTTCGCCTTCGCGGGTACCGATTGGCTCGTCCGCGAGATCCTCAAGGAAGCCGGCGACGCCGTCGTGCTGGAGCCCGAGGATGCCCGCGCCGCCGTGCGCGAAGCGGTCGGGCGCCTGCGGCTGACACGCGCCTGATCCGCCGGTGATCTAGATTCACGAGCGATGAAGGGGCTCATCCTCAGTGGCGGCAAGGGAACCCGCCTGCGACCGATCACCCACACGAGCGCCAAACAGCTCGTGCCGGTGGCAAACCAGCCGGTGCTCTTCTACGGCATCGAGGCGATGGCCGAGGCCGGCATCGAGGAAATCGGGATCATCATCGCGCCCGAGACCGGTGGCGAGATCAAAGAGGCCGCCGGCGATGGCTCGCGTTTTGGGGTCAAGATCACCTACATCGAGCAAGACGAGCCGGCCGGGCTCGCGCACGCTGTGCTCACGGCCGAGCCCTTCCTCGGCGACTCGCCGTTCGTCATGTATCTCGGCGACAACCTCCTGCAGGGCGGCATCTCCGACCTGGTCGCCGCGTTCGAGGCCAACGACCCCGATGCGCTGATCCTGCTCACACCGGTGCCGGACCCCGAGCACTTCGGCGTCGCCGAGCTCGATGGTGACCGTGTCGTCGCGCTGGCCGAGAAGCCGCCCGAGCCAAAGACCAATCTCGCGCTCGTCGGCGTCTACATGTTCAAAGCGCTGATTCACGATGCGGCGCGCGCGATCGAACCGTCGGCTCGCGGCGAGCTCGAGATCACCGACGCGATCCAGCACCTCGTCGACACCGGCAAGCGCGTCGAGCCACACGTCGTGCGCGGCTGGTGGAAGGACACAGGCCGCCTCGACGACATGCTCGAGGCAAACCGCCTGATCCTCGACACGATCATCGCGAGAAACGACGGCGACCTGACGGACTCGACCGTAGAGGGTCGCGTCGTGATCGAGCCAGGCGCGGTGCTCATCAATACGACGGTGCGCGGCCCGGCGATCATCGGCGCAGGCGCGCGCCTGACCGACTGCTACGTCGGGCCCTATTCGGCGATCGGCGAGGACTGCGTCGTCGAGCGCTGCGAAATCGAGCATTCGATCCTGCTCACCGGCGCCGAGGTGCACGATCTCAACGGCCGGATGGAAGGCTCGCTGTTGGGGCGCGACGTGAAGATCATCCGCGGCGCCCGGCAGCCGAAGGCGTACCGGTTCATGGTCGGCGACAACTGCGAGATCGAGATTCTTTAGGCCATGACGCGCTCGTCAACGAACTCCTAGTGCGCATCGTCGTCACCGGTGCCGGCGGGATGCTCGGCGGGCGTGTCGTTGCCGTCGCGGAGGCACGCGAGATCGAAGTCATCGCGTTCGGCCGCGATGACGCTGACATCACCGACGCGGATGCGATCACCGCAGCGATCTCCGATGCGGCGCCCGACGCGGTCATCAACTGTGCGGCCTACACGGACGTCGACGGCGCCGAGGCCGACGAGGCAGTTGCGCTGGCGGTCAACGGCACAGGCGCCGGCAATGTCGCGGCGGCGGCTGCCGCGGCCGGGGCACGGATCGTCCACGTCTCGACCGACTACGTCTTCGACGGCGTGAACGACCATCCCTGGGTCGAGTCCGATCCGACGCGTCCGCTCGGCGCCTACGGCCGCACCAAACTGGCGGGCGAACACGAGGTCGCGATCGCGACGGCCGATCACGCGATCGCCCGCACGGCGTGGCTGTTTGGTGCCGGCGGGAAGAACTTCTGCGACACGATGCTTCGCCTGGGCAGCGAGCGCGACTTCGTCTCCGTCGTCACCGATCAGGTCGGCTGCCCCACGTGGACGGGACACCTGGCGCCCGCGCTGCTCGACCTCGCCGCGGCTGACGCCACCGGCGTCTTCCACACCGCGGCCGCCGGCCAGTGCTCGTGGTTCGCGCTGACGCTCGAACTGTTCAAGCGCGCCGGCCTGGAGTGCGAGGTCCGCAAGACCACGTCGGCGGAGTTCGTGCGGCCGGCGGCGCGGCCGGCCTGGAGCGTGCTCGAGTCAGAGCGGCCGCAGACGCCGCGACTGCCCCGCTGGCAGCAGGGCGTCGCGGAGCATCTTTCTGAGACGATCAGCCGATGAAGCTTCTTGTCTGCGGCGCGGCGGGGTTCATCGGTTCAAACTTCGTGCGGCAGCGCGTCATCGACTTTGGCGATGACGTGACTGTGCTGGACAAGCTGACCTATGCGGGCCGGCGTGAGAATCTGGCCGATCTCAAGACGGTCCAGCTGATCGAGGGTGCGATCGAGGATCCCGACGCGGTGCGGCGGGCGTCGTCGGGCGCCGACGCGATCGTCAATTTTGCGGCCGAGAGCCATGTCGATCGTTCGATCTCCGGTCCGCAGACCTTCGTCGACACGAATGTCACCGGCACGCTGACGTTGCTGGAGGCGGCACGTGAGCTCGGCGTGCGCTATCTGCAGGTATCGACCGACGAGGTCTACGGCTCGATCGAGGAGGGTTCGTTCAGCGAGTCCTCGCCGCTGCAGCCGTCATCGCCGTACAGCGCGACGAAGGCCGGTGCCGATCTGCTCGTCGCGAGCTACTTCGAGACCTACGGGCTGGAGGCGGTCATCTGCCGTGGCTCAAACAACTACGGGCCCTATCAGTACCCGGAGAAGCTGATCCCGTTGATGATCCTCAACGCCCTGCATGGCGACAAGCTGCCCGTCTACGGCGACGGGCTGAACGTCCGCAACTGGCTGTTCGTCGAGGACTTCGGCCGTGGCATCTCAACCGTGCTGGCGAAGGGCAACCCGGGCGAGGCCTACAACGTCGGCGGCCCGGACGAGTGCACGAACATCGAGGTCGTCAAGCGCATCCTGCAGCTCACGAGCCGCGACGAATCGCTGATCGAGTACATCAACGACCGGCCCGGACACGACCGGCGTTATTCGCTCGGCGCGGAGAAGGTCAAGGAGCTCGGCTGGCAGGCCGAGGTCCACTTTGCGGAAGGCCTCGAACGCACCGTCAACTGGTACCGCGACAACGAGTCCTGGTGGGGCCCGATCCGCTCCGGCGAGTACCGCGAGTACTACGAACAGCAGTACGGCAAGCAGCTCAGCTAGAAGCTGTCGATGCGCCAGTTGGCGCCGACCTTGGCCAACTTGAACGTGCTGCTGGCGGCCGAATCGCCGGCATCGTTCTTGACGACCGCAGTGGCGCCGGAGCCCGAGATCGTCACCTTCTCGACGTCCAGTTTCGTACCGGAGACGCCACCTGAGACGACGTCTCCGATCGCGTCGTCCAAGCGGTCCTTGCAGGTGTCGTTCGTGTCGGCGGCGGCGATTCTCTTCGCCAGCGCGTCGGTGAACAGATCGCTGCAGATCTTCTTCGTGTCAGCCGGGCGCTTGGCCGCAGCCTTCTCGAGATCCTCGATCGCTTTCGCGACCTTCGCCTGCTCCCCCTTGAAGTCCTTGGACGAATCATCCTGGACGCTTCCGCAGCCGACCAGCGCGAGCGCGGCGACTAGGGACATGGCTGAGAGATGACGAGCGAGCACACCGGCACACTAATCGAAGACCCTGTGATCGTGAGAGACCCCCAGCAAGTCATCGATTGCCGCCGCTGCCCGCGGCTGGTCGCCTGGCGCGAAGAGGTCGGCGTAGTCAAGCGCGCGGCCTATCGGGACTGGGACTACTGGGCGCGGCCCGTACCCGGCTTCGGCGACCCGCGGGCGCCGATCGTGATCCTCGGCCTCGCCCCGGCCGCTCATGGCGCCAACAGGACCGGCCGCGTCTTCACCGGCGACCGCACGGGCGACTTCCTCTACGCGGCGCTGCATCGCACCGGCTTCGCCAACCAGCCACACTCGACAGCGGTCGACGACGGCCTCGTCGTCGAGGGAGCCTGGCTGACGGCGGCGGTGCGCTGCGCCCCGCCGGCCAACAAGCCGACTCCCGCCGAACGCGACGAGTGCCTGCCGTGGACGGTCGCCGAGTTCGCGACGATGGGCACGGTCAAGGTCGTCGTCTGCCTCGGCGCATTTGCCTGGGATGCGGCGCTGCGTCTTCGTGCGGCGGCCGGCGCGCCGAGGATCTCCCCGCGGCCGAAGTTCGGTCACGGCGCGCTCTGGCAGGGCGAACCGTGGGCGCTGCTGGGCTCATTTCATCCGAGTCAGCAAAACACGTTCACGGGCAAGCTGACCGAGCCGATGCTCGATGACGTGCTGCTGAGCGCGAGGCGGCTCGCCGGCATCTAGCGACGCCGTGGACAAACGACGCAGGCGCTTGTCGCGTCCGGGTACGTTCGCTGCATGCGAATCTTGCTCGGACTCACGGTCCTGACGGCCGGCCTCGTCGCGGCTCCGATCGCGGCGGCCGAGATCGTCGTGCAGAAGTCGATCGCGGGCGTCTCAATGGGTGTCGCCGAGACCGATGTCGTCGCGACGCTCGGGCAGTCCTCGGATATCGATACCGGCACCGACCCGATCAGCGGCCAGCCGACGCGCACGCTGCGTTACGGCAAGACGAAGGTGACGCTGACCGGCGGCGTCGTGACGCTCGTCGTGACCACGTCGAAGGCGCAGAGGACCACCGATAACGTCGGCATCGGCAGCTCCGAGCACCGGCTGAGGCTCAAGGTCAAGCACCTCAAGTGCGAAGGTAGCGGCTCAAGCCGCTTCTGTTATCGCGGCAAGCTCTTGCCGGGCAAGACGGTCACGACCTTCTCCATCTCAGCGAAGAAGAGGGTCAAGCGCGTCTCTGTCGGCATCGTCGTCGACTAAGTCCGACCGCCGGGTGGCATTGGTTATTCCCGGTATGCGGGAATAAGTTCGGACAGCTTTGGGTTTGGTTGCGCCGGTCACGGTTTCGTCCGTCCGGCACCGATGGGCTGGCATTGGTTAATCCCGGTACGCGGGACTAGGCGCGCTTCGGGCTCGGGCTGAGTGAGCCCGCGCCGGCGAACCTGGCCTTCGAGCCGGCGCGCGCCTCGATCTCGAGTACGCGGTTCCATTTCGCCGTGCGCTCGGATCGCATCGTCGAGCCGACCTTGATCTGCTCGGCGCGCCAGCCGATCGCCAGATCGGCGAGCCAGCCGTCCTCGGTGTCGCCGGAGCGGGCGCTCACGACTGTCGAATAGCCGGCCGCGTGCGCCTGCTTGACCACGCGCTCCGCGCGGCTGACGGTGCCGGCCTGATTGACCTTCACGAGCACCGCGTTGGCGACGTGCTCGGCGATCCCGCGCTCCAGCCGGCCGGAGTTCGTCGCGAAGAGATCGTCGCCGAGCAGCTGCCTGCCCTCGCCGACGATCGGGCTGGCCGCACGCCAAGCCTCCCACTCGTCCTCGGCCACGATGTCCTCCAGCGAGGAGATCGGGTACTCGGCGCACCAGCGCGCGATCGTCTGCACCCACTCGTCTGAATCGAGCGTGCGATCCTCGACATCGAGGCGATAGCCGCCGTCTTTGAACATCTGGTTGGCGGCGAGGTCGAGCGCGAGGGAAACGTCGTCACCCGGCGTCAGCCCGGCCCGTTCGATGCCCTTGACGACGAGCTCGAGCGCCGCCTCATTGGAGCCGAGCGCACCCGCGAGGCCGCCCTCATCCGCGACCAGCGCCGAAGAGCCGCCGCGCTTGTCGAGCTCGTCGGCGGTGCCCTGGCGTGTCCGTGCGATCCATTCCATCGCTTCTGCGAAGGAGGATGCGCCGACGGGAATCGCGAGCACATCCTGGATGTCGAGTGCGCCGCGCGCGTGCGCGCCGCCGGAGACGATGTTGACCATCGGCATCGGGATCAGCGGCTCGTCGCCGCCGTCCAGGGCCTGCCAGAGCGGAATTCCCTGCGCGTCAGCGGCGGCGATCGTGACCGCGAGCGAGATCGCGAGTGCCGCGTTTGCGCCGAGGCGCCCCAGCGCCGGCTCTCCGTCAGCCTGCTCCATCGCCGTGTCGACTGCGACGCGATCGAGCGCGTCCATCCCCTTCACGGCGTCCGCCAGCGGTCCATTTGCCGACGCGACCGCGTTCAGCACGCCGTAGCCGCCGTAGCGCTCACCACCGTCGCGCAGCTCGACTGCCTCGTGACCGCCCGTCGAAGCGCCTGAGGGCACGACGGCGCGACCGGTGGCGCCGCCCTTGAGCGTCACCGCTGCGGCGACCGTCGGACGCCCGCGCGAGTCGAGCGCTTCCCAGGCAAAGACGGAATCGATGGCGGTCGTGGTCATGCGGATGCTGCCTTTCGTCGTTCAGACAACTCCTCGGGAGAGTCCGGTGGGGATGACAGAAGATCGACGCCGAGCGCCCAGACGCGCTTGCGGTCGTCCTCGGTGAGGTATTCGGCCGGCGATTTGCCGACGACCCGCGCGAGCAGCAGGCAGCCGACGTGGCCGAAGACGTAGCGCCAGCGCGCGGCGACCCCGTGGCTGGCTTCGTCGTCGTACGCGATCGCAAACGCGAGCGCGCACTCGTCGAACCTGGTGGCGATCTCCTGGAGGTGGATCGCCTTCATCGAGAGATGGGTGAGCATGAACGCGACATCGAAGACGGGGTCGCCGCGGTGGGCGGCCTCGAAGTCGATCACCCATGGGTCGGCGTCGCCGCGCCCGACGAGCACGTTCTTGGGAGAGAAGTCGCCGTGGACAAAACAGGTGCGGCGCTCGGCCATCTCGGCGGCGTGCGCCAAGACCGCGTCGGCGTGTTCGGGCGCACGCTGAGCGACGGTCCGGTAGTACGGATCGACGCGCAGCGCATCGAACGCCGCCGGATCCTCAAAGCGCGGGTGCAGCGGGGCGTAATGCGTCTGCGTGTGCCAGCTGCCGAGCGTGCGGCCGAGCCAGCGCGCAAAGCGGGCCTCCACGTTCCCGGCGAGCAGCTCCTTCTTCCAATCGGTCCAGGATTGTGGCGCGCGCTCCATCACGATCGTGAAGAGCGCCGGATCGCGATCCAGGACGGTCGGGACCGAGCCCGGCGCGAGGCGGCCGGCGAGCGCGAGCGCGGCGTCCTCTGTGATCATCCGCTCGCGCGGTGCGTTCCATTCGTCGGCCACGCGCAGCGTCGGCAGCGACTGCTTGACGACCACGTGCCGACCGTCATCATCGACGGCGAGGACGACATTCGAGACGCCGCCTTCGAGCACGCTCGCGCGGGCTACGCCGGCGTCGATCAGGCCGCGATCGGCCAGATACGGAACGACCGTGTCGATGTTCAGGAGGTCATTATGCACAATGCACTATGAGAATAGCGCTCTGCGGATCGAGGCGAAAACTCGCTTACCACTCGATCGGCCGGCCATCCTGAAAGAACCCGCCCGTCGGCCCGTCGTCTGGGATCGTGACGGCCCATACCGCCGACGCGGCCGCGACTTCGATCGGGCGAAGCGCGGGGCCGGCGTCGAGATCGGCTTGTGACCACGCGCCCCACGGGTCTGGCATCAGGTTCGCGACGGCCCCAGGGCAGATCGCGTTGACGAGGATGCCGTCGTCACGTAGCTCCTCGGCCATGATCGTGGTCAACATGTTCAGCGCTGCCTTGGTGACCTTGTAGGGGCCGCCCTTGGCCGCTGGGTGGGCCATCTGCCCGAACGACGACGAGACGTTTACCAGGCGCGCATGCTCGGCAGCGCGCAGCTGCGGTACGAACGCCCTTGCAACGCGCCAGGCACCGTAGAGATTCACATCCATGACCCCGCGGGCGATCTCGAGATCGATGCCGGGATCGAGCGAGTCGGCCGCATCGGCATAGGTAAGTCCAGCATTGTTGACGAGCACGGTGGCTCCACCGAACTCCTGTTGCACCGTTGCTGCGGCCGCAGCCACGCTTGTGTCGGACGTCACGTCGAGCTGCACGGCGTGGACGCCGGGGACATCGACGTCGGCCGTATCGCGGGCACCGGCGATGACCGTATATCCAAGGTCCGCGAGCTGGCGGGCGATCTCACGGCCGACCCCACGCGACGCTCCCGTGACCACTGCAACGCTCATGCGATGAGCCTAATCGGTGTCCGGTGCGCGCACGAGATCCTCCATCGCGCCCTTCACCGCCGTACTCTGGGAGCGTGTCGCTCGAGGTCTTCAGTCCAGCCGTCCGGGAGTGGTTCGAGCGGGCATTTGAAGGGCCGACGCCAGCTCAGGAACTGGCTTGGCCGGCGATCGCCTCTGGCGAGCACACGCTGCTCTCGGCGCCAACCGGCAGCGGCAAGACGCTCGCGGCATTCCTGTGGGGGCTGGACTCTCTGAGCCGCGAACAAAAGGGGCAGCGAGGGGGCCTCCGTTCGCGGGCCGCAGGCTCCCGCGAACGTCCCCCGAGCACCAACTCCGGCGTCAAACTTATTTATGTCTCGCCGCTGAAGGCGCTGGGCTACGACATCGAGCGCAACCTCCGCGCGCCGCTGCGCGGCATTGGGCTCAACGACATCAGCGTCGGCATTCGCACCGGTGACACGCCTCAGAAGGAGCGGATGGCGATGCGGCGCAACCCGCCCGACATCCTCATCACGACGCCGGAATCGCTGTACCTGATGCTGACCTCGCAGGCGGCGGAGATCCTCCAGGACGTCGAGACCGTGATCGTTGACGAGATCCACGCCGTCGCGGCGACGAAGCGCGGAGCGCACATGTCGCTCACCCTCGAGCGCCTCACCGAACTGGCGGGCGAGTATCAGCGTGTCGGCCTCTCGGCGACCCAGAACCCGCTCGAAGAGGTCGGTCGCTTCCTCGTCGGGCCGACGCGCAAGTGCCGCGTCATCGACGCCAAATCGCCGAAGCGGATGGACATCAAGATCCATGTCCCGGTCGAGTCGATGATCGAGCCCGAGCAAGGCTCCTCCGACCCGCTCGACCCGTTGGAGCCAATTCAGGGCGGAGAAGCGACGCGGCGCTCGATCTGGCCCGTCATCTATCCGGAGTTGCTCAGGCTCGTCCAGGAGCACAAGTCGACGATTATCTTCGTCAATGCGCGGCGGCAGGCCGAGCGGCTCGCGCTCCGGCTCAACGGGCTTGCGAACGCCGATGTCCCCGAGGGTGGCGAGCACGTGGAGATCGCGCGCTCGCATCACGGCTCGATGGCGCGCGAGGAGCGGCACATCGTCGAAGAGCTGCTGAAGGCCGGGCAGTTGCCGTGTCTGGTCGCGACATCCTCGCTGGAGCTCGGCATCGACATGGGTGCCGTCGATCTGGTCCTGATGGTCGAATCGCCCAAGTCGGTCGCGTCCGGCCTGCAGCGCGTCGGTCGTGCGGGCCACGGCGTCGGCGAGACGTCCAAGGGACGCGTGTTCCCGAAGTTCCGCGCCGACCTCTTGGAATGCGCGGTCGTCGTGAAGGGGATGCGCGAAGGGCGGATCGAATCGACGGTCGTGCCACGCAATCCGCTCGACGTCCTCTGCCAGCAGATCGTCGCGATCGCCGCGACGTCCGGTGAGGAGGAGGGCGTCGCCGTCGATGCGCTCGAGGCGCTCGTCAAGCGCTCGTACAACTTCGCGGAGCTCCCGCGGGAGCTGCTCGAGAACGTGCTCGACATGCTCGACGGCCGCTACCCGTCACAGGAGTTCGCCGAGCTGCGGCCACGGATCGTCTGGGATCGCGTCGCGGGGACGATCCGCCCGCGCAAGGGCGCCCGCGGCCTCGCGATCACCAACGCGGGCACGATCCCCGACCGCGGCCTCTTCCAGGTCACGCTGCCCGACGGTCGCAAGGTCGGCGAGTTCGACGAGGAGATGGTCTACGAAGCCCGCCCGGGGCAGGTCTTCACACTCGGTGCTTCCACCTGGCGGATCGAGGAGATCGGGCGCGACCGCGTGATCGTGACGCCGGCGCCTGGTGCGCCGGGCGCACTCCCGTTCTGGCGCGGCGACGGCGTCGGGCGGCCGCTGGAACTCGGCCGCGCGCTCGGCGAGTTCTCACGCTGGGCCGTCGATCAAAGCCCTGCGACGCTCAGTGCTGACTACGACCTCGACGAACTCGCGGCGAAGAATCTCGTCGACTATCTGACTGAGCAGCAGGAAGCCACAAGGGTCGTCCCGAGCGATCAGATGATCGTCGTCGAGCGTTTCCGCGACGAGATCGGCGATTGGCGCCTTTGCATCCTCAGTCCCTACGGCGGTCGCGTTCACGCCGCCTGGGGGCTGGCGCTCAGCGCAAAGATCCGCGACGAGCTCGGGATCGAGTCCGACGCGATCTGGGCCGACGACGGGATCATCGTCCACCTGCCCGATACCGACGATCCACCGGGTGCCGACTTTGCGCTGATCGAGCCCGATCAGCTTGAGGACCTCGTCGTCGGCGAGCTGTCCGGCAGCGCTCTTTTCGGGGCGCGGTTCCGTGAGAACGCGGCGCGCGCGCTGCTGATCCCGCGCGCGTATCCGGGCAAGCGCACGCCGCTGTGGCAGCAGCGCCTGAAGTCGCAGTCGTTGCTGGAGGTCGCAAAGCGCTACGGCGACTTCCCGATCATCCTCGAGACGTACCGCGAGTGTCTGCGGGAGGTGCTCGATGTCGACGGGCTGCAGACGATTCTGCGCGGTCTGCACTCGCGCGAGCTCTCGTTGGTGGAGGTGGAGACGAAGACGGCCTCTCCGTTCGCGTCGTCGCTGCTGTTCGACTACGTCGCCAAGTACATGTACGAGGGCGACACGCCCAACGCGGAGCGCCGCGCCGCCGCGCTGTCGCTCGATCGCGATCTGCTGCGCGAACTGCTCGGGCAGGAGGAGCTGCGCGATCTGATCGACGCCGACGCCCTCGATCAGGTTGAGGCCGACCTTCAACACGTCTCAGAACGCACGCGCGCGGCGTCGCGCGACGAGCTGGCCGACGTCTTACGTCGGGTCGGGGACCTGAACGAGGACGAGGTCGCGCGGCGCGTGCACGAGGGCGGTCCCGCGATGCTTGAAGAGCTGGAGTCTGAGCGTCGCGTCGTGCAGGTGCGAGTCGGCGGTGAGCTGCGCTGGATCGCGGCTGACGACGCCGGCCTCTACCGCGACGCGTTCGGCGTAGTGCCGCCCGGCGGCCTGCCCGAGCCGTTCCTGGAGCAGATCGAGGATCCGATCCGGCGTGTCATGGCGCGCTACGCCCGCACACACGGCCCGTTCACGACCGCCGAGGTGCGCGCCCGCTATGGCGTCGATCCCACGAGTGCGCTGAAGGAGCTCGAAGCCGACGGCGTGCTGGTGCGCGGGGAGCTGCGGCCGTCGGGGACCGAACGCGAATGGTGCGACGCCGATGTATTGCGGCGGCTGCGGCGCGCCTCGCTGGCGGTGCTGCGCAAGGAGATCGAGGCCGCCGATCCGCGCGCTCTCGCCGCGTTCCTGCCGTCATGGCACGGGATCGATCGTCATTCGCCCGCCGGCGCCGGGGTCGACCGGCTCCGCGAAGCGCTCGTCGCTCTGCAGGGTGTCGCGCTGCCCGCCGACGTCTGGGAACGCGATGTGCTGCCGCGGCGGATCGGCGCGTATTCGCCGACGTGGATGGACCAACTCTGCGCCTCGGGCGAGGTCGTGTGGGTGGGAGCCGGCGCGCTCGGCCGCAACAGCGGCCGCGTGGCGCTGTACTTCCGCGAGGACGCCGACGCGATCGGCCCGCCGCCGGTGAAGGGCGAAGTTCCAGCATCACCGATTCACGACCAGCTACGCGAGCTGCTGCAGACGCCGCGCTTCTTCTCCGACCTGATCGTCGGCATCACCGACGCAAGCGCTGAGGAGATCGCCGACGCGCTCTGGGATCTCGCCTGGGCCGGCGAGGCGACCAACGACGCGTTCGCGCCGCTCCGAGCACCGCGGCTGACCGTCGCCCGTAACGCGCTCAAGGATGCGCATCGCGGGAATCGCTCTGGTACCCGCTTCCAGCGTCGCCGCTCCGGTTCCCAGCCGCAGGTCCAAGGCCGCTGGGGCCTTGTCCGCTTCGGCGTCTCCGATCCGCGCGAACGGCGCCGCAACCAGGCTGAGCTGCTGCTCGAACGCCATGGGATCGTGACACGCGAGCAGGTGCTCGCCGAGGGCATCCCGGGGGGCTTCAGTGCGCTCTATGACGTGCTCGCGGACCTCGAGACGCTCGGCGTGTGTCGCCGCGGCTACTTCGTCGAAGGGCTCGGTGGCGCACAGTTCGCGCTGCCCGGCGCGGTGGAGCGGCTGCGTTCGTTCAACGGCGCCGTAAGTGAAGAGGCGCCGCCGGTGGTGCTCGCCGCGACAGACCCCGCGCAGCCCTACGGCGCGGCGCTGAAGTGGCCCGAGCGCGAATCAGTGGACGGCGCCCGCCATCCTGCGAAGACACCGGCGCGAGCGGCCGGCGCGTATGTCGTGCTGGCCGGCGCCGAGCCGGCGTTCTACGTGGAACGCGGCGGCAAGTCGCTGCAGCCGCTGATCGATATCGATGACCCACGCGTCCTGCCGGCACTGCGCGCACTTGCCGCGTTCATCACGGGCGACCGCAAGCGCAAGCTCGCGATCGAGCGTGTGGACGGCGAGAGCGTCATCGGCTCACCATGGGAGCGGCTGCTGATCGACGTCGGCTTCAGCCAGGGTCCACGCAAGGTGACGCTGCGGGCTTAGGGGCGCGTCTCAAGCCCGCGCGCGGAACGCGGCCTCGAGGTTCGTCCCGTCGGGATCGAGGACGTAGGCCGCGTAGGGACCGTAGTCGCGCGGGCCGGGAGCGCCATTGTCGATCCCGCCCGCGGCGATCGCGGCGGCATGGAAGGCGTCGACCGTCTCGGTGGAGTCGGCAGAGAACGCGACATGCGCACCGATGGTCGGCGGCTTGTCGGCGCTGAGGGCGAGGTTCGCGAAACAGACGAGCTCCGGCAGGTCGAGCAACAGCGGGATGCCCAGCGGTTCGAGCGCGGCGGCGTAGAACGCGCGGCTGCGGGACAGGTCGGCCACCCGCAGATGGACGTGGTCGAAGATCGTCCGGTCCCAATCCCAATCGCTCGCGTCTGCCATTGCGCCCACGGCTACCCCGATGCGGGCGCGGCTACGCTTCGAAAATGATCGAGGCAGCGGGCGGGTTGATCGTTGGCCATGACGGCAGGGTGGCTGTCGTGCATCGCAGTCGCTATGACGACTGGTCGCTGCCCAAGGGCAAGCTCGAGGAGGGCGAGAGCTTCGAGGACGCGGCGTTGCGCGAGATCGAGGAGGAGTGTGACCTGCGCTGCAGGCTGCTCGACGAACTGCCCTCAAATCAATACCGCGTCAGCAAGGGCGAGAAACTCGTCCGCTGGTGGCGCATGGAAGTCGTGGAGGACCTCGGCTTCAAGCCCGACGACGAGGTCGACGAGCTGCGCTGGCTCACTCCCGGGGACGCGATCGAGCTGGTCGACTACAGCCACGACAAGCTGCTCCTGGGCCTGCTGCCGTAATGTCGGCTCAGGCCTGCTTTTTGCCCGGATTGAAAAGGCCCTTCGGGTCGAGCGCCCGCTTCACGGCCTCATGGGCCGCGATTGCCGCCGGCGACCACTGGGCTGACAGTTGACCGCGCTTGAGGATCCCGATGCCGTGTTCGCCGGTGATGGTGCCGCCTAGTCGCAGCGCGAGGTCGAACAGCTCCTGCACGATCTCAGCCGCGGGCGGCTTGCCGCGCTCATGCATGAACGTCGCGTGAATGTTGCCGTCGCCTGCGTGACCCCACGAGCATGTCTTCAGGCCGTGTCGTGCGCCGATCTCGATCACGGCGCCGATCGCTTCGCCGAGTCGGTCAAGTGGCACGACGATGTCCTCGGAGAGCTTCTCGCCTTGCACCCCGGCCGCGATCAGCCCGACGCTCTGGCGCCAACTCCATAGCGCTTCGGGGTCCGGTCGCTGCGCCCGCGGGCCGAGCGCGTGTGCGAGCTCGTCGGCGTCGGCTTGCGACTCGGCCTCAGCGACCACCAGCAGCGCGGCCCGATCGCCGATGACGCCGGGAAAGCCGTCGCCGGCGATGCCCAGCGTCGCTCCGTCGAGGTATTCGAGCGCTGCGGGCACGACACCGCTCGCGAGCACCTGCTCGATTGCGTGGATGCCATCGGCGACGTTCGCGAACACGCCCGCAACGGGAATCTGCGCCGCGGGCGCCGGCATCAGCTTCAGCCACGCGGCCGTCACGAGCCCGAGCGTGCCTTCGCTGCCGATCATCAGCCCGCGCAGGTCGTAGCCGGCGACGTCCTTGCGCACCGGCCCGCCGAAGCGCACGAGCTCGCCAGGAGCGAGGACGACCTCGAGCCCCGTCACCCAGGCGCTCGTCGTGCCGTATTTGAAGGTGTGCGGCCCGCCCGCATTACAGGCGATATTCCCGCCGAGGTTCGACAGCTCCGGCGCACCTGGATCCGGCGGGTAGAACAGCCCGCTCGCACGCACAGTCCGTGCCAGCGTCGCCGTCTTCACTCCCGCCTCGGCCTCCATCCGCCACAGCCGCGGCTCGAACGAGCGGATTGCGTCGAGGCGCTCGAGATCGACGCACACGGCCTCACCCTCGGGGACACAGCCACCGGCCAGCCCGCTGCGACCGCCCACGGGGACGATCGCAACGTCGTGTTCGTAACACCAGGCGACGACCGCAGCCGCCTCCTGTGCCGAACCCGGACGCACAAGCGCCGAGGCGGTGCCGCTCAGGCCGCTCATGTCGGCGACCTCGACGCCCGTCTGCACGTGATCGGATCCGATCAGCCTTGTCAGGTCCTTGAGCACGATCTCACCGTACCCTCGGGGCAGATGCCTGAGGGCGACACGATCCACTACGCCGCCAATCGCATCCGTCCGGTGCTGGTCGGCGTTGTTCCCGAGGAGGTCGCGGCGCCACACCCGCGCTTTGCGCGTGACCGCTGGGACGAGCGCCTGCGCGGCCGTGTCGTGGAGTCCGTCGATGCGCACGGCAAGCATCTGTTCATCCGCTTCGAAGGTGACCTGACGATTCATTCGCACCTGCGGATGACCGGATCCTGGCGCGTGATCGCCGAAGGACAACGCTGGCCGCGGGCGCGCTGGCGGCTCTGGTTTCGCGCGCAGGCGCGTGGGCACGAGGTGCTGCAGTTCGACGGACCTGTGCTCGAGCTCCTGTCGGAGACGCGGCGGCGCTTCGATCTGCGTCTGAGCGCACTCGGGCCCGACATCATCAAGGATGATTTCGACTCGGCAGTCGTGCTCACGCGGCTGCGCGAAGATGACCCGACTCGGCCGATCGGCGACGCGCTACTCGATCAAAGGACGATCGCGGGCATCGGGAATCTGTGGAAGTGCGAGGGCTGCTGGGACGCCCAGCTCGATCCGTGGCGCCCGACGGGCGAGGTGCCGGATGCCGAAGTGCTGGCGGTGATCGACAAGACGCGGCCGCGGATGCGCGAGTCGGCCGAGAAGGGATTCCAGGAACGGGGCGTGCAGATCTATCGGCGCGTGGGATTGCCATGTCCGCGTTGCGGAACGCCGATCAAGAGCCGCGGTCAAGGCGACGACAACCGCCAGACTTACTGGTGTCCGGGGTGCCAAAAATGATCAGGATCAAATGCTCCCGGGACATTCGCGGGTACCTTCGGCCCGCGAATGGAGGCCCGGTCGCAAGGTGTCCGGGGTGTCAGCGATGAGACGCGTCGGCCACAAGGGCGCGGATCACATCGTGCCGGGCAACACGCTCGCTTCGTTTGATGCCGCGCTGACGGCCGGCGTGGACATGATCGAGTTCGACGTGATCGCCGAGCATCGCGATGGCTCGGGCACGTTGCTCGTCGCTCACGACTACGGGCACGTCGCGGGTGCGCCGAC
>DATMIZ010000124.1:0-5044 GCA_035554055.1 Baekduia sp. | reverse complement strand
GGGTTTGGTGGGCTTTTTGAGGGAACGCTCATCGGAGATCGATGAGGTCGGTACGTTGACGCGTGACGTCGTCGAGGCCCTGGATGAGGCGGGCGTGTATCGGCTCGGGATCCCGCGCGAGTTCGGTGGTCTGAACCCGATCTCAGCCCGCGAGCAGGTCGAGATGTATTTCCAGCTTGGGCGCGGGAACTTGTCGGCGGCGTGGTGCGTCCAGGTGGAGGTGAGCGGCGCGTTACCGGTCCAGGATTGGGGCGAGCGCGCCGCCGAGGAGGTTTATCGCGGCGGGCATGTTGGACCACTGACCGCGGGATCACTGTTCAACGTCGCTCATGCTGTGGGCGTCGCTGAGCGTGTCGACGGCGGCCTGATGGTTCATGGGTCGTGGTCGTTTTGTAGCGGCATCCGCGCGGCTGCATGGCTCGAGGCCGGCGTTACTTGCAACGAGCCGGACGGAACACAAACCAACCACATGGTCCTGATCCCACGATCGGATTTCAAGATCGCCGACGACTGGCACGTGTCCGGAATGAAGGGCAGCGGCAGCAACAGCGCCTACATCCCTGAGCCCGTGTTCGTTCCTGATTATCGGATACAGCCGTTGATGCTCGATATCGCCGCCGAACTCGAGGATGGAGGCGCGAGCACCGCGGACCCATTTGCGGGTCTATACGTCCCGGCGATGATGACCGGTGCTGCGCAGGGCGCCCTCGAGGTTTTCGTAGAGAAGATCAAGTCCCGTGCGCCATGGGGGCAGCCCTACCCGAGGATCGCCGATATGCCGACGGTTCAGATGCTGCTTGGGCATGTGGACGCCCGAATCTATGCCGCCCGCACTGCGCTCGATAGCTGGGCAGAACAGCTGCAAACAACGACGCTCACCGGGGGATTCGGGGATCGCTTCGGAACCGCTCTGTTGTCGATCAATATCGAGATGCGTGACCTCATAGTCGAAATGCGTGACGTCATCGGCTCCTCGACGGCGGCTCAAGACGATGCCCTCGGGAGGTTCGCTCAGGACGCGAGTACGCTCTGCTTTCACGGGGTACATCGCTATGGCTGGTGGGCCGAAAGCTACGGCCGGTCGCTGCTCGACATCGACCCCCCACAGCAACCGGGCCTGACCTCGTCGCTATTAGCACCGAAGGTGGTTACCACCCACACCGAGCTGATAGAGACGGATCCTCGCGTCATTTGGCATTCCGACAGCGTGAATCGGGCAGTCGACATCCCCGGCCGTGGCCCGCTCTACGAAATGGACGAGCTTTAGGTCTGTTCCTCTATGTGTGAGGTTGTGCGTTTTGTTGGTCGCGCCATTGCACGATTTCGCGCACGCGGCCGAAGTCAAAC
Organism: Baekduia sp.; assembly: GCA_035554055.1. Lineage (GTDB taxonomy): Bacteria > Actinomycetota > Thermoleophilia > Solirubrobacterales > Solirubrobacteraceae > Baekduia. The sequence goes on along the minus strand of DATMIZ010000124.1, from coordinate 3,697 downwards.
GGTGCGTCCATGTAGACCTGCAGGAACGTGAACCCGGCATCGACGAGCTCGTCAAGATCGAGGTCCCCGGCCAGTCCTGTCGTGTCGACGCAACGCTCGATCTGTGACGAGTCGCGTCCCACCGCTGCGCAGCGGTCCTCGAGGACCGACTGCTTGTGGCGAAGCATTTCGATTGCCGCAGCGTGGGTGTCTCCCTCCCACACGTACGCGTGCCAGATATCGGCGTGCTCGGCGATGATGCCAAGCATCTTCTTCTCGCCCATGCCGCCGATCAGGAGCGGGATGTCCCGCGGCGCCGGCGGGTCCAGCTTCGCGAAGCGTTCCCTTATCACGGGCAGGTTTTCAGCCAATGCGCGCGTCCTGTCGCCGAGCGTCCCGAACGGATATCCATATCCGTCGTAGTCAGGCTGGTGATTACCGGTACCAATTCCGAGGATCGTGCGTCCGCCGGCGAGAAGGTCGACCGTGCGGAACATGTCGGCCAAGAGATTCGGATTGCGGTACGAGTTGCCGACCACGAGGGTCCCGATCTCCGCGCGCTCAATCGTAAGTGCCATCGCAGTCAACAGCACCATGCATTCATGAGTGCGGTTATCACCGGGCGCCCCCGGATTCATCGAAAAAAAATGATCGCTCACGAAGATCGCATCGACACCAATTTCGTCAGCCTCAACCCACGCGCGACGAAGCTCGTCGACATCGGTGTGCTCCGGAAAAGGCGAAACACCCACCCGGATCCTGCGCTCTCCCTGTGCCATGGTGCAACTCTACTCGGGCGGATCGCCTGTCGGCGCGACGAGAGCTCCAAGCCGTGACTTCGTAGCCTGGGTCCGATGATCGAACCAGGCACCACCGCTCCCGACTTCACGCTCCCTGACCAGGACGGCAACGATGTCTCGCTGTCCTCGCTGCAGGGCAAGACCGTCGTCCTCTACTTCTATCCGAAGGCCGACACGCCCGGCTGCACCACGCAGGCCTGCGGTGTGCGTGATCACCTGCCGGACTATGAGGGCGCCGGCGCGGTCGTGCTTGGTGTCTCCCCTGATTCGGTCAAGGACGTCAAGAAGTTCCACGACGGCCAGTCGCTGAACTTCACGCTGCTCGCCGACGAGGACCATGCCGTCTGCGATCTGTACGGCGTGTGGGGCGAGAAGTCGATGTACGGCAAGACGTACTGGGGCGCCGCGCGGTCGACGTTCGTGATCGGCCCGGATGGAGTCGTCGCAAGCGTGATCGGCAAGGTGTCGCCGAAGACGCACGACGACAAGGTGCTGGAGCTGCTGGGCCAGCTGGCGTAGAGCGAGCCACGGTCCGGCGATCCGCTGTCTTTCCTGGGCGTGTGGCCCAGCAAATGCAGCGGATCCGCAGAAGCGGCGGCGGGGCGACGAAATAGTCTGCGACGTTCGTGGAAGTCCGACTCGCGCAGCGCAGTGACATCGACCAACTCGCGGCCGTGCTGGCCCGGGCGTTCGAGGACGACCCGATCTACGAGTGGTCGTTCGGCCAGGGAGCCAAGAAGTGGTCACGGCGCTTTTTCAAGTGGCAGCTGAAACGGCTGCTCCCGCAGGACGTCACATGGACGGTCGACGGCTGCGGGGGTGCGGCCGTCTGGGCGCTGCCGCGCCAATGGCGTGAGTCGACGACCGACCTGCTGCGCCTCGTGCTGATCACAACCCCTGCGATCCGTCATCGCATGCGCGCGGTGGTCGCGGGACTCACGCTCGTCGACGAGCGCCACCCCGTCAAGCCACACATGTATCTCGCGCTGCTTGGCGTCGACCCAGCTGAACAGGGCAAGGGTGTCGGCTCGGCACTGCTGGCGCCCGGGCTTGAGATCTGCGATCGCGAACAGCTGCCCGCCTATCTGGAGACGGGCAAGGAGAAGAACCTCGCCTTCTACGGTCGGCACGGATTCGCTGAAACGGGACGCGTCGACATCCCCGACGGTCCGTCGGTCTGGACGATGTGGCGGGAGCCGCGTTGAGCGTTGCCTCTAGAGACGATGCCCCTGAAGCCGTCGTTTTCGACAATGACGGCCTGCTGCTCGACACCGAGGAGGCGTGGACGCGCGCCGAGACGACGCTCTTCGAGCGCCACGGACACGTCTTCACCTACGCGCACAAGCGCGACATGATCGGCTCTTCGCATCTGGTCGCCGCGGGCAAGCTTGAGGCGATGCTCGATCAGCCAGGTAACGGACTCGCCTTGATGGCCGAGCTGGACGAACTCGTGATGGACGCTGTCCGCGCCGAGGTCCCCCCGCGGCCGGGGGCGGTCGCACTGGTGACGGCGCTGCTTGCCGCCGGGCGCCCGATCGCGCTGGCGACGAACTCGCCGCGGCGCTTCTGCGAACGCGCGCTGCGGTCGGCATCGATGGACGGTCTCTTCGAGGTGATCGTGGCGGGGGACGAGGTCGCGCACGGCAAGCCGGCGCCCGACATCTACATCGAAGCGTGCCGGCGCCTTGGCGTCGATCCGGCACGGTCGGTCGCGCTTGAGGACTCGCCGGCCGGCACCCAGGCGGCGCGTGCGGCCGGGATGACGGTCATCGGGATTCCGTATCTCGACGACATCGAGCTGCCGGCCGCGGACCTCGTCGCAAGCTCGCTCGCGGCCCCCGAAGTCGCGGAGCGCTGCGGCCTGTGACCGTCCCGTTCGGCACGTTCATCGACGATGCGGAGTCCTTCTTCGACGCGGTCGGGCAGTTCTTCTCGAACCTGGCGAACATCAGCTGGTTCGCGCTGTTCCTCGGGCTGATCTGCTTCGGGATCTACCTATCGCTGCGGTCACGGGCGTTCTACAACGTGCTGCACGCCGCGTATCCGGAGGAGCACATCGAGTTCAAGCGGATCTGGGGCGCGTATATCGCGGCGTACGGGTTCAACAACGTCGTGCCGGCGCGCGGCGGCGACGTCATTAAGCTGTTTCTGACCAAGCAGTCGGTGCCGAACTCGACCTACCCGGCGATTGGGGCGGCGTTCTTCGTCGAGCTGGGGTTTGACGCGTCGATGGGCATCTTGATCCTTGCGTTCGCGTTCTCGCAGGGGGTGTTCCCGAAGCCTCCGGACTTCTCCAAGCTGGGCGCGTTCGACCTGAGTTTCTTCGCGTCGCAGCCGCGTTTCACGCTGTTCTTGCTGACCCTGATTGCGATCGGTCTGCTGATCGCGACCGGCCTACTCAGCGCGCGGGTGCGCGCGTTCTGGGCGCGAGTGCAGCAGGGGCTGACGATCATCTGGGATCGCCGGCGCTACTTCCGCGAAGTCTGGGCCGTCCAGTTCGCGGGCTGGCTGTTCCGCTTCGCGGCGTTCTGGTTCCTGCTCGACGCGTTCCACATCGGCGGGTCGGTGAAGAACGTGCTGCTTGTGCTCGGCGTCAACGCGGTCGCGGCGGTCGTGCCGTTCACGCCTGGTGGTGCAGGAGTGCAGCAGGCGTTCCTGGTCAAGGTCTTCGCCGGCACGGCAGCCGGTGCCACGGTCGCCGCCTATTCAGTCGGACAGCAGATCGCCATCGCGTCGTTCAGCCTCGCGATCGGATTCTTTGCACTGATCCAGATCTTCGGCTTCCGGTCGTTCAAGGAGGTCCTTGCGGCCGGCCACGCCGACCGCAACGGCGGCGACCCACCCGTCGCTGAGCGTCGCGCCCCCGACGGTGTGGGCTGAGTTGTGGCTGTTTATCGACACTAAGTCAGCCCACACCG
>DATMIZ010000123.1:0-6391 GCA_035554055.1 Baekduia sp. | reverse complement strand
GTTCCAGGACCGCGCGCACGCCGCCGCCGGCGATCACACCGGTACCGGGGGAGGCCGGCTTGAGCAGCACCTCGCCCGAGCCGAAGCGGCCGGTCACCTGATGGGTGATCGTCTGGCCGTGCTTGGGCACCTTGAAGAGGTTCTTCTTGGCGCGCTCGACGCCCTTCTGGATCGCAACCGGGACCTCGTTGGCCTTGCCGTAACCGACGCCGACCACCGAGTTCTCATCGCCGACCACGACAAGCGCGGTGAACGAGAAGCGGCGGCCGCCCTTGACGACCTTGGCGACGCGGTTGATCTCCACGACCCGCTCCTGCAGGTCGAGGCCGGCCGGCGAAACGGTGCGGTCAATGGCTGTGCGGGTACTCATAGCTTGAGGCCTCCCTCGCGGATGCCTTCGGCGAAGGCCTTGACACGACCGTGGTACTGGTAGCCGCCACGGTCGAACACGGCACTTTCAACTCCGGCCTTCTTGGCGCGCTCGGCGAGCAGCTTGCCCGCCTTGCTCGCGCCCTCGATGGCCGTCGAGCCCTTGAGATCAGCTTCGTTCCACGCGACGGCCGCAAGCGTCTTGCCGCTGCTGTCGTCGATGACCTGCGCGGAGATACCGCGGTTGGAACGGAACACCGAGACGCGCGGACGCTCCGCGCTGCCAATGACCTTCGAACGAACACGGCGCCGGCGCTTGAGCCTGCGCTGTTGGGGAGTGAGAACCGTCATGCCCTCTTACCGACCTTCCGGGCGACGTACTCGCCCTCGTAACGAATGCCCTTACCCTTGTAGGGCTCCGGCGGGCGCTGCTTGCGGATGTTCGCGGCGACCTCGCCGACGAGCTGCTTGGAAATTCCCTTGACGATGACCTTCGTCGGCTGCGGCACCTCGAACTCGATGCCGTCCGGAGCCTTGATCGGAACCGGATGCGAGTAGCCGAGTGCGAGCTCGAGGTCCTTGCCCTTGAGTGCCGCGCGATAACCGACGCCCTGGATGTCGAGCGCCTTGGTGTAGCCGTCGGTGACGCCGACCACCATGTTGGCGACCAGCGACCGCGTCAGGCCGTGCAGCGCACGATGCTCGCCGCGATCGGTCGGGCGGCTGACGAGGATCTCCTCGCCCTCCTGCTTGATCGTCATGTCGCGATGCACGTGCTCGAAGAGCTCGCCCTTCGGACCGTTGACGCGCACGAGATCAGGCTCGACCGAAACGGTGACGCCAGCAGGAACCGGGATTGGCTTGCGACCGATTCGACTCATGGCTACCAGACCTCCGCGACGAGCTCGCCGCCGATGCCGGCCTGGCGGGCATCGTGTCCGGTCATCACGCCATGCGATGTCGACACGATCGAGGTGCCCATGCCGCCCTGAACCTTCGGCACGCCGCCCGCATGGACGTAGCGCCGCTGACCGGGACGGGACACACGGCGCAGGCCGCTGATCGCCGACCGGCGGTCGGCCGTGTACTTCAGCTGAATGCGGATGACCTCGCCCGGATGATCGGCGTTCGGCGCCTCGACGTCATAGGAGCGGATGTAACCCTGCTCCACGAGGATGCGCGCGATCTCCTTCTTGAGCTTCGAAGCTGGGATCTCGACCGTCTCGTGGGCGGCCTGAATCGCGTTGCGGATCCGTGTGAGGAAGTCCGCGATTGGATCTGTGAAGGACATGCGCTTACCAGCTCGACTTGGTCATGCCGGGGATGTAGCCGTTATGCGCAAGCTCGCGCAGGCAGATACGGCACACGCCGAACTTGCGGTACACCGAGCGCGACCGGCCACAACGGCGGCAGCGCGTGTACTCGCGGGTCTTGTACTTGTTGGGGCGCGACTGGCGTACGCGCTGTGAGGTCTTTGCCATTACTCGGAGTCTTCCTCTGAAGCCTGGATGTCGGCCGCCGGCGCTTCCGGCTGCTCGGGCTCCAGGTACGGGTTGTTGTCCTTCGAGAACGGGAAACCAAGCGCGTCGAGTAGTGCGTAGCACTCTGCGTCGGAAGCGGCCGACGTAGTGATCGTGACGTCCAGTCCACGAATCTGATCGATTGCGTCGTAGTCGATCTCGGGGAAGATGATCTGCTCTTTGATGCCCAGGGAGTAGTTGCCGCGGCCATCGAACGAGCGTGGCTTGAGGCCGCGGAAGTCACGGACACGGGGAAGCGCGACGACCGTCAGGCGGTCGAGGAACTCGTAGGCGCGCTCGCCGCGCAGCGTCACTGAGATGCCGACGGGCATCTCTTCACGGACCTTGAACTGCGCGATCGACTTCCGCGCCCGACGGATGTTCGGCTGCTGGCCGGCGATCGTCGCGAGCTGCTCGATTGCCGCCTCAAGCATCTTTGAGTCCTGTTTGGCCTCGCCGACCCCCATGTTCAACGTCACCTTCTGGACCTTCGGCGCCTGCATCGCGCTCGAGTAGCCGAACTTCTCGATCAGCGCAGGGCGGATCTCGGAGTTGTACTTCTCCTTGAGACGGGCGGGGATCTTCGCTTGTGCGGTGGCTTCCATGGTCCTAATCCAGCTTCGTGTTGCTGTCGCGCGTCACCCGGTTGCGAACGCCGTTCTCGCGGGTGATGCCCACGCGCGTCGGCTTCTTTGACTTGGGATCTACGAGCATCACGTTTGAGATGTGAATGGGTCCTTCTGACTCGATGACGCCGCCCGCGGAGCGGTCGGGGTCGGAAGTCTGCATCGGGCGCTGGTGGCGCTTGATGATGTTCAGCCCTGCCACGAAGACCTTGGACTTCTTGGGGTCTACGCGCAGGACCTTGCCTGTCTTGCCGCGATCTTTGCCGCTGATCACAACGACTTCATCGTCACGACGGATCTTCAGGCTAGCCATGTTGTTAGAGCACCTCCGGAGCGAGCGAGATGATGCGCATGTATCCGCGGTCGCGGAGCTCGCGGGCAACCGGTCCGAAGATGCGCGTGCCGCGCGGCGCGCCCTGGTCGTCGATGACGACAGCGGCGTTCTCGTCAAACGCGATGTATGTCCCGTCCTCGCGACTGAGCGACTTCTTCGTGCGCACGACAACGGCCTGGACGACCTCGCCCTTCTTGACCGTCCCGGCGGGAGCGGCCTGCTTGACCGTCGCTGTGATCACGTCGCCGACGTGCGCATAGCGACGCTTGGACCCACCCTTGACGCGGATCACGAGGATCTCGCGCGCACCGGTGTTGTCCGCGACCTTCAGACGTGTCTCGTTCTGGATCACTTGGCACGCTCCACGACTTCGACGAGCTTCCAGCGCTTGCTGCGCGACATCGGGCGGCACTCCTCGACGCGGACGACGTCGCCGGCATTGGCGTCGTTCGTCTCGTCGTGGGCATGCAGCGTCGACGACGAGCGCACGATCTTCTCGTAGCGCTTGTGCCGGCGAGCTGTGTCGATCCGGACGGTGATGGTCTTGTCGGCCTTGTCGGACACGACCGTGCCCTGGCGCACCTTGACGCGGCCCGGCACCTTCTCGGCGGCCGGTGTCGGCTCGACGGGGTTGTCCTTGCGCTTGGCCTGATCGCGTGCGCGGCGGTTCGCGCGGGTGCGTGAACGTGCGGCGGCCTTCTGCTTGCGCATCTCGACGCGCTCCTCGAAGGTGCCGACGCGACGCGGGCCGCGCTTGGCGCGCTTTTCAGCCTTACGGATGATGTGCGCGGGGCGATCGTCAACGGGCGCGGGCTCGGCCGCAGGAGCCTCTTCGGCTTCAGGCGCGTCAGCTTCGGCGGCGGGAGCCTCTTCGGCTTCAGGCGCGTCAGCTTCGGCCTCGGGAGCCTCTTCGGCCACGGGCGCGTCAGCTTCGGCCGCAGGAGTCTCCTCGGCCGGTGCCGGCGTGGCCTCTTCAGCCTCTGTGTTTTCGGGTTCGTCAGCCATCAGATGTTGCTCGTTTCGATGCCGCGCTCTTTGGCGATTGTCAATGCGCGAGCAAGGTCACGCTTTGAGTGCCCGAGCCCGGCTGTGTTCTCCAGCTCACCGGTCGCATTTTGAAAACGCAGGCCGAAGATGTCCTTGCGGACGGTCTTGATGTGAGTCACGAGTTCGTCGTCCTTCATCTCGCGAAGTTCAGTTGTGTCTGTCATTGGTCGTCCTCTGCTGTGACGAACTTTGTGCGGATCGGCAGCTTCATCGCCGCCAGCCGGATCGCGTCACGCGCGAGGTCTTCCGGCACACCGGCGAGCTCGAACATCACACGGCCGGGCTTCACGACGGCAACCCAGCCTTCGGGTGAACCCTTACCGGAACCCATGCGGGTCTCGGCGGGCTTCTTCGTGACCGGCTTGTCCGGATAGACGTTGATCCAGACCTTGCCGCCACGCTTGATCTTACGAGTCATGGCGATACGAGCCGCTTCGATCTGACGGTTGGTGAGCCAGCCGGCGTCGAGAGCCTTGAGGCCGTACTCGCCGAACTGCACCTTCGTCTGGCCACGCGACAGCCCGGGCTTACGCCCACGGTGCTGCTTGCGGTGCTTGACGCGCTTCGGGGAAAGCATCTAACGCCTCCCTCCGGGACCGCCCGGTCCACGACCGCCGCCACCCTGTCCGCCACGGCCGCCCGGTCCACCGGGTCCGCGACCGCCGCCACCGCCGCGGTTGCCATCACGGCCACCGCCGCGACCACCACGGCCACGATCGTCGCCGCTGCCGATGCCGGCGGCCTGCGGGGCCTCCATCTCGGTGAGGTCGGCGCCGGTGTAGCCCTCGGGCATGATCTCGCCCTTGTTGATCCAGCACTTGACGCCGATGCGGCCGAAGGTCGTACGCGCCTCATAGAAGCCGTAGTCGATGTCGGCACGCAGTGTGTGCAGCGGCACGCGCCCGTCGGAGTACATCTCCGTACGCGCCATCTCGGCGCCGCCGAGGCGGCCGCCGACCTGAATCTTGCAGCCCTTTGCGCCGGAGCGCATCGCGCTCGTGAGCGCGCGCTTCATCGCGCGGCGGAAGGCGACGCGGTTCTGAAGCTGTTCGGCGATCGACTGCGCGACGAGCTTGGCATCCAGCTCTGGGCGCTTGATCTCAAGGATGTTGACCTTGATCTGCTTGTTGGTGATCTTGTGCAGGTCCTTACGGAGCCCGTCGACTTCCACACCGGACTTGCCGATGACGATGCCCGGACGCGCGGTGTGGATGTTGACCTCCACCTCGTTGGCGTCCTTGCGGATCGTGATGTCGGACAGACCGGCATGCGAAAGCCGGTTGACGATGTGCTTGCGGATCTCTACGTCCTCGGCGAGGTAGTCGGAGAACTCGGCCTCGCTGAACCAGTTGGACTTCCAGTCGTGGATGTAACCCACGCGCATGCCTTCGGGATGAACTTTGTGGCCCATTAGTTGTCCTTACCGGCGAGGGTGATCGTGAGGTGGGAGGTGCGCTTGTGGATCGGCGTTGCGCGACCCTGCGCACGCGGGCGGAAGCGCTTGATCGTCGGGCCCTCGTCCGCGTAGATCGATTCGATCTTGAGGTCTTCGCCGATCAACTCGTGGTTGTTCTCGGCATTTGCGACAGCAGATTCGAGCAGCTTGCTCCACGCCTCCGAGACACCACGCGTGGTGTGCGCGAGCGTGGCGCGTGCTTCCGTCACGGACTTGCCGCGGATGACGTTCGAGACCTGACGTGCCTTACGGGCGGAGACGCGCACGTAGCGAGCCTTGGCGCGCACCGTGACCTTGCCGTCGTCGCTTTCGCGTGCCTTCTTCGGCGCGCGGGCGGGCTCAGGCTGCTTGTTGGCCTTCTCGGCCTCGGGCTTCGCGGCCGGCTTGGCAGCTTCCGCCTTGGCGGCAGGCTTCTTAGCCGCCGGCTTTTTGGCAGCAGCCTTTTTCGCCGCTGCCTTCTTCGCGGCCGGCTTCTTTGCGGCAGCCTTTTTCGCCGCGGCCTTTTTCGCCGCGGGCTTCTTCGCCGCCGGTGTTGTCTTGTCGTCGTCAGCCATGGCTACTTCTTCTTGACGGTGTCGCCGTGACCGCGGTAGGTGCGGGTCGGGGCGAACTCACCGAGCTTGTGGCCGACCATCGACTCGCTCACGAACACGGGAATGTGCTTGCGGCCGTCGTGGACGGCGATCGTGTGACCGACCATCTCGGGGAAGATCGTCGAAGTACGCGACCAGGTCTTGATCATCGTCTTGGTATTCGCGGCATTCTGGGCCTCGACACGCGCCATCAGGCGGTCCTCGGCCCAGGGGCCCTTCTTGGATGAGCGGCTCATCGGTTCTTGCCCTTCCCACGACGGCGACCGCGAACGATGTACCGGTCGGATGCTTTGTTCTTCTTACGGGTGCGGTAGCCGAGTGTCGGCACGCCCCAAGGGGTTACGGGGTGACGACCGGCGGTCGTCGATCCCTCGCCACCACCGTGCGGGTGGTCGACCGGGTTCATTGCCGTGCCGCGCGTCTGCGGGCGGACGCCCATGTGACGC
>DATMIZ010000122.1:0-6481 GCA_035554055.1 Baekduia sp. | reverse complement strand
CGGATTCCCGTCGGCGTCGGTCACGGTTCCGCTGATCGATGCCGTTGCCGATGCGGATGCCGGCGCAACGCCGAGCACAAGCGCGACGATCAGGGTGCCGAAAAGTGGAAGGAGGCGGCGCGGCCGGCCGTGATGAGTATGCGGGTCGTCCATGATCCGATGTGTTGTCGTGAAAGCGGTTCACGCCCCTGCGCGTCCCGGCCCGGCAGAGTGCCAACCGGATTCCGGTCTGTCAAGTTCGCGGATCAAGCCGCCGCTGGCCTACCGCAGCCTCGGCAGCGTGTCGCGCGCGCTGTGGCTCAGCGCTCGCAGGTCCGTGGCAAGCTGTGAATAGTGCTCTGCAGGGAGCGGATCGAGGACGAAGCGCCGAACGTTCTCGGCGTGCAGACGGGCGGCGCGGACGGCTGTGTCTTCGCCGGCGGCAGTCAGGCGGACGCGGCGACTACGGCGGTCATCGGCATCGTCGGTCCGCTCTACCAGGCCCGCGGCTTCCATGCGATCAACGAGCCGGGTCGCTCCGCCGGTGGTCAGCACTCGTTCCTGCGCGATGACGCGCATCGGCAGTCCGTCGGCGCCCGCGCGTCCGAGGATCATCAGTACTTCGAAGGTGAGGTGGTTGATCCCGCACTCCTGCTCAAGGGCGCGGCCGAGGATGTAGGCGAGCCGGTTCGCCGCGCCCTGAAGGTGGCCGAAGAGGAGTACGAATTCATCGTCCGCTGCCTCTTGCGCGGTGGTGATCTCCGGTGCCATTCTCGGTCTGCTGTTCATCCCAAGAGAATATCTGACTTGAAAGTATCTGCTTACGCAGGTAGTTGCTACGATCCCAGCTCCCACATCCGATCCCCAACCGAAGGGACGCGTAATGCCCGCTCTCGACATCAAGATCATCGACCTCGACTTCCCCGTCGGCTCCAAGAACAAGACTGCGACCCTGATCACCGGCGAGAACGAAGCGCTACTCGTCGACGCCGGCTTCACGCGCGCCGACGGCCATCGCTTGGTCGCCGAGGTGCTGGACTCAGGGAAGTCCCTGACGACGCTCTTCATCAGCCACGCCGATCCGGACTACTACTGGGGCGCGGAAGTCATCGCTGACGCTTTCCCGGACGCGAAGCTCGTCGCCACCCCGCTGGTCATCGAACATCTCGCGGCGGCCTATGAGGGCAAGCTCAAGGCTTGGGAACCGGTCGGCGTCAACCGGCCCACGCGTCTCGTCGACATCGCTCCGCTCACCGGCGACATCGACTTCGAGGGCCATCGCTTCGAACTCCGCGGCGGACCCGCGACGCTCCCCGATCGTCACTACCTGTGGCAGGCCGATCAGAGGGCGATCGTCGGCGGCGTGCTGGTGTTCAGCAACGAGCACGTATGGACCGCAGACACGGCCACCACGGAGCAGCGCGACGCCTGGATCACTCTGCTCGACGAGATGGAGGCGCTCGGTCCGGAGCTCGTCGTACCTGGCCACCGTCTCCCGGGCGCGCCCGCGGATGTCAGCGCGATTCGCTACACGCGTGACTACCTCAACGCGTACGAAGAGGTCCTCGAAGACGCGGCCGACGGCGAGGCCGCGACGGACGCGCTGGTCAAGCTCTACCCAGAGTCAGGAATGCTGATCGCCGCGCAGATCGGCCCGAAGGTCGCCAAGGGCGAGATGAAGTGGGGCTGAGATGACCGACGCCTTCGAATCCTCAACGTTGCCTGCGGACGTCGTCCGCAGGCAATATCTGGCCTCGGCGGCCGGTGATCTGGACGCCCTGCGCGAGACGCTGGCCGACGACGTCGAATGGACCGAGATGGCCGGCTTTCCGCTCGCGGGCACCTACCGCACGCCGATCGGCGTCACCTCGAACGTCATGGAGGTCCTGGGGCGCGACTGGGACGGCTGGACGGCGCACGACGACACCTACGTCGTCGACGGCGAGAACGTCGTCGTGCTCGCCCGCTACACCGCGACGAACAAGGCCACGGGCAAGGACATCAACGTCCGCGTCGCGCACCACTTCATCGTTCGCGGCGGCAGGATCGTGCGCTTCGAGCAGTTCGTGGACACCGCACTGGTGCGGGACGCGATGTCCTGACGGCGGCCCTCAGACGCGGAAGAACTCGAGAACGCTTGGAGCGAACAGTTCCTCGCATTCGAGCTTGCGCGCGCAGACCCCCTGCTCGTACGCGTATCGCAAGAAGGCCTCGATCGTCGTGCGGCTCGCCTCAAGCCCGTAGGGCCAAACGTCCGGCCCCATGATCTCCTGGACCCGGGCCACGTGCACCGGGCCCCAAGGCACCGGGGTGAGTGGCGCATTGGAGTCGAGCATCCGCTTGACGCTGCGGTCCTTCGCCTCCAGGAACGCCTTGAACAGATTGGCGGCCGCCCACGGGTAGGCGCTGTCGACCTCCTTGCGGATCACGACGAGATGCATGATCGGGAAGATCCCGGTGCGCTTGTAGTAGGACTGCTCCTCGCCGGACCAGTCGCTGAACAGCCGCACGATGTCGCCGGAGCCGTCATCGAAGCCTGACGGTGTGTGCGGCGCGACTATCGCGTCGATATCACCGGCGATCAGCATCTCGTTGAGGCTGCGTTGCGACTCGGCCCTCACACGCACTCCCGCCGGCAGTTTCACCGGCAGGGTCTCACGCCGGCCGGGCTCGTTGGTCCCGCCCTGCACCCAGTCGATCTCGGTGAGATCGAGCCCGTATTCATGTTGCAGCAGGGCGCGGGCGTACACGGTCGCTGTGACGGTCCACTCCGGGAAGCCGATTCGCGCACCTGCCAACGCGGTGGGGTCGTTCACCGGTCCGTCGGGGCGCACGTAGATCGCGGAGTGGCGAAACGAGCGCGAGGGGAATACCGGGATCGCGATCAGCGAGTCGTCCCCGGCCGCGCGCATCGCGCAGTATTTGCCGAACGACAGCTCGGAGACATCCCACTCGTGGTTCCGTGTGAACCGGAAGAAGATCTCCTCGACCTCCATCAGCAGGCACGTCAGGTCGATGCCGTCGACCTGAACACGACCGCTGACCAAATCCCGCACGTGATCGGAGTCATTGATCCCCAGAGTGAGGTGGATGTTGCGGCGTGGCGCGTCAGCGCCCGTAGTGCTCATTGCGGCAACGCTACGCGTGCGATCGTCGTGTCGCGAATTCGTTCTGTCACAGCTCCGGCCCCTCCGGGTTGACACGGAGCGGCTCTCAGCCGAGCGCAGTACCGTTGGCATATGAAAGCGGTGACGTTCGCTAAGTACGGTGGGCCGGACGTACTGCGGGTGGAGGACGTGGACGAGCCCCATCCCGAGGCGGGTCAGGTACGCATCGCGGTTCGTGCCGCGAGCGTCAACCCGTTTGACTGCCGCGTCCGTAGCGGTTCGATGAGCGAGCGGATCCCGCTTGAGCTGCCGGCGATCACAGGCCACGACGGCGCCGGTGTCGTGGACGAGGTCGGCCCGGAGGTGACCGGGACGGCGGTTGGCGACGAGGTGTTCGGCTTTACGGTGGGAATCACCGGCGCGGCGGCCGAGTACGCGCTCTTGGGCGACTTCGCGCGCAAGCCGACGAGCCTTGCCTGGGAGCAGGCCGCGGCGATGCCGGTCGTGGTCGAGACCAGCGCCCGCGCGTTTCGCTACCTAGGTGATGTCGGAGCGGGTAACACGCTGCTGATCAACGGAGCGGCCGGCGGGGTCGGCCTCGCGGCGGTCCAGCTTGCGATCGCCCGCGGCGCCAGCGTTATCGGCACAGCCAGCGAGGGCAACCATGAGTTCTTGCGCTCACTCGGCGCACAAGCGACGACATACGGCGAGGGACTCGTCGAGCGCGTACGGGCTCTAGCGCCGGATGGGGTCGATCGGGCCTTCGACACGGCGGGCAAGGGCGCGCTGCCCGACCTGATCGAACTCACCGGCGACCCCGCACGGGTCATCACGATCGCCGACCCCGATGCCGAACGGCTCGGTGTCTACATCTCGCACGGCAGCGACGTCCGTGCGAGTGAGGCTCTGACTGAGGCCGCCGAACTCGCGCAAGGCGCCCGATTTCAGCTTCCGATCGAGCGCACATTCGGGTTCTCCGAGGCTGCTGAGGCCCACAGCACCAGCGAGGGCGGTCACGTGCGCGGCAAGCTGCTCCTGATACCCGACTGATCGGGCGCCACCAGGTTGCTTGTTCGCGCTAGAAGCGGGCGCTGACGCCGGGACCCTTGCCCAGCAGGATGCGCCCGAAGACCTTGCGGGCGGGATCGAGGCGGTAGGCGGTGTGCCGGTGGGCAGTCGCCATGTCACGCCACAGGCGCTGGAGCGGATCGGCGTCCATGAGCGCCCCAGAGCCGGCTTCGCTGATCATCGTCTCGACTGCCGTGTGGACGTAGTCGCTGGCGAGCGCGCTGAACATCCGCGCGCGGCCGCGGCTGATGTCGCTGGGCAGCTGCCCGGTCTTGGCGGCGGCATCGACCTCGTCGCAGACGGTACGGGCCATCATCCATGCGAGTTCGATCTTCGCCGCGGCGTCCGCGACACGCATCTGGAAGGCGGGATCCTCGGACTGGTCGGGGATCGAAAGCGGAGGCAGCCGGCGCCCTTGGGACTTCTCGGTGACGCGATCGAAGACGGCGTTGGCCAGGCCGAGTTGCGGCACGAGCGTGGCGACCGCCCCGACGCCGGACCATGACGACTGGTACAGGGTCTCTTCGGGGCGAACGTTGGGGCGGATGCCGGCCGTCGCGTCCATCAGGTTGACCATGTGGTGCTGGGGCACGAACACGTTGTCGGCGATGATCGTGTTGCTCTCTGAGCCGCGCACGCCAGCCACGAACCAGGTGTCCTCGATCGTCAGGTCGCTGAGCGGCACGAGCGTACCCGTGAACACAGGCCCATTGGGGCCCATCGAGGTGGGTACCGACAGCACCACCCAGTCGGAGTGGGCCGCGCCGGAGGCCGCCGGCCAGGAGCCGGTGACCGTGATCCCGCCGTCGACCTCAGTCGCCTCCGAGGACGCGCCGAGCACCGAACACACACGCGCCTCCGGATTGGCCTCCCAGATGTCGCGCTGAGCCTGCTCGGGGAACATCGACGCCTGCCAGGCACTGAAGTTCAGGACGCCGCCGATCCAGGAGGTCGACATGCAGCCACGGCCTAGCTCGGCGACGACCTCGAGCAGCGTTCGCAGATCGGTCTCGTACCCGCCCAGGCGCTTGGGGACCATCAGCTTGAACAGGCCAGCGTCGGTAACGGCCTCCACGACGACCGGATCGATTCGTCGGTCGCGGTCGGCTGCCGCCGCGTGCTCCTGCAGGAGCGGACGCAGGGAAGCCGCCCGCTGAACGAGCTCCTCTTGGGAGGGGATCGCGACGGTGGTGCTCATAGTGCTGCTCCGTTCTCGCTTGACGTTTGGTCGGCCGGATCGGCCTCCATCAGCTCGAGGTAGGCAGTCAAGGCTTTCTGTAACCCGTGCTCGCGTGTGGTGCTGTTGGGACCGGCGACAAACCGATCCGACACCACACCCCGCTGGTTGGCCTCGATCAGCGCGACGTCCTCGCGGTTGGTCGCATCGAACACCGCCGAGACGGTGTCCACGTCGTAGTCCGTGCCTTCGACGGCGTCCTCGTGAACCAGCCACTGCGCGACGACCTCGGTGGTGTCCTTGTCGATCGGGTTCACATGGAGGTGCACCGCATGATCGGCCCAGTACCCGATCGCGGCGTACATCGGGAACAGGATGAAGCTCGCGCTGAAGCCCTCGTCCTGCGGTGTGCCGAAGCGCTTCTTGCAAACCCAATCGCCGTCCATTGAAAACGTCTTCATGCCCTCGCGAAGAGGGAAATGTCCGGGATTCTGTTTGCGTTCGGAGTCGCGAACGGTCCCGTCGCGTTCGATGTAGAAGCCCTCGTAGTCACACGCGACCGACAGCTCGGGGTGCGAGCCGGCGCAGTGGTAGCACTCGAGGTTGTTCTCGAGCACGAGCTTCCAGTTGGCGTTCACCGGATAGCGCTGCTCGCGGATCACCTTCGCTCGCTCGGCATCGAGCAACTGCCAGTCGTCGTGGACCAGGCGCTCGCCGAGCTGTTCACGAAGGGACTGGATCGGCGCGCGACCTAGATGTACGTAGATGGAGCCATAGAGCACGTCGACATCGGCCTCATGCAGCGACCAGTCGGCGTAATTGAAGTCGGTGCCGTCTGGTGAACCGGGCGATCCGAGCAGCTTCCCGTCCAGCGAGAAGCTCCAGTTGTGGTACGGACAGACGAATCGCTTCTTCTTACCGCTGGATCCTTCGGGACAGAGCTGGGAGCCGCGGTGGCGACAGACGTTGAAGAAGGCCCGCACGCGGTGGTCGGCATCGCGCGTGATGATGAGGCTCTCGGTGGCGAGTCGCGCCACAAAGAAGTTGCCGGTATCTGGGATTTGACTGACGTGCCCGGCGTACAGCCATTGTGTCCTGAAGACCCGCTCGGTCTCCATGTCGAAGATCTCCTGCGAGGTGTAATAGTGCC
>DATMIZ010000121.1:0-8410 GCA_035554055.1 Baekduia sp. | reverse complement strand
GATGTGGCCAGGCCGAGATCCTCCCCGATGGCCAAAACCGTGGGCTGACTGGGACCAGTGAATTCAGCACCCTTCTCCAGCTTGAGGCCGTTCTCGCGCGTAAAGCTTTTGATCCGGCCGCCGACCTCGTCCTGCGCTTCGATAACAACAAAGTCTTCGATGCCCGCCCGCAATAGGTCGCGCCCGGCGACGAGACCGGACAGCCCCGCGCCCACGACGACCACTGAGGCCTTTTCGGGAATCTGCTGCGCTTCATCAGTCATTGTTTCTCTTCTCCTTAGTAATTAGGTGAGGATTACTTCCAGAGGCGTTTGGTGGCGATTTCGGCGCCCGCGGCGAGCGCTTTGAATTTCGCCCACACGATTGAGTCGAAGACCCGGCCACCCATTCCGCAGTCCGTGCCGGCGATGACGTTCTCGCGGCCGACCGCGTTGGCGTACTGCACGATGCGATCAGCGACGACCTCGGGATGCTCGACGATGTTCGTCTTGTGTGTGATCACGCCTGGCATCACGATCTTGCCGTCAGGAAGATCGGCCTCCTCCCACACCCGCCATTCATGCTCGTGGCGTGGATTGGAGGCCTCGACTGAGTACAGGCCGACGTTGAGCTTGAAGAGCGTCTCCAGGTTGCCGGCCAGGGGCATGTCGTTGACGTGCGGCCCCTTGTCGCTGCCCCAACAGAGGTGGAAACGGATCTGCTCGGACGGAATCCCTTCGATCGAGTGGTTGAGCAGCTCGATGTGCTCGTGCACCCACTTGTCGAACCCGTCTCCCTCCCACTCGAAAGCGGAGACGATCCACGGGTCGTCGATCTGCACGATCAAACCGGCATCGGTGATGATCTTGAACTCCTCGCGCATCGCCTCAGCGGTGGCGACCGCCTGCTCCTCGGGTGTGGCGTAGAACTCCGACGCCGCGAAGTTCTCTGATCCGATCGTCGTCGCAGAGATGAAAGCCAAACCATCGTCGTCACCGTCAAGGGCGGCCTTCAGGTTCGCTACGTCGCGCTTGGCCTGTTCGTGCCCGACGTACTTGATCTCGCCGACATTCACGCCCATTCGGATTGGCGCGTCGTTGTCAGGGCGGATCGCCGCCTCCTGGGAGCGGTGGAAGTCGGCGAACTCGTCGCTCTCGTCGATGAACATCGCCCGAGGAAACTCGCGGACCTCGAAGCCGCTCAGCCGTTGGTAGGTGTAATCCATCCACGCGCTGTAGTCGACCTCTTCGTCGGAGGGCTTGCCGTAGTCACCGTCATTGACGACGTCGAGGCCCAGCTCGCGCTGACGCTTGACGATGCCATCGACCGACTCGCTCAGGGCGGCGTTGAGCGTCTCCTCAGAGGCCTTGGAGCCGTACAGGTCCCGTAGATCCTTGGGACGTGGCAGGCTCCCGACGTGGCTCGTCAGGATGCGATCAGTACTGCGCTTCATGGGTTCACTCCGTGTCGTCGGGGGTGTCCGCACGATCAATCGTGCGACTGCCGCGGAGTCGTTGCCCACTGCCACATCGTGCGGGGGTCGGTCTCGATCAACTCGGTGTGCGTGGTTACCACCTTCGGCGCTGATAGCGACGTTGTGAAGCCCGGTTCCTGCGGGGGGTCGATTCCGAGCATTGCGCGGCCGTAGGTCTCAGCCCACCAGCTGTAGCGATGCACTCCGTGCAGGCAGATCGTGGTCGCGTCTCGCGCGAAGCGGCCGAGGGTGTCGTGGTCTCCGGCCGTCGAGGAGCCGATGATGTCGCGCATCTCATTGATGAGATCGCGCATCTCATTGATGATCGACAACAGTGACGTGCCGAAGCGGTCCCCGAGGCCCCCTGAGAGCACCCCTTGTTGCATCTGTTCTGCCCAGCTGTCCAGTGCTGTGCGGGCAGCGTAGACGCGGCCGTCGACATGCCCGACCAGCGTTTGGACCGTCGGCATATCGGCGATCGTCGTGTAAGGCTGCCCCCACGGTGCGCGAGACTTGATCTTTTCGACGAAGACCTCGAGGGCGCCCTGCGCGGCCCCGACCATCATCGACGGGACCCTCAACGCCATGAACGGGTCCGGGAGGCTGACACCTTCCTCTTCGAAATCGAACTGCAATGAATCGATCCGGTGCTCGGGAACGAACACTGGCTCAGGGATATACGCGCTGTTGCTGCCGCTGCCCTTCATCCCGGACACGTGCCAGTCGTCGGCGATCTTGAAGTCCGATCGTGGGACCAGGACGTTGTGACTAGTTTGCGTTCCGTCCGGTTCGTTGCAAACAACGCCGGCCTGCAGCCATGCGGCCGCACGGATGCCGCTACAAAACGACCACGACCCATGAACCATCAGGCCGCCGTCGACACGCTCCGCCACGCCCACAGCGTGAGCGACGTTGAACAGCGATCCCGCGGTCAGCGGTCCAACATGCCCGCCGCGATAAACCTCCTCGGCGGCGCGCTCCCCTAGGTCTTGGACCGACAGCGTGCCGTCCGCATTTACCTGAGACGACCACGCCGCCGACAAATTGCCGCGCCCAAGCTGGAAATACACCTCGACCTGCTCGCGGGCTGAGATCGGGTGCAGACCACCGAACTCCCGCGGGATCCCGAGCCGATACACACCCGCCTCATCCAGTGCCTCGACGACCTCACGCGTCAACGTACCGACCTCATCGATCTCCGTGGCACGATCACGCAAGAAGCCCACCAAACCCTCAATAGCGCCTGCTACTCCAGATGGCTCAGCTACTTCGACATTTTCCTGCGTCGCCGACACGATGTCGCTCTCCTCGCTGACTTGTAACCGGATGACAGACTATCCGATAACGGTCTATGACGTCCTGATCCGGAACATTACCGTTCCGTGTCGGTGCTGTCGGGCACCCATCGGGTATCGTGAAAATGATGAAGTCTGTGCCGATTCCACAGCGGGCGACGGGGGTTCAGGCCCATACTCAGCGAGCCATAATCGACGCGGCAGTGCGGTGTCTCGCAGAAGACTTCACCGCTCCGCTGGCGGATATCGCCAAGAAGGCCGGCGTCGGCCGCACCACTCTGCATCGGTACTTCAATGAGCGCAACGATCTGCTGGCGGTGATTTCGGCGACCGCAGTCGCTCAGTCGTCGGAGGCGACGCAACGAGCGCGGCTAGCAGAGGGACCAGCGCTTGATGCAATCGGACGGTTCTGCGAGGAGCATTTCGAGATGGGCGAGATTCTCGCCCTGGTTCTCGATCAGCCACAATTGAGCGACACCGTGGACTGGGACAACGAGGGTCCGAAGGAAGCCCTTCTCGAGCTGATCTGCAGAGGCCAAGCCGAAGGCACCATCGACCCCAAACTCCAACCGGAGTGGGCCCATCAGGTGATCTGGACCCTTCTCTACGGGGTGCTGCACTACCAGCCCGTGGATGGCGCCTCGCGCAACGGGGCACTCAACCTCTGTCTCAGCAGTCTCAGACGCGCACTCGAGCCCCCGGCTTAGCCGCGAGTGCCGGCCGGTGGGAGTCGGGGTCCGGAGCATCGCTGCTCCGTTACGGGGATAACAGGCTCCAATACGATATTGTCGCGGCCCATGCCCTTTCCCCATATCTCCGGCAGCCTGCCCCTCGACGACGCCGAGGCGGTGTTCGCCTGGGCCGGTCGTGCCCTGGGCGACCGCACAAGGCTGATCCCCGACGGCGAGACCACCCCTCAGCGGCGCAGCTGGATGCCGCACTTGCCGTGGTTTGACGCCAACCCGACGATCGAACACGGCGAGCCCATGGAGTTCGGAGGAGAGTTTTTTCCGACCTACCGCGTCAAGGACGGCGCCGAGGTGGCGTTCAACGAGCCGTTTGAGTTCCAGACCTGGGCGCGCGAGTCCTACGCGACGTTCAAGAGCGCGCGCGACGCCGGCGTGCTGCCGAGCCACGCAAAGCTGCTCGTGGCGTTCCCGCACAGCACCGACGCAGTGATCCACGCAGTGGAGGCCGCGTCGTTCGAAGCGATCTACGAGGCATATGTCGCGCAGCTCCAGGTCTCTGTCCAGGAGATCGCCGACTCGATCCCACACGAGGATCTCGCGATGCAGTGGGACATTCCTACGGCGGCGGTTCTGTGGACGGGTGGCGGGGCCTTTCTCGGACTGAGCGACAGCGACCGTCCCTCCATCCTGAATGAGGTCGTCCGCCACGGCGAGTGGGTACCCGAGGGCGTCGAGCTGGGGTACCACCTGTGCTTCGGCGACGGCAACAACGCCGAGAACGTCGCCGGCGACAGCGACATAGACATCGAGGAGGACACCGCCGAAGACACGGCCGGTCTGGCGGAGCTCTGCAACGACATCGTGCGCGAGACCGACAGACGTGTGGACTTCCTGCACCTCCCGACCTACGCGCACTGGATCGAGCGGCAGCAGTTCGAGCCTCTGCAGGGCCTGGACATCGACGGCGCCGAACTCAGTCTCGGCGTGATCAACCTGCGCCGTGACCGCGGACTGGAAAACGGCGTGCAGCGGGCCCGTCAGCGCACCGCGGCCGCGGTCGAGGCCATCGGCCCGACGTTCGGGATCTCCAGCACCTGTGGACTGGGTCGCTACACCCCCGCCCAGTTCGCTGCGGCCAGCGACCTGTTCGCAGAGCTCGACCAGGGCTGAGGGCACAAGGGATGGTGGCCGAACGCCAGCCCGAGAGCTAGTTGCCGACGACGCCGCGGCTGTGCAGCAGCTCGGCGATCTGCACGGTGTTGAGCGCGGCGCCCTTGAGCAGGTTGTCACCGACGACCCAGAGGTTCAGTGAGTACTCATCCCCGAGATCGGGGCGCACGCGACCGACGGCGACCTCGTTACGGCCCGCCCACGCGACCGGCGTCGCACGCTCGTCGAGCTTCACGCCGGGAAACGCGGCCATTGCCTGAAGCGCACGCTCGAGCGACGGCTTGCTGGAGAACGTCGCCCGCAGCGCGACCGAGTGGCCCACAAGCACCGGCACACGCACGCACGTCGGCGACACGCGCAGGTCGGGCAGCCCGAGGATCTTGCGCGACTCATTGCGCAGCTTGATCTCCTCGTCGGTGTAGCCGTCTTCGACCTCCGTGCCGAGCCACGGCACGACGTTGAAGGCGATCACGTCGGAGTGCACCGAGTGCTCGACGCCCTTGATCGCGTTCGCGCCGTCCTCGGCAAGCTCGGTCGCCTTCGCGAGCAGGCCGGGGACCTGACCGAGAAGCTCATCGATGCCGCTCTGCCCCGCGCCCCCGACCGCCTGGTAGGAGGTCGCGACGACCTCCGTGAGGCCGAACTCGTCGTGCAGCGCCTTGAGCGGGAGCATGATCTGCATCGTCGTGCAGTTGGGGTTCGCGACGATGCCAACGGCGATGCCATCGAGCGCATCGGGATTGACCTCCGACACCACGAGCGGAACATCGTCCTGAAGCCTGAAGGCGCTCGAGTTGTCGACGACGATCGCGCCCGCGCCGGCGAACTTCGGCGCCCAGGCGCGCGAGATCGATCCGCCCGCCGAGAAGATCGCCACTTCGAAGTCCTGGATCGTGTCGTCGTTCAGCGGCTGCACGACCATGCCGGGGCGCAGCTCGCGGCCGGCGGAACGCTCTGACGCGAAGGGCACGATCTCCGACGCCGGGTAGGCACGGTCTTCGAGCAGCGCGAGCATCCGCGTACCGACGGCGCCGGTGGCGCCGACTACAGCGACTCTCATGAGCGGGTCTCTGCCCCGAACGGATCCTCGGCCTTGATCGTGTCCGTCCCCTCGAGACCGAAGGCCGCGTGCAGCGCTTGGACCGACCTGTCGACATCGTCACCGGCGACGACGCACGAGATCCGGATCGGCGAGGTCGAGATCATCTCGATGTTGATGGCCTCCTCGCCGAGCGTCGCAAAGACCTTCGCCGCGACACCGGGATTGGACTTCATGCCCGCCCCGATCACCGACACCTTGCCCATCTGCTCGTCGAAGAAGACCTCGATCTCGTGTTCGGCCGCCACACCCTCCAGCGCAGTCCGCGCCGCTCCGAGATCCTCGGCGGGCACCGTGAACGACATCTCGGCCCCGCGGCCGACCGCCGGCTCGGACTGGATGATCATGTCGATGTTGACGTTCGCGTCCGCGAGCGCGGTCGTCACGCGACCGGCGACTCCGGGCGTGTCCGGCACGCCTTTCAGAGTTATCCGCGCCTCGCCGCGCGAGTGTGTGACTGCGGTGATCAGCGGCTGTTCCATTGCGTCCTCCCCGGAGACTACGAGGGTTCCTTCGGAGTCATCGAAGCTCGAGCGACAGTGAATCGTCACACCGTGATTGCGGGCGTACTCGACGCTTCGTACCTGCAGGACGCCGGCGCCGGACGTCGCCATCTCGAGCATCTCATCAAAGCTGACCTTGTCGAGCTTGCGGGCCTCGGGCACGATCCGGGGATCGGCGGAGAAGACGCCGCTCACGTCCGTGTAGATCTCACAGACCTCGGCCCCGACCGCCGCGGCCAGAGCGACGGCCGTCGTGTCGGAGCCCCCGCGCCCGAGCGTCGTTACATCACGCGCCGTCGAGACACCTTGGAACCCGGCGACGAGCACGATGTTGTCCTCGGCGAGCGCCGCGTCGATGCGGTCGGCACGCACCTCGAGGATCCGCGCCTTCGTGTGTGAGGTGTCGGTGACGATGCCTGCCTGGGACCCGGTCAGCGAGATCGCCCGGTGGCCGAGATCGTTGATCGCCATCGCGCACAGCGCGCACGAGACGCGTTCGCCGGTCGAGAGCAACATGTCCATCTCGCGCGGATCGGGGTTCGCGGACACCTCGAAGGCATCGGCTATCAGGCGGTCGGTCTCCTTGCCGCGTGCGCTCAACACCGCGACGACGCGCTTGCCCTGCTCACGCTTGGCGACGATCCGCGCGGCGGCGCGCTTGAGCCGCTCGGCATCGGCGACCGACGTCCCGCCAAATTTCATCACGACCGTGTCCGGCATCTGGCCAGACAGGGTATTCAGCTGGCCGCTCAGGCGGTTTCGAACGCCGGATGCGACAGCGCGCCGGCCTCGAATGCTTCGACGAAGGCGGCTACAACCGCCGGATCGAACTGCGCACCGGCGCATGCCCGCAGCTCCTTGATCGCATCGGCCACCGGCATCGCGTCGGAGTAAGGCCGCGCGGAGACCATCGCGTCAAACGCGTCGCAGAGCGCGATGATCCGGGCTCCCAACGGGATTGCCTCGCCGACAATCCCATCCGGATATCCCCCGCCATCCCAGCGCTCATGGCTGGCGCGCACGAGTCTCGCGACGGGCTGCAGCGTCGGCACAGCCGCGAGGATCCGCTCCCCGACGACCGTGTGCTGATACATGAGAGTCCACTCGTTCTCGTCGAGCGGCCCCGGCTTGTGCAGTATCGAGTCCGGTATCGCGACCTTGCCGAGATCGTGAAGCTCCGCTCCGCGCGCGATCTCGTCGAGCTCCTCGTCACCGAGACCGAGGTGACGACCGGTCGAGACGGCGATCGCAGCGACCGCGCCAACATGGTGCTCCAACTCAGGTTCCCGTTCGTGCAGAAGCTGTAGGAGCAGGTCACGCGCTTGGCGACGGGCGGTCATGCGGCGATCGCCCTTGTCGTCATACATCCGCTCGTCGACGAGGTTCATCGCGCGCACCGGATCGTCGGCCTCCTCGGGAAGCACGACGATGCCGAACGAAACGCCGACTTCGAAGCCGTCGCCGACCTCCGACAGCGCCGAAGCGCAGCGCTCGATCGCGCCGTCGCCGCGCCCGAGAATTCCGTTCAGTACGAGGCAGAACTCGTCGCCGCCGGGACGGAAGGCTGTCGCCCCTTGGTCCATCGCATTCAGCAGGCGCTGGCTCAGCCGCACAAGCAGGGCGTCGCCCGCGCTGTGACCGAACGCGTCGTTGTAGCCCTTGAATCCGTCGAGGTCGAAGAAGACCAGCGTCGACGGCTCGGATTCGCGGCCGCGTCGTAGCCGTGCGTCGAGCTCGAGCATCAACGCCCGCCGGTTGCCGAGACCCGTGAGGGTGTCGGTGAGCGCCTCCGTGCGGCTCGTCGTCAGGAGCGACAGGTTCTCGCGGAACGTCAGCATCGAGCGAATGCCCGCGACGATCAGGGCGGCTGTGGCGGCGATCGTCACCGACAACGGGACGTCGGTGCCGGGGAGCGCCCCGTAGACAAGCAGCGACAGTGAGACCAGACTCGCGACACCCGGCACGATCAGCGCCGGCATCCCCTCAAAGCCGCCGATGACGTAGCGGCGCGGCTGCCACGCAGCCGCTGCTGTGATCAGCATCGAGATCGGCCAGAGCGGCTCGGCCCAGGCGAAGAGCCAATCGTGTCCTTGCAGCGTCGCAGCGCCGTACAGACCGTCCGCGAGGGCGTTGACGCCCAGGCCGACGGCAAGCGCCGCCCACACACGGTCGACCGCCCATCCGGCACTCCCGATCGCGAC
>DATMIZ010000120.1:0-7304 GCA_035554055.1 Baekduia sp. | reverse complement strand
CCCCTCGCAAAGAGACCGGTTGACGTGTTTCGGGACGAAGGCCTTCGACTGTCTGATGGTCGTCGCCTCGGTTATCTCTCCGTCGGGAGACCTACGGACCGCGCGGTGTTCTATCTCCACGGCGCGATCGGCTCGCCGCTGAGCCCGAGCCGCGAGTTGCAGGACCTCATCGAAGATCTCGCGATCCGGTTCGTGACTGTCTACCGGCCGGGCTTCGGGAGCTCGGACGCACTGCCGGGCCGCCCGATCCTCGGTCACGCCGACGATGTCCGCCAGCTCGCCGACGCACTCGGCGTCGAGCGCTTCAGTGTCGCCGGCGTGTCGGCCGGCGGCCCGTACGCGATGGCCACTGCACACGAGCTGGGCGACCGCGTCGAGGGCGTCGCGGCGATCAGTTCGATCGCACCGTCACGGCCGCCGTCGGAGTCGGCCGCAGTACCCAAGCGACTGCGCCTGCCGCTCATGGCGCTCGCGCGGGCTCCGCGGACATGTACCCGAGTGGGCGACCTGGGCGTACAGGTCATCCGCCGCAACCCGCGGCTGCTGCTGCGTTCGATGGCCGCGGGAGCCCCCGGCGCCGACCGCGACCTACTCGCCGAGCCGCGTGCGGGTGGCGAGGCAATCGACAGCTTTCTCGCGGCGACGGTGCGCGGCGTCGGCGGCATGGTGCACGACTACCTGGCGACAATCGGGCCGTGGGGGTTCGACCCGGCCGACCTGCAGACCGATGTGCACCTATGGCACGGGATGAAAGACATGCTGGTCCCCGTAGAGCATGCCGTCGCGCTCGCGGCGTCCAACCCGCGCTTTCAGATCACCGTCGATCCCGACGAGGGCCACTTCTTCTTCCGCCGCCGGTTGCCCGACATCCTGCGCCGCCTGACCGGCGAGGACACTCGACCGTTGAGAACACGGCAGCGAAAGCAGGCAGTCGAACGCGAAGCAGCACTCTCGTTCCCAGCCACGCCGATGGAACTCGGCGTCGGCGTTCAACCGGCGTAGTTGCTTGGAGATGCCCGGTAGGCTCGCGGCGTGCGTCTCGTTGCCTCGATCATCGTTTCGCTTACGACGAGCGCCGTTGCGCTCCTGGTCGCCGCTCTGCTGCTCGACGACTTCGAGATCGACGCGCTCACGTTCCCGGTGCTCGTCGTTGAGTTCGCTGTGATTCTCGCGATCGCGCGCGCCGCCATGGAGACGTGGATCGACAAGAACGTCCACGTTCTGTCGAGCTTCGTGGGCTTGATCGGGGCGTTCGTGGCGCTCGTGGTCACCGACTGGGTCTCAGATGGCCTTTCGATTGAGGGCACATCGACCTGGCTTCTCTCCACCCTGATCGTGTGGGGAGGCATGCTCATCGCCAGCCTGTTGCTGGGCCGTGCACTGTTCCGTCGGATCGTGGGCGACGACCGCGGCGGGAAGCTCAAGGAGAGCTAGCGCACATCCCGTGAATCCTGTTTGCGTCAGGCCCTAGCCAGGCGTAGCTTCAGCACCACCCAATCGTGGAGGAAGCAACATGAGCATCCTTGTCCGATTCGTTGGAGCCGAGAGCATGACCGCGGAGAAGTACGACGCGACGATGCCGAGGATCGAGGCGACTGGCGACTTCCCCCCAGACGGGCTCGACTACCACGTCGCGTTCACCGCTGATGGCCGCTTCAGAGTCAGCGAAATCTGGGACTCGAAGGAGCAGTTCGAGGCATTCGGTCCACGTCTGACGCCGATCCTCGAGGAGAGCGACGTCGAGCTGGACGGTCCGCCACAGGTATTCGAGATCCACAACATCGTCAGGCGATAGGTCAGACTGCGCTCAACATGAGCGCCAAAGGCCATTGCAACTGCGGCGCCGTCCGCTTCGAGGTGACGGCGCCGTTTGTCGGTGCCACGTATTGCCACTGCACGCGCTGCCAGCGGCGCACCGGCACCGCCGCGTCGGTGCAAGCCCAGGTTGAACCCGGGTCGGTCAACATCATTTCGGGCGCCGATCGCCTCCGTGGCTGGACGCCGGTCGATGGCATGGAGAAGCTGTTCTGTGGCGATTGCGGCTCAGCGATGTTCAGCCGCAACCCCGCCACTCAGCAGATGCTTTCGGTCAGGTTCGGCGTCCTGGATGAAGACCCCGGGATTCGGCCGCAGCTGCGTCAGTACGTCGACACGGCGGCGACATGGGAGCCGATCCCGGACGACGGTCTGCCGCGGTACGCCGGACCGCCGGAGTAGGCCCGCCTCGGTCCTCGATCGCCTATTCGCCGCGTAAGCTCGTCGCGTGCTTGGCCTACTCAGTCGCCCGCGCGGTGAGCGCCGGATCGCCGTCTGCGATCTGGGGTCCAACTCGTTCCGGCTCGTCGTGTTCGAGGCAACCGGCGAGCGCTGGCACCGCACCGACGAGATCTACGAGGCGGTGCGCGTCGGCGCCGGCCTCGCCGCGACCGGGAAGCTCTCCGAGAAGGGCATCGAACGCGCGCTCGCGACACTGGACGTCTTCGCGCACTTCTGTGCCGCCGCCGAAGTGACAGAGATCGACGCGGTCGCCACCAGCGCGATCCGCGACGCCGAGAACGCGAGCGAACTGATCCAGCGTTCGCCGCTGCCGATCCGCGTCCTCTCCCGGGACGAAGAGGCCTATTACGGCTACCTCGCGGCCGTGAACTCCACGTCCGTCGCCGACGGCTGCGTACTGGACCTAGGTGGCGGCTCGATGCAGCTGATCTCGGTCGCCGGCCGCCTCGAGCAACGCGCCGAGTCGTGGGCGCTCGGCGCCGTGCGAATGACCGAGCGCTTCGACCTCGCCGGCCCGGCCACGCGCAAGCAGCTCAAGCTGCTGCGTGAGCACGTCACCGAGTCGATCGGCGATGCGAGCTGGACGAGCGCCGCCGGCAGCAACCTTGCCGGCATCGGCGGCACCGTCCGCAACCTCGCGGCCGCCGCGCAACGCGCTGACAAGATCCCGGAATTCGGCGTCCAGGGCTTCGTCCTTGACCGCGCGATGATCGGCTCCCTGATCGAGCGCCTGATGCCGATGACCGCCGTCGAGCGCAGCG
Source organism: Baekduia sp. (assembly GCA_035554055.1). Lineage (GTDB taxonomy): Bacteria > Actinomycetota > Thermoleophilia > Solirubrobacterales > Solirubrobacteraceae > Baekduia. The sequence goes on along the minus strand of DATMIZ010000120.1, from coordinate 4,266 downwards.
CGGTCCCCGGTATCAAGCCGAGCCGTGGCGACCTGATCCTCGCCGGCGCGGTCGTGATCGACGAAGTCATGGCAGCCGGCGGCTTCGATGCGATCCAAGTGACAGAAGCCGGCCTGCGCGAAGGCGTGTTCTTCTCGCGTCACTTCGCCGGCGATCCGCCACTGCTGCAGGACGTGCGCGCGGCGAGCGTGCGCAACCTCGAGGCGCAGCACCCGGTCGATCCGCCCGGACACGTCGAGCACGTCGCGCACCTCGCGCTCGAGCTCTTCGACGGCCTCGCGCAGGCCGGCCTCCACGCCGGCGATCCGGTCGAACGCGAACTGTTGTGGGCCGCGTGCGAGCTGCATGACATCGGCATGACGGTCGCCTACGACGACCATCACAAACACTCCCGCTACCTGATCCTCAACGCCGGCCTCGCGGGCTTTTCGCCGCGTGAGGTCGCGTTGATCGCGCAGGCCGTGCGCTACCACCGCAAAGGCATCCCGGATCCCGGCCCGTTCTCGGGCCTGCTCGTCGGCAAGGACGACCGCCAGCAGCTGTTGCGGATGGCGACGCTGCTGCGACTCGCCGAGGGCTTCGAGCGCGCACGCGACCGCAGCGTCACCGACGTCGGCCTGGACGTCTCCAATGGCGCTGTGAAGATCCTGCTGGAGACCAAGGGCGACGCGCGCGTGTCGCGCTGGGCCGCCGGCCGCGAGACACAGCTCTTCGAGCGCGCGTTCGCTCGCGAGCTAGTTCTCTGAGATGCGGATCGGCATCAGCTCGCGCTGATCGGCGACCGCGTCGACTACCTCTTCCTCTTCGACGCCGCTCGACTCACCGTCGTGCTGGCCATCGCAGAGGATGCGGAAATTGCCGGTGACACCGCCATCTGACTGGACTCTGATCGCGGGCAGGATTTCCTCACCCTCGTCGAGCCCGAGGCGCTCAAGGTCGAAGTGCGCGAGCCCGATCCCCCACGCCGTGCACTTGTTCTCACGGTCGTGCGCGTTGATCGCGATCTGAAACGCGCGCATGTTCTTGGCGATCTTCGAAGAGTCCATCATCGGTGAATCCTTGCTTGGATCGTAGCGACGAGCCGAGCAGTCGTCGGCACTTCGATGCTGTGAGCTGCGCCGCCGCTGAGCACCGGCCCCGCGATCGCCATCAGCTCGGTATCGGTCTGCCCCGCCGCGACATCGACGCGCAGCGACGACGACGATCGATCGCCGAGATCGCGTAGCTCAGCCAGGATCGCGTCGAGTTCGACCGATGCGCCTGTCGCATTTGCGACGGCGACGGCCTCACGCGCGACCGCATACGCGTCCTCCCGCACCTCGCCTAGTGGCGCATCGCGCGCGGTTGTCGCCAGCGCGAGGGCGCATAGGCGGCACAGCTTGCGCCACAGCAGCTCGGCCTCTTGCATCCGCGGCCCGAGATCAAAGCCCGCGCTCGTCAACGCCGCTTCGAGGCCATCGTGCCCGGGCGCCGCGATGCTGACGCGGGCAAGATCGAGGCGATGGACGATCAGCGACGGACCATCGCGGTACGTCTGCACGTTGATCGTCGCCGGGATCACCGGGCAGGAGAAACGCGCCCGCAGCAGATCCACATGGTCGATCCCGTTGAGCAGCGGCACCACGACCGCCGGCTGCACGGTGATCCGCTCGAGCGCCTGCTCGAGCTGCGGCGCCTTCGTCGCAACGACGAGCACCGCGGCGGGTTCGCTCAGCTGCGGCTGCGCCGGGACCTGCGTCGTGAACGTGCCAAAGCGCGGGCTCTGCACGGTGATCCCGTCCGCCGCGATCTGCGACACGGTCGGCTCACGGCCGATCAGCCTGACGGGGCTGCCCGCGCGCGCGAGCACGGCGGCGAGCAGGCCGCCGACCGCGCCGGGCCCCAAAATCGCGATCGTCTCCATCGCGACGGGACCCTACGCTGACTGCAATGCCGGCAGCTCACACCATCCTCGCGCGCGGCCCTTGGGAGCCCGCCGCCGTCGAGACGGTGTGGCGCGAAGACGAGTTCCAGGCGCCGGCGCGCAACCTGCTCGCCGCCGATGCGGCGATCGAGAAGCTGCGCGAGCGCGGCTCGCCGAGCCACGACGGCGTCGCAGCGCGACTCGCCGGCTACAGCCTCGAAGATGGGCACCTGACACTCGAGCTGCAGCCGCTGCGCTGGGCGCTGCGCCTCGTGCCGCGCGACTCGTCCCAAGCGCTGTCGTCGCTCACCGTCGTGCGCGACCACCAGGGCCGCTGGCTCGCCGGCAAGCGCGCGGACTGGCTTGCGACCTGGCCCGGGCGCTGGTCGCTCGGTGCCGGCGGTGCCGTCGAGGTCGGCGAGAACCCTGTGCAGACCCTGATCCGTGAGCTCGAGGAGGAGTGGTCGGTCGCACCGGAACGCGTGCGGGTCGAGGCACTGCTCCTGAGCCAGCAGAACAGCGCGATGCTGGTCGGCCAGGCGTGGCTGCCGGAACACGCCGAGGTCACGCCAGACCACGAGCACGACGAGTACGCCTGGTGGCCCGCGGACGTCGCGCAGTGGCCGCGCGCGGGCCACATCGCGCTGCGCCGGACCGCGGAACTCGTCGCCTGATGTCACGCCAGCGCGCGTTCGGCGTCCTCGAGGCGCTGTCGTTCCTGCATTCGACGATCTACCTCGCGCTGCTGGCGGCGGCGGTCGACCTCGAGCCGTTTGTGTCGGTAAAGAACGTGCTCGGCTGGGGCCACGGCGTGATGTGGATCGGCATGTCGCTGCTGTGCATCGCCGCTCTGCGCGCGCGGATCATCTCGCTGTGGCTGTGCGTCGCGGTCGTCGTGATCGGCGGTGTCGGGCCCTTCGTCGGAACCGTCTCTTTTGTGTTGGAACAGCGGCGAAGGCGTCAGAAACTAGACACCTGATTGCTGTCTGTTAGGCGGGCTACTTGGCGTGCCGCCGCCCGCTATGGTCAGTTTCAAGGAAATGGCAACAACAACCACGGTCAAAGTGGTCGCTCCGGGCGCCGGTGAATCTGTCACCGAGGGCGAAATTCTCGAATGGCACGTCTCAGAAGGCGACCAGATCGAGCAAGACTCAACAATCGTTGAGATATCGACCGACAAGGTCGACGTCGAAGTACCAGCACCCGCCACCGGAACGGTGATCAAGCTCTACGCCGCCGAGGGCGACGTGGTCCAGGTCGGCCAGCTACTGGCCGAGATCGACGTCAACGGTGGTCCTCCGCATATCGCAGCGCAGCCCGACGACGTTGACGAGGCGCCCGCCGCCGCCCCGGCGGCAAGCAATGGCGCCGACACTGTCGCAGCCGCTCCTGAGAAGCCCGCCGGCAACGCCACGCCCGTCGCCTCACGGGTCGCCGCCGCCGAAGGCATCGATCTCGCGCAGGTGGCCGGCACCGGCACGGGCGGCAAGATCACCAAGGAAGACGTGCTGTCGGCCGGCACCGCGCCCGCTTCGGCCGGCACCGCCCCCGCTGCAGGCCAGCGCACGGACCTCCGTGGCGGCGCCGCGATGCTCGCCCAGTACATGGACGAGTCGCTGAAGATCCCGACGGCGACCTCTTTCCGCACGCTCACCGTCACGACGATGGACGGCCGCCGGCAGCAGCTGAAGGACGCGGGGCAGAAGGTCTCCTTCACCCACCTGATCGCCTACGCGATCGCGCGCGCGGCGCAGGACCACATGCCTGTGATGGCGCACCACTTCGACGCGACTGGCGACAAGCCGGCGCGCATCGACGACGGCGCGGTGAACCTCGGGATCGCGGTCGACGTCGAGACCAAGAAGGGCCGCACGCTGATGGTGCCGGTGATCCGCGACGCGGGCCGCAAGTCGTTCGCCGAGTTTAAGGCGGCCTTCGACGACCTCATCGCACGCGCGCGCGGCAACGAGCTGTCGGCGGACGACCTCGTCGGCGGCAACATCTCGCTGACCAACCCCGGCGGCATCGGCACCGTCTCTTCGGTACCGCGCCTGATGACCGGCCAGGGCACGATCGTCGCGACGGGCTCGATCGCCTACCCCGTCGGGCTCGGCAACGTCGGCGCCGCGATCGGCGCCGAGAAGGTCATGACGATGACCTCGACCTACGACCATCGCGTGATCCAGGGCGCCGAGTCGGGTCAATTCCTGAAGATCGTCGAGGAGCATCTGCAGGGCGAGCACGGCTTTTATGAGCAGGTCTTCGAGAGTCTGGGCGCACCGCTTGGCGCCGCTCCGCTGGCTCCGGTCCCCGCGGCCGCGGCGACTGTTCCGACAGTTGCGCCAGGCACGCCGAGCATCGAG
>DATMIZ010000119.1:0-4249 GCA_035554055.1 Baekduia sp. | reverse complement strand
CTCGTTGAGGCCCGTACGGATGATTAGAAGTGTTGCTGAAGTAGGGCGGCAGCGCTGCCGGAATTGGCTCGTCCTGGGGAACACCAACGCGGTCGACTGCGCCACTTGGACGCGCGATGCTGCGCCTCTCAACGATCGATCATCCTCTGCGAGCTTTCGGAGTAGCGGGCCCCTTACACCGTGATCTTCGAGGCGGCGCCTTCGATCTTCCGGAGATCGTCTGGGGTGAGCTCGACGTCGACGGCGCCGATGTTCTCCTCCAGGCGGTTCAGCTTCGTGGTACCTGGAATCGGCACGATCCACGGCTTCTGGGCGAGCAGCCAGGCGATCGCGATCTGCGCCGGGGTCGCCTGCTTCTTCGCCGCGATCCTGGCCAGCAGATCTACCAGGGCCAGGTTCGCTGCACGGTTCTCCGGTGTGAAGCGCGGGACAGTGTTGCGGAAGTCGGAGCTGTCGAACGTCGTGGTATCGTCAATCTTCCCCGTGAGGAAGCCCTTGCCCAGCGGACTGAAGGGAACGAAGCCGATCCCGAGCTCCTCGAGAGTTGGCAGGATCTCCTCCTCGGGCTCTCTCCACCACAGCGAGTATTCGCTCTGAACGGCGGTGACAGGCTGAACCGTATAGGCGCGCCGGATGGTCTGCACGCCCGCCTCGGAGAGGCCGAAGTGCCTGACCTTGCCCTCACGGATCAGGTCCTTCACTGCCCCCGCCACCTCTTCGATCGGCACGTCCGGGTCGACGCGGTGCTGATAGTAGAGGTCGATCGCCTCGACCCCGAGCCGCTTGAGCGAGCCTTCGGTCATCTGCTTGATGTACTCGGGCCGGCTGTTGAGTCCGCGCGGCTGGCCGTCGGAGTCGAACTCGAACCCGAACTTCGTGGCAATCACAACCTGCTCACGGAAGGGGGCAAGGGCTTCGCCCACCAGCCCCTCGTTCGTGAACGGACCATAGACCTGCGCCGTGTCGAAGAAGGTGACGCCGAGTTCCACGGCGGATCGGATCAGCGAGATCGCCTCCTGCGTGTCTGCGGCCGGACCGTAGCCGAAGTTCAGTCCCATGCACCGTACCCGATCGCTGAGACTTTCAGGTTGCTGTTCCCAAGCGTGCGCTTCTGCATCGTGTCTCCTTTCGGTACTGTGGGTAGCTACGTTGTTGCGCGCGGCACGAGTTTGATCGTCACGGCCTCGTCGTCGGGGCCAACGACGCTGCCGACGATCCTGGGCCCGTACCGGTCGTACTTAGAGTGGTAGGCGGCGTCGATGGCGAAGTGCACACCCGGAGCGGGTTCGGCGAAGGTCATGTCCCGCTCCAGACCACCGGCCCGGATGCGGCCAGCGCCGCTGACCTTCGCGCGGCGGAACCATGGGTTGTTCGGGCCGTAGGTGGAGCGGACGTAGAGATCGTCGCCGGCTCGGACGACCCACATACGTCACGTACGGGCGCGGCGTGCTGTCGCGTCGCAGCGACGCGAGTTGCAGCTCCTCCGTTGCTCCGATCCTGCCGAGCTCGTCACTCGTCCACGTGCTCATCGGCCTCCTCTCGTGATGCGGTGTGGCTGGTCCGCGCTGCGGCTCCTGTTCAGAGAAAGGCGCCTCACGGCTGGACCATCACCTTGATCGCCTCCCGTTCGTTCATCGCGCTGTAGCCTTCGGGCACCCCCTCAAGGCCCACGACGCGGTCGAAGACTCGGCCGGGCTCGATCCCGCCTTTCAGGACGTCCGGTAGAAGCTCCTCGATGTACGCGCGGACCGGGGCGGGTCCGCCGCCTACGGTGACGTTGTTGTAGAACGCCGGCAGCGACGCGGGCATCGTTTCGTCCTGAGGAACGCCGACGCGGCCGACGGCGCCACCCGGACGCGCGATGGCGATGGCCGTGAGCGTCGACTGTTCGAGGCCGACGCACTCCATGACGGAGTGGACGCCGAACCCGTCGGTGAGCTCGCGCACACGCTCCACCGCCTCCTCGCCTCGCTTGCTCACGACGTCCGTTGCGCCGAACTCCCTCGCCAGTGCGATGCGGTCGGGATGACGGCCCAGGATAATAATCCGCTCGGCGCCGAGGCGGCGAGCTGCGATCACGCCGCACAAGCCGACGGCGCCGTCTCCGACGACGGCCACTGTCTTCCCGGGGCCAACTTCGGCAGTAACGGCCGCATGATGGCCGGTCCCCATCACATCTGTGAGGGTCAGGAGCGAAGGCATCAGCGCGTCGTCCTCGCCGATCGGCAGCACGAAGAGGGTCCCGTCCGCCTGCGGGACCCGAACGGCTTCGGCCTGGGCTCCGTCGACGTCAGGCGTGCCGAAGAACCCGCCGTGGACGCACGACGTCTGCAGCCCTTCGTGGCAGAAGACGCAGGTGCCGTCGGAGAACGCGAACGGCACGACGACGAGGTCGCCGACATTCATGGTGCGGACGTCGGCGCCGACGGCCTCGACGACGCCGATGGCCTCGTGTCCCATGCGGCGGCCGGTCTCGGAGCGTTCCAGCGTCGCGTACGGCCAGAGATCGCTGCCGCAGATGGCGGCGCGGCTGACGCGGACGACGGCGTCGGTCGGCTCGACCAGGCGAGCGTCGGGAACGTCCTCGATACGAACGTCGCCGGCGCCGAACATGACTGTTGCGCGCATGTTGACTTACCTCCGGTTCCCGGCGGCCAGGGCCGCGCGAGCGATGTTGCCGACCATGCCGCGCCTGACACCGGTGATGAAGAAGATCTTGCTCATGTACTGCCTCCAGTCTCGAAGGGTGTGCTGCGCTGCCCGCTCGTGCGACTACGGCCGAACGACCACGCACGATGTCTTGTCGATACCGCCGGGTGGACCATCCGGTCGTTAGCGCCGCAATCGGCGAACGCTCAGGCGTCGGTATTCGGCGCATCGACCCTGCCAGTGTAATAACCCTCTTACATTAGTCAAGGCCTCTAACATCGGGTTAAATAGAGCCGGAACCCTCGAACGAAGGAGCGTAGTGAGCCGACCTAGCGCAGTGAGCCGAGCCGGCACCTACCACCACGGCAACCTGCGGGCGGCGTTGGTCGATGCGGCACTGGAGCTGGTGGCCGAGAAGGGCGTCGCCGGTCTGTCGGTGGCGGAAGCCGCACGCAGGACCGGGGTGAGCACCGGCGCTCCGTACCGGCACTTTGCCAACCGCGCCGCGTTGCTCTCGGCGGCGGCTACCGTGTTGGGCCGTCAGCTGCTCGCGCAGCTGCAGGCGGCCGTCGACGACGTTCGCGAGCAAGGCGGCGGTGACGGGGATGAGGTGTCTTTCGCCGTCGAGGCGCTGGCAGCCACCGCCCGCGTCTACGTCACCTTCGCTCTAACCCGCGGCGCCGCGTTCGAGCTGGTTTTCGCCGACGAGCTGCAAGACTTCCCCGACGAGGAGCGCCGCGAGGTCACCCGCCGGGTCTTCGACGTGCTGTTGTGGCAGGCCATCGCCGTAACGGGCAGCCCGGCGGGAGCCGAACGGTTGCTGCGCGGTTACACCGCCGTCGCCCACGGCTGCGCCTACCTGCCCGGCAGCGGCTTCATGCGCGGTTACAACACCGACGTCGACCTCTTGGCCGGCGAGGCGGCCAACGTCGTACGTATCCTGGCGCTCGGTCGCCGCGGACGCCTCGGCCGCGGACGGTTCATCTCAACCGACGGTTTACTGACATCAGCTCAGCGGCATATTGATTGTGTACCAACGTCTAAAACGATAATCGGGAGGACGCGCCATGCGGATCACCAGGAACTCCCTCGAGACCGCTCCCGGACCCAGCGAGTGGTTCACCGGCAAGGTCTTCATCGACACCCTCGCCACACCCTCAGAGCCGTCCCGGCTTGCGGTCAGCAGCGTCCACTTCACCCCCAGCGCCTGCACCGCCTGGCACACCCACCCCCTCGGCCAGACCATCCAAGTGACCGAAGGTATCGGCCTCTGCCAGCGCCGCGGCGGAGAAATCGAGGTGATCCGCCCCGGCGAGAGCGTGTTCTTCGAGCCCGGAGAGGAGCACTGGCACGGCGCGGCCCCCGACCGCCCATGAGCCACATGGCGATGCAACAATTAGACAAGGAGGGCAGTCCCGTCGAGTGGGGCGAGCACGTAAGCGACGAGGAGTACGGCGCTGCGCCACCCAGCGACGGTTAACTGGACTCCGCCCGCCGGTCCGAGAGGGTAAAGATGCTTGAAGAAAACCCGACTCCGGCAGAACCCGGCCGTGTGACCCCCGAGTACTCGTACCCGGGAGATCTGGCCCGCTTCGTACGG
>DATMIZ010000118.1:0-12012 GCA_035554055.1 Baekduia sp. | reverse complement strand
CTGAGACGTCGTTCGACGCGCTCCGCGCCGGCGACCTGACCACCTTCTTACAGGCGGCACCGTCGTACGGCGGGTCGCTGATCCTCCGTGCACCGTTCGTCTACGCATCGGAGCTCATCGGGGGTGGCAGCCTCGCCGCATTTCGTGCAGCCGCGATCCCGTGTCTGCTTGCGGGCGTTCTGCTCGGAGTCCACCTCTTCAGCAAAGTACCCGGGCGCAGCAAGTGGCTGGTCCTGATGCTCGCCGCGGCCAACCCGATCACTTTGCGTGCGCTCGAGATCGGCCATCCCGAAGAGCTCCTAGGCGGAGTCTTCTGCGTCGGTGCCGTATTACTTGCGCTGGCCGATCGCCCTGCGTGGGCTGGGCTGTTCCTCGGTCTCGCCTTCGCCAACAAGGCATGGGCCGTCGTCGCGATCGGCCCTGTGCTCCTCGCGCTCGATCATGGCCGCATCCGCATGCTCGCCGTCGCGGCCGCGGCGGTTGCCGTGATCCTGACGCCACTGATCCTCGAAGGTCCATCGGTGACCGCCGGCACCAAAGCAGCCGCCACGACGACCGGCGCGATCTTCCAGCCCTGGCAGCTCTTCTGGTTCCTTGGCTCGCACGGTGAGCCCGTGTACGGCCTCTACGGCCTGAAGGAGAACTACCGCGCGGCGCCGGACTGGATCGCACCGTTCGCCCGCCCCGTCATCGGCCTGATGTGGATCCCGATCACCGCGCTTTTCTGGCGCCTGAAGCCGAAGCGCACCGATGCCCTCGGCCTGCTTTCACTGCTGCTGTTGTTGCGCTGCGTCCTCGATCCGTGGAACGCCGTCTATTACGAGCTGCCGTTCCTGCTGGCGTTGCTGGCATGGGAGGTCTACTCGGGCCGGCGGGCTCCGCTGCTTACGCTCGCCGCGATGGCGCTCGTATGGATTTCGTTTCAGACGGCGCCGAACCACGTCTCGCCTGACCTGCAGGCGCTGTCTTACCTCGCGTGGGCTATCCCCGCGATAGGCGTCCTGACGCTGCGGCTGTTCCTCCCGCCGCGTTTTAAAGCTCTGCGAAGCGCCACAATCGAGTTCGCTCGTGGGCGAATACCCACGCTCGCACGTTCTGCATCTGCGTGAACAATCGTCACAGAATCCCTATCGGGATTAGTACGATTGGTGTCAGACCACCACCAGGAGAACTCACATGGCGCTCACCATTGGCGACGAAGCCCCAGACTTCGAAGCCGACACCACCGAAGGCAAGATCAAGTTCCACGACTGGATCGGCGACGGATGGGCCGTGTTGTTCTCCCACCCGCGGGACTTCACGCCCGTGTGCTCGACGGAACTCGGCTACATGGCTTCGATCAAGCCTGAGTTCGACAAGCGCAACACCAAAATCATCGGGCTTTCCGTCGACCCGATCGACAACCACGAAAAGTGGGCTGAGGACATCAAGGCGATCTCGGGCAGCGACATCAACTACCCGCTGATCGGCGACACCGACCACTCGATCTCCAAGGCCTACGGCATGCTCCCGCAGGATGTGAGCGGTGACCCGACGGAGCGCACGCCGGCCCAGAACTCGACGCTGCGCAACGTCTTCGTGATCGGCCCCGACAAGAAGATCAAGCTCGTCCTGATCTACCCCATGACCACCGGCCGTAACTTCGACGAGGTCCTGCGCGTCATCGACTCTCTGCAGCTGACGGCGGAGCACAAGCTCGCGACGCCTGCGCAGTGGAAGCAGGGCGACAACGTGATCATCACCGGCGCCGTCTCCGACGACGAGGCCAAGGAGAAGTACGGCGAGTGGGACGCCCCGCGTCCGTACATCCGCATCATCCCCCAACCGACCAAGTAGCCACTTGGGCGACGTTTGTCGGCCCTAGAACGACAAATGTCGCCTAGGCGTGGCTGCATGAAGCTGATCGCGCTCCCGTAACGTCATTGGCATGAGCAATTTCACCTGGCGCGACGGTGGGCGCATCATCCGCTTCGGGCGCAGCGCGGCCGCGGATGCGCCGAAGCTGATCGAGGACGGCTTCACGCTGCTGACCACCGCGCGAGCGCAGGGCTTGATCGAAGGCCTCGCCGAGCGGGCCGATGCTGTGCACCTGGTTGCGCCCGGGCGCGTGGACGACCTCGCCGAAGCCATGTATCGCGACGTGACCGGCAAGCGCCTGATCGCCCTCGGCGGCGGCCGCGTGATCGATGTCACCAAGGCGATCGCCGCCGTCAACGGAGCGACCGTCGGCGCGATCCCGACGACGTTGTCGGGCGCGGAGATGACTCACAGTCACCGGCTCCCGCAGAGCGCGCCCGCGGGAACAGCACTGGTCCGGCCAAATCTGATCATCAACGACCCTGCGCTGACCGCATCCCATGAGCCCGCTTCGCTAGCGGCGTCAGCGGCAAACGCGCTCGCCCATGCGATCGAGGGCCGGGTCACGATCCGTACAAGCCCGGTCCCGTCGATCGTCGGCGAAGAAGCCGCACGTCTCATCGACATCGCTTTCTACGGCGACGATCCAGCCGATGCCAACCGCGACAAGCTCGCGCTCGCCGCTCTCCTGGCGGGTTATGTGACCGACGCCAACGGGATCGGCCTGCATCACATGCTCGCCCAGACGCTCGTCAGGGTCGGTGGCGCCCAGCACGGTCAGGCAAACGCCGTGCTACTGCCTCACACGATCGGCGCCCTGGAACGGCGCACGCCCGGAAACGTCGACCCCGACGGGACACTCACCAGCCTTGCCGAAAAGCTCGCGCGCTTCGCGCACGCCGCGCGCATCGCGGCACTCGACGTAGATCCCGGAAAGCTGGATGCGATGGTGAGCGAAGCGGCCAGCCGCCCCGCGCTCGACAACACTCCCCCGCGCGCCGACGAAGCCGAGATCAGAGCTCTGTACGAAGCGGCTTGGTAGCGCCGCCTAGGCGATCTTCAAAAGAACGATCGTGTTGACCACGAACAGCACGGCAAACAAGATCGTCCAGCGGGTGAGGTTGCGCTCGACCAGCGAGCCGCCGCCCAGTGCGCCTTCGCCGCTACCGACGCCGAACGCGCCGGAGAGCCCGGTGTCCTTGCCCGAGTGCATGAGGACCAAGAAGATGAGCCCGACGCAAAGCAGTACCTGCACGCCTGAGAGGATGTTGTCGATCATCGCGTCAAGAGCTTAACGCGGCTCGCCGGAATCGCGAGTCGTGGCATCGGATTCGTCGTCCTCGAGCTCATCAAGCTCATCGAGAAGCGCGACGGCGTTCGCACGCAGCTCGGCATCGTAGGCGTTGTAGTCCTCCTCGGCGAGTTTCCCGGTGCGGTAATCCAACTCGGCCTCGCGAATCTCGCGATACCGCGCGGACTTCTCCTCCTCGAGATCCGCTCGTCTGCCGCTCGCAGCACGGGCCGCGGCCGGCGTGCGCGACCCGGCGGGCCAGAGCGCGATCAGACCGCCGGCAAAGACGATGATCGCGCCGACCCAGATCCATCCGACGAGCGGCGAGGCGATGAACCTGAACGTTGCTTCACGCTGGCTCATCGCGCGCGCGAGATTCCCGACCGACACACCGGTCTGCTCAGCGGTTGCGTTCGTCGCAAGCAGGCGCGTATCGAGGGCATCGACGACCTTCCCGAGAAACCCGCCGTCGGGCGCATACGCGACCCAGTAATCCTTCAGCGGACCGGCGTCCAGCCCGACCTCCGTCACCGACTCGCCCTCGAAGAAACGACCGACAGGACCCGCATCGGGAGCGGTCGTCGGGTAGTAGCCGCGCGACGTGCGCATGCGTGTCACGAGCTTACCGTCCCGCCAGACACTGACCTTCGCACCGAGCTCGATCCGCTCGAGTTCACCGGCCTTGTTGCTCGGCGCGCCGTTGGTCGACGCGTCGTACTTGAGCACGTAGTCGCCGACCGTCTTCGTCTGCCCCGGCGCGAGCTGGATCGTGTTGTTCTGCTGGAAGGCCGACGACGCGGCAACCCCCACGAACAGCACCGCTACACCGAGATGCACCGTGTAGCCGCCATAACGACGCCGATTGCGCGCGACGAGTTCGACCAACGCGCGCGGCACCGATGAGCCCGGGCTCATCACGCGCCGAGCGCGGACTCCGCGCCAGAACTCCTGCCCGACGGTCCCGGCCACGAACGCTCCGGCGCCGAACATGATCACGGCGAAGACATTGCCCGACGCACCGAGCGCAAGCCCGATCAGGAGTCCGATCGCCCCCGCGATCGCCGGCACCGTGAAGTTCCGTCGCAGATTGGCGAGCGTCGCGCGCCGCCAGGCGATCACGGGCCCGATGCCGGAGAGCAGCACGAGGATCAGTGCCAGCGGCACCGTGTACTTGTCGAACCATGGCGGGCCGACAGCGCGCTTGGTGCCGGTGACCGCCTCAGAGATCAGCGGAAAGAACGTGCCCCAGAAGACGACGAACGCGAGCCCGACGAGTACGAGGTTGTTGCCGATGAACACTGCCTCGCGCGAGAGGAGCGAATCGAGCCGATTCTCCGATCGCAGCACCTCGCGCCTGGAGACGACAAGGGCGATCGAGCCACCGATCATGATCGCGATCAGGGTCACGAAGGGCACGCCGAGCGTGGAAGCTCCGAAGGCATGGATGGAATCCAAGATTCCCGAGCGGACCAGGAACGTCCCGAGGATGCAGAGCGTCCCGGTCGTCAGCACGAGCGACGCGTTCCAGATCTTCAACATCCCGCGCCGCTCCTGCAGCATGATCGAGTGGATGAACGCGGTGCCCGTCAGCCACGGGAGCAGCGACGCGTTCTCAACCGGATCCCACGCCCAGTAGCCACCCCAGCCGAGCTCGGCATAGGACCAGCGCGCGCCGAGCATGATCCCGATGCCGAGGAAAAGCCAAGCGGCGAGCGCGAAGCGCCGTGTCGCGGCGATCCACTCCGGGCCCACGTGACGCTTCAGCAGCGCCGAGACCGCAAAGGCGAACGGGATCGCGAACAACGTGTACCCCGAGTAGAGCATCGGCGGGTGGATCATCATCGACGGATGCCGCAGCAGGGGGTTGAGGCCGGCGCCCTCGGCGGCAGGCGTCGCGAGCAGCGTGAACGGCGAAACGGAGAAAACGAGCAGGCCCGTGAAGAACGCGCCGAAGCCGAGCAGCACCGCGATCGCGTACGGCTGTATGTCGCGCAGGCGGCCGCGCACCACGTACATGACGAGCGACGACCACAGCGAGAGCAACCAGGCCCACAGCAGCAGCGACCCTTCCTGGGATGACCAGGCTGCGGCGATCCTGTACAGGACCGGCGTCGTCGTCGACGAGTGCGTCGATACGACCTCGTAGGACAGGTCGGTCCGCAGGAAGGCAAGCTCGAGAATCAGGAAGCTCAACGACAGCACCGCGAACAGCGCGAACACGGCGCGGCGCGCATAGGTGAGCCAGCGATCCTGGCCGGTGTGCGCAGCCGTCAGTGCCGCATAGATGCCGACAACGCAGACCCCGAGGGCAACGATCAGCAGCAGGTGGCCGACGTCAGCCACCCGCAGCTACGCGGTCTTCTTGTCGGCGAACTTCGAGGGACATTTGGTCACGAGCGAGTCCTTCTCGCCGTCGTAGCCGCTGCCGCTCTTGCGCACCGTGATCACGACTTCGCGACCGTCGCGAAACGGATCAGGGATCGAGCCCACGTACTTCACCGGGACCGACGCGGTGCCGGTGCGGTCGCGAACCCGGAATGCCTTGCCGCCCTCGATGTCGGTGATCGAACCATCGACGACCTTCCCGGTCAGGCGATACTCCTGCCCCGGCTGCGCCTGGGCGAGCAGCTTGCTCGGAGTGATCGCCTCGTTCGAGGCGCTGAAAGTCGTGTACGCAAGCGCACCAGCCAACAGCAGAGCGGCGGTGAGCGCGACTACCAGCCGGATACGGCGTTTACGGGCGGGATCCATCGCGCTTCAGTATCGCAAAGACACGGCTGTGGGCCTTGCTCAGCCGACCCTGATTCCCTCGGTGACGCTGAGCGGCATTTCGAGCAACGCGATCTCACCGAGCGCAAAGCCGCTCGCTTCGAACAGCGCCTTGAATTCTCCCGCGGTGCGCTCACGGCCGCCAGCCTCGACCATCATTGACAGATCCTGGAGCTTGCGGAAGTCCGCGCCGGGACCTTCGGGGACCACCATGTCGACGATCAGCACCTTCGTTCCGGGCTCGGCCGCAGCGGCGATGTTCTTGAGAATCGCGATCGACTCCTCGTCGCTGCGGTTGTGGATGACGCCTGCCAGCACGTAGGCATCGGCCCCAGGCGGGATCTCGTTGTCGAAATAGCTGCCACCCACCACCGAAATCCGGTCGGACATGCCGTCTTGGGCGATGACCTGCTCAGCGTCGGCCACAACGTAGGGAAGGTCGAACAGGACACCCTCCAGGCCGGGTGTCGCCTTGACCACCGCCGTCAAGAGCGCACCGATGCCACCGCCGACATCGACGACCTTCTTCATGCCCGTGAAGTCGTAGGTGCTGGGCAGACGATCGAATCCCTGCGAGGACACCGCAATCATCGCGCGGTTGAAGTTCTCGGACTCCTCGGGGTGTGACTCGAGGTATTCGTAGTAGCTCATCCCGTGGGCGATCTCCATCCCCACCTCGCCGGTCCGGAGAGCCTCGTGATAGCCCTCCCACGACTTCCAGGCCATCGGTCCGGTGAAGCACAGAGCGCCCTCGCGAACACCGCTCGGATGTCCGGACACAAGCAGCCTGCCGACATCGTTCAACGAGAACTCGCGATTCTCGCTCTCGTCCAATACGCCTTCGCTGGCCAGCGCGCGCATCGTCCGGTAGAGCGTGTCGGCGTGGAGACCCGCCTCTTCGGCGAGCGCGTCAGCGGTCTTCGGACCATCTACTAGTAGGTCGGCGATCTTGTACTCAGCGAATACGTAGAGCGCCTTCGGCAGGTAGAAGCCACAGGCGATCTTGACAAGCTTGAGCTGCTCCTCGGAATAGCTTGCCGTGACTGGTGTCTGGGAAGACATCTCTCTCCTTATGTGATTGCTCCAAGCACGCTTGGAGGCAGCCCGAACATTACTTCCGACACCGAAATAGTGCGGGCTAGCTCACGAAACGACAGGCTCAGGATCTGCTGCCACTGCGATGTGTTTGCTCCCGCCAGGGAGGTAATCATCGGCGTTGAAGCGCATCAGGCCGGGGAAAGCCAGCGCCACCAGTCCTACGCCGGCCACGCACGCGAGTCCGCCCGATACGACCGAGGCACGGACTCCGGCTAGCGACGCGACGACGCCCGACTCGACATCCCCGAGCCGCGGTCCACTCGTGACGACGAGCGAGAACACCGAGGACATCCGCCCTCGCAACGCATCGGGCGTCACGAGCTGGTTGATCGAGACGCGGCACACCGCCCCGACGCTGTCGGCTCCGCCCGCGATCGCGAACAGTCCCGCCGCCAGCCAGATCGAGCCGGCGAAGCCGGCGGCCGCGATGGCCAGTCCCCACACGACGATGGACCACGCCAAGATCACCCCGAGCCGGCGGACGTGGCTGATCCAGCCGGTGGCGAGCGCGAAGATGCTGGACCCGAACGCCACCGAGGCAAACAGCAGACCCGAGCCCGAAGCGCCGGCCCCGTAGACCCCGACCGCAAGCGCCGGAAACAGCGCACGCGGCATGCCGAAAGTCATCGCGCATAGGTCCATCGCGAACGATCCCGTGAGCGGCTTGTTGCGCCAGATAAAGACGAGTCCTTCGCTGATCGATCTGCCGATGCCAAGCTGCTCTTCGGGCTGACCCTTGGGGAACTGCGGCGGCAGCGCGTATGCCGCCCAGACGACGGCCAGACAAGACACGGCGTCAACGGTGTACGCCGCGCCGAGGCCCAGCGTGGCGATGATCACGCCCGCGAGCAGCGGCCCCACGATCATCGTCACCTGCGTGAGCCCGAACCAGAACGCGAGCGCCTCTCGCACCAGTTCCGGCGGGACCAGATTCGGCACCATTGCCGATCGCGTGACGTTCTCAAGTGCGCCCGCGCCCGCGAGGAGTCCACCGAGCACGAACAACGTCCAGATCGGCGGATCGCCTACGAATGCCAGCACCGCCAGTGCGGTGGCCAATCCGAGCAGCGCCCATTGCGAATAGAGCATCAGGATGCGCCGGTCATGCCGGTCCGCGAACGCACCGCCGAGCAGCGAAGCCAACACCATCGGCCCGAGCTCCGCGGCGCCGAGCAGACCGGTGAGGAAGGCCGATCGCGTCTCGATATAGATCTGGAACGGCAGCGCGACGAGCACGGCCTGTGTTCCGATGCTCGACACCAAGTGCCCTGTGACCAGTCGCCGATAATCCTTCGAGGACCGCCAAGGCGCGAGGTTGGGCGTGAGGAATGCGAGTTTGGACAACGGAGGTTTCTGATCGAAGCGGGCGACGGGGATCGAACCCGCGACCTTCAGCTTGGGAAGCTGACGCTCTACCAACTGAGCTACACCCGCATCGGATCGATCCTAGCTGGCAGGCCGTGTTATCGACCTATTCCCGAGTCCGACGGTCGTGATTGCTATGAGTGTTCATATGCGCGCAATCGGACTCTGGTGCTACGACAAACATCGCTGGGTGATCGGGGCGTGGCTCATAGTCGCCGTGGCGATCGCGATGGCCGCTGGTGCGGCCGGCGGCAAAACGACGAACGACTTCACGCTGCCCGGCACGGAGTCCCAGCGCACTTACGACCTGCTGCAGAGTAAGTTCCCGGCCGCGTCTGGCGACGAAAGCCGGATCGTCTTTCATACCGAGTCAGGGACGCTTGAGGACAAGCGAGCGGACGTCGAGAAGGTCATCGCGGAGGTGCGCAAGCAGCCCTCGCTGGTCGAAGGGCCCAGCGCTGTCTCAGATCCATTCGAGGGCACTATCTCCAAAGACGGAAAAACGGCGTTCGCGACGATCACGCATTCCAAGGCTGCCAACGACCTCAAAGTCGAGGACATAGAGAAGGTCATCGCCGCAGGTCAGACCAGCGCAGCCGCGAAGGCCGCTAAGAGCGCCGGTGTCCAGATCGAGTTCGGTGGCAACCCTGTCCAGTTCGTTGAGCAGAATGATCAAGCGGCGCCGATCTACGAACTCGTCGGCGTGGCTGTGGCAGCCGTCGTCCTCTACGTCGTGCTCGGCTCGTTCTCCGCGATGATCATGCCGCTGATCGCGGCGCTGCTCTCGATCTTCATCGGCTCATCGATCATCTCGATCGTGTCGAGCATCACGTCGGTAGCGGACTTCGCGACACAGCTCGCGACCCTGATCTCACTCGGTGTCGGCATCGACTACGGGCTGCTCGTCCTGAGCCGGTTCCGCAACGAACGCGCGAAGGACCACGACATTCGAACTTCGGTCGGCAGTGCGGTCGATACGGCCGGCCGGTCGGTGCTCTTTGCAGCGATCACCGTCGTGATCGCGCTCTGCGGGATGATCCTTCTCGGCGTCAGCCTGCTCAACTGGCCCGCGCTGGGAGCCGCCATAGGCGTCACGCTGACGATGCTCGCGACACTCACGCTGGTGCCCGCGCTGATCGGATGCAAGCCACTCGGTCGCAGGGTCAAGGTCGGCGACTCGGTCAACCCGGACGAGGAGTCGCATTTCTGGGCGCGTTACAGCCGCTTCGCACAGCGGCACCCGTGGAAGCTCGGGATCGCGGGGCTGTTGATCCTGCTCGTCGTCGCATCACCGGTGCTGAACACGCGTCTGGCCAGTACCGATGCCGGCAACGGGACGCCTGACAAGACATCGCGCAAGGCGTACGACCTGTTGACGGCGGGCTTTGGCCCAGGCTTCAACGGCCCGTTCCTGGCGGCCGTCGAGCTGCCCCCGGGCGGGGATTCCCAAGCGGATCTCGCGAAGTTCAAGAGCGCTTACGAGCAGGCTCCGGGCGTCGCTTCTGTGACCGATCCCGTGCTCAACAAAGCGGGCGACACGGCCACGCTTTCCATAACGCCGGACAGCAAGCCCCAGGACGAGGCGACCAAGGACACGCTCGACCGGCTGCGCAACGAGGTCGCACCGCCCATCGAGCAGGAGACCGGCGCGAAGGTGAGCATCGGTGGCTTCACGGCCTCCTCCGTCGACTTCGCGAAGGTCCTCTCGGAGAAGCTGCCGCTGTTCGTCGCGGTCGTCGTCGGCCTCTCGCTCCTGCTGCTGCTGGTTGTCTTCCGCTCGATCGCGATCCCCATCAAGGCCGGCATTCTCAATCTGCTGTCGATCGGCACGGCGCTCGGCGTCATCACGTTCGTGTTCCAGGAAGGCCATTTCGCCTCCTTGATCGGTGTGCACTCCACAGGGCCGATCGAGCCGTTCCTGCCGGTGATCATGTTCGCGATCGTCTTCGGGCTCTCTATGGACTACGAGGTCTTCCTGGTGACGCGAATGCACGAGGAATGGGAGCACACGAAGAATTCCGCTTACGCCGTGCGCCATGGGATGGCGCTGACCGGCAAGGTCGTCACAGCGGCCGCGCTGGTCATGATGAGCGTCTTCGGTGCCTTCATGATCGGTGACGATCCGATCCTGAAGCTGTTCGGACTCGGGTTCGCGGCAGCGATCTTCTTCGACGCGTTCGTGATCCGCCTGATGGTGGTCCCGTCGGTGATGTTCCTGCTCGACAAGCACACCTGGTGGATACCGAGCTGGCTCGACAAGGCGCTGCCGGTCGTTTCGATCGAGGGCCCAGACGAACCAGAAGAGCGCGCGAAGGTCGTGCCGGCCGAGTCGGACGAGCTCGAGAAAGCCGAGCCGGCTCAGCCGTAAGGCGAGCAGGTCGGGCGCACGTCTACATTTGTCGTAGACGTGCGCCGCCTTTCCGTCACAGCTTGGGTCGTGGGTTTACTCGCTGCAGGGTTGGTCGGCCTGCTCGTGTTCGGCCTTACCGCTAACAGCGATGACACGTCAATCGATGACGCAGTCCGGCGCGGTGAGCGCCCTGCGGCGCCGGACCAGCAGCGTCAGTTACCGCAGCTACGGGCCGCCGGGACAAAGTCCTTGAGCGACTATCGCGGCAAGGTCGTGGTGCTGAACTTCTGGGCCGCGTGGTGCGATCCCTGTGCCAACGAGGCGCCGATCCTGGAAAAGGCTCACAAGGCGCTGGCGGCTGACAGATCCGGCACCGTGCTCGGGGCGATCTACGACGGCTCGATCGCAAGCTCGCTCGAGTTCGAGCAACGGCACGGTCTCACCTTCCCATCGCTCCGCGATGTCGGCACCGAGCTTGCAGAGCAATTCGGCACGCGTAACCTGCCCGAGACGTTCGTGCTCGATGCGAAGGGACGCATCGTCGCCGTTTCCCGCGGGGAGATCTCCGAGGCGTTCCTCACGGACGCGATCGCGCGAGCCAAGGCGGCCTGATGCCACGTCTGCTCTTACTGCTCGTCGTGATGCTTGTCTCGTTGACAGCGCCCGCGTACGCCGCCACGTCATACACCGATGTCGAGGATGAGCTCATGTGCGTCAGCTGCAATGTGCCGCTGAACGTCGCCGAATCGCCACAGGCAGAGGACGAACGCGCGGCGCTACGCAGCCTTGTCGCCAAGGGCCTGACGAAGGATCAGGTCCTAGACGAAATGGTGGCCCAGTACGGCAAGCGCGTGCTCGCCACGCCGCCGGACGACGGCTTCGGCGTCGCCGTCTACGTCGTCCCGATCGCGGTCGTGCTCGCGCTGCTCGGACTGGCGGCCTTTCTCGCCCCCAAATGGCGATCCCGTTCGGCCGGCCACGCACCAGTCCCGTCGCCGATCTCCCCCGCACAGAGCAGCCGCCTCGAGGCGGAGCTCAAGCAGTACGACCGGTGATTGCTGTGGCCGGCTCCGTGGACGTAACGATCTTTGCCGCGTTCGCCGCGGGCGCGCTGTCGTTCATCTCGCCGTGCGTGCTCCCGCTCGTGCCTGGATACCTGTCGGCGATCTCCGCAGGTGGGGTCAGCGAAGGAGACCAGCGTCGCATGACGCCTGCGGTGATCTTCTGTCTGTCCTTCAGCCTCGTGTTCGTTGCGCTCGGAATGTTCGCCAACGGCATCAGC
>DATMIZ010000117.1:0-5220 GCA_035554055.1 Baekduia sp. | reverse complement strand
GCGTCGATGATCGCCTTGTACTCCTCGCGCATCGCATCGGCGCACGCGTAGAGCAACTCCTCGTCGGTCTTGTAATAGGTGTTACCGAAGCGTGCGCAACTCCCGGGCGCTACGGAATTGAGAAAGCCGTCCGCGACTCCGCGCTTTTCGAGAGCCGCCTTCAAATGGGCGATGTCGCGCGCGATCGCGTCGTGTCCGATGTAGGTGATCGGCCCGTCGCATACCGGGATGCCTTTCTCGAGATCGGGGCTCGGCGAAGCGGCGCCCGAGGACGGATCCGTGTACGCGTCTTTGAACAACAGCCAGTCGCGTCGCTGGTCCCACTCGGCGAGCGCCAGCTCCCCAGGCTTCGGCGGCGCCTTGGGGGCGTCCCAGAGTCCCTCGACAAGCTCGAGTCCGCCCAGGCGCTGGAAAACGTAGGTCCACCAGGCGCCGAAGTCGTAACGGTGGCCCATCGAGTGCCCGTATTCGCCGTCGTTGACGATGTCGATACCTGCCCGTCGCTGACGGGCGACGACGTTTTCGACTGCCTCTGCCAAACTCGCCTGGTAGTCGGCCTCTTCGGACAGCTCGCCGGTGCTGCGCTTGAGATTCAGATCAGCAAGGTCGTCGGGGCGGGGAAGGCTCCCGGCGTGGCTGGTCATGATCTTCGCGGGCACCGTCAGTCTCCATTGGTTGAGGCCGGCGGAGACTACGTCTGGGATTGGTGCCTGGCAAAGGCGCATCCGACATCCACTGATAACCTGGAGCTATGAGTAAGCTCGAGCTCCGGGAGCTCCGGTACTTCCTCGCAGTTGTCGAGGAGCAGCACTTCGGCCGCGCGGCTGAGCGCCTGCATATCTCCCAGCCGGCACTATCCAAAGCTGTCTCCACGATGGAGACGAAGCTCGGGGTCAGCCTCTTCGATCGGACGACCAGGCAGACTCGGATTACCGGCGCGGCGCGCGCTTTGATCGAGCCTGCTCGCGATGTGCTGACGACGCTTGAAGTTGCCGAAAACCTCGCGCAGAGGATCGGTCAGACCCCGGTGGTTATCGCTGCCGGTGCGTCGGATGCCTCATTGGCGCAACGCCTCCTGGATCGGTATGCACTTCGCCGGCCAGACCAGCCCAGCGGGCAGGTCCTCGTCTGTGGTTGGGGGCAAACGATCCCTTTGCTCCGCCGCCATGTCGTCAACGCCGCTGTGGCACGCGATGCTGGTCTCTTGCATGACGTCGAGCGCGTCGAGGTGGCGCGCGAACCGCGGGGAGTAATGGTCGCTCGATCGAACCCCCTCGCACAACTCGCAGTAATCAGTCCGAAAGACCTCGACGGTCTGCCGCAGCCGATGTGGCCCGACAGCACCCCTGAACAACAGGCTGTTTGGCACGGCTACGAGTACGAGCCCGACGGCGAGCCGGAATTCACAGCAGGGGTGGGACCCACCGTCTCGGGCTTTGAAGAGCTGATCGAAGTAGTCGCACTCGATCAGGCGGTCGCGTCCGTCCCCCTCTCGTATGACGAAACCGTCCGGCACCCAGATGTCGTCGTACGGCCAGCGGTAGGTCTGACTGACACGAAAGCGGAGTTCATTATCCGCGCGGACTCCCACGACCGACACCTGGAAAGCCTGCTCTTGTGCGCACACGAGATCGCTCGCGATCAACAATCGATCTCATAGCTCCGTGGCCCGATCCCGGACAACGATGCCAAATGGATGCCCAGCGGCTCCAGCAAACCTGGGCGTCGAAACGGGAGACGCCCGCGTTTGCAGGGCGTTTTCCTATAGCGGGGGCCCGCTTGGTCCTGTGGAGTGACTATCAGCCAAGAATCCCCGCGTCTCGCTAGTCTGCGGGCACGAGTCGGCTAGGGTCGACAGCGGGATCGGCGGACGACGAGCGAACGGGCCTGCCCTCCTCCCCCAGTCCGCCCAGCCAGTGCTGCTCATCGTCGCGCAGCGCGTCGACGGAGCGCAGTTGGCCGACTTGGTCAGCGGTCAGTCCGAGGTGCTGGCCGGCGAGGTTCAGACAGGTCTCGAAGCCGATCGAGCGACCCGAGCGGTTGTCCATCACCCTGACGTCCTTCTCGACAAGCGCGGCCTTGACGAGCATCTCGGCGGAGTGCTGGGCAAACAGCAGCACTGCGGTACGCCTACCGTCGTCGTCCATGGCGTTGAACGCACCGATGGCCCGCCGCAGCGAGGCCATCGACTTGTCCAGCAGGGCTGACGCCTCGCGCTTCACGCGTCGCCCAGGCTAACGATCCGCTCGCGGATCGTTAGCGGAGCGTGATCCTCGGTACTGCTTTCGCGTTGCACGCGAAACAGAAGCAGAACCACCGTGCTCCGACTCGTTTAGGTGCTGAGCGGGGGATTTTCGGTCGTCCCGGCGCTGCGAAGCGATGCCGCGATTCGGGAGTAGCGCGCGGGAGCACCAACCGCCCAGTCGTCTGGGTCATCGCCGTCTCCCGACCTAAGCTAAGTGGACGGCGACGTCAGCCTCGCCGAGCACTACCGACATAAGCACGATGGGGATTCCTTCGAACTCGCCTAGCCGGGCGTTTGAAAGCAGCGTCTTGCCGGCATGCGTGGTGTCGCGCTCATCCCACCAGATCCGCTTTCGCGAACCGTCAGCGCCCGCGACAAGGTCGTCGCCGCCCTCCATTGGACGGCAGCCTAGTCGCAGCGCGGCAGCTGAGCACGTCCCGATAGGGAGAAAGCCGCTGCCGTCAACGAGCCCACAGACCACCTGGCTTTCGCGCGCGCAGATGTAGCTTCAGAGTTATCGCTGAATCCATGAGATCTGGAGTGGTGTTCGTCAGTGAGGACTTCGACGGCCACGCTCCGCCGCCGATGTGGTCTGGCCGTTGGTCGGCGCACTGGGAGTCGGAGTACGGCCAGTTCGTTCGGCGGGGTCCTCAGAATGTGTCGGCTCAAGAGGCGATCGCGTGGGGCCGTGAGCACGTCGATGTCGTCCAGATCCGCCCGGGTGACAGCGATGCGTTCTACTGCGCTGGGGTGCGGCCGCCTGACGATGAACCGGACTGCCCGCGCTGGCCCGACGGGCAAGAGCTTCCGCGCCGTCGCGCTGTGTGGGTGGGATTGCTGGACGCGTCGGGGGATCACGTGTCGATGACGCGCGACTCGTCGGGAGCGGTGTTTCTGGGGGTGTTGGATCGGCTCGGCGTCCGCGGTGGTCGCATCGACCTGCCGGACGTGTGGCCCATCCTGGCTGCGTGGTGGTCGACACCGGTCTCGGATCTGGCGTTCGATGAACAGGAGGAGCTGGAGTTCCTGCTGTCGCTCGCGCCGGCCACGAAGGATGTGGGCGTGTCTGTCTTTGCTGGCTGTCCGCCGGACGCGATCGCGGGCCGCGAGCTCGTGTGCTTGGAGTTCTCGCGGGGGTTTCACAAGGTCCTTGCTCCGAATCACCTCTCTGGTATCAGCGGCGGCGCGCATCTGACCTTCTGGTATGCATACGACGCGCCCTGGCAGCGGCTGCGTGAGTGCTCCAGTTGGATCGAGATGGGTCTTGGGACGCCGCAGCTGGATGCGTCCAGCCGCTTCAGCGATCCGCCGACGCTCATCCGCTATATCGGCGATGAATCTGGCGTTCTCGATGCCGCGGCCGAACAACCTGCCCTCGCGCTGTGCGTAAGCGATGAACTAGGCGAACAGGAGCTGCTCGTCGTCAGGTGATGCGCAAGCTCTGGACCGGCACTCGTGGCTCAGACGCCCGAGACCGCCGCTCATCGCGCAACGCAACAGTGTCGTCGGCGCGTGGACGGCCTTGCGCTGTCAGGCGGAAAGCGACGGTGGTCAGCGTGCCACGGACAGCCGTCTGCGCCGCCGCTGCCGGGACTCGTGGTCGGAAAGCAGCGACCAGCATCGAGCGACACGATGTCGCTTCGGCGCCTCGATCAGCATCACCCACTTGGGATGATGCGCGCACCCACAACACGCGATTGGGTGCTGCTATGAGAGCCCGGTGCAGCGCCACAGCCGCCGTGATGCTTGCTCTCGCTCTCGGCGCGTGCGGCGAATCCGATCAGGAGCAGGCCCAGAACACCGTCTGCGATGCCAAGACCGACATCGGCAAGCAGGTCAACGAGTTGCAGAGCCTGACCCCGGCGACGGTCACGGTCGATGGAGTGACGCAGAACCTCGACGCGATCAAGGCCGACCTCAAGGACATCTCCGACGCGCAGTCGGATCTAAGCAGCGACAGGCGCAGCGAGGCCGAGGCCGCCAACAAGGCGTTCTCGAGCTCGGTCGAGGAAATCGCAAGCGAGCTGGGCAGTTCGCTGTCGGCCTCAGAAGCCAAGGCAGGGGTCGTCACTGCGATCGACCAGCTTGCGGCGTCGTACCAGAAGGCGTTCGCGCCACTGAACTGCGACTGAACGGAGTGTAGAAATGGCTGATCGCCCGGTATTTCTTTACGCCGCCGTCTACGACGAGATCGCTGACGCCGAGGCCGACTACGAGGCTGTGTTCGACCTCCACGCCGCCGGAGCGATCGGAACATTCGACTCCGCGGTGATCCGAAAGGAAGCGGACGGCAAGGTCCGCGTGACCAAGACCGAGAAGCCGACGCAGCACGGCGCCTGGACGGGGGCCGCTGTCGGCGCACTGGTCGGGGTCATCTTCCCGCCTGCGGTCATCGGCAGCGCGATCGTTGGCGCCGGCGCGGGTGGCCTGACCGGGCACCTCACCCGTGGCATGTCGCGCCGCGACCTGAAGGACCTCGGCGAGGCGCTGGATGAGGGCAGTGCCGCCGTGATCGTGCTCGGCGAGTCGAAGATCGAAGAGCAGCTTGAGCGGGCGACGAAGCGCGCGAACAAGCTGATCGAGAAGCAGGTGGATGCCGACGCCGACGATTTCAAGCGCGAGATTGAGGCAGCGCGAAAGGGCGGCGCCGCGACCTGACCTTTGAGACCCTTCGCGACTGTTTGGAGGCTCTCGACGTGGCCTCGCTTGCTCGCATCTCTACCCGTCGGCGCACCGACGGCCCCACTCAGGGACGGCCATTCAACGCCAGCTCGGCCACGCGAACCTCAGCATCACGTCCCTCTACCTACAAGGGATCGACAACAGCGAGATCATCGAAACGTTGGTGCCCGCACGGCGCCGATGCTCCCCGCGAGCGCCGGCCTGCGCTGACGGTCCTCGCGCAAAGCAGACGTGTCGCTGCGACTCGGCTACTGATCTCCGCGCCCACTGGGCGGTACCGCTGTCGCGGGGAC
>DATMIZ010000116.1:0-8377 GCA_035554055.1 Baekduia sp. | reverse complement strand
GTACATCGGGAACAGGATGAAGCTCGCGCTGAAGCCCTCGTCCTGCGGTGTGCCGAAGCGCTTCTTGCAAACCCAATCGCCGTCCATCGAAAACGTCTTCATGCCCTCGCGAAGAGGGAAATGCCCGGGGTTCTGTTTGCGTTCGGAGTCGCGAACGGTCCCGTCACGTTCGATGTAGAAGCCCTCGTAGTCACACGCAACAGACAGCTCGGGGTGCGAACCGGCGCAGTGATAGCACTCAAGGTTGTTCTCGAGCACGAGCTTCCAGTTCGCGTTCACCGGATAGCGCTGCTCGCGGATCACCTTCGCTCGCTCGGGATCGAGCAACTGCCAGTCGTCGTGGACCAGGCGCTCGCCGAGTTGTTCACGAAGGGGCTGGATCGGCTCGCGACCAAGATGTACGTAGATGGAGCCATAGAGCACGTCGACATCGGCCTCGTGCAGTGGCCAGTCGGCGTAATTGAAGTCGACGCCATCTGGTGATCCGGGGGATCCAAGCAGTTTCCCGTCCAGCGAGAAGCTCCAGTTGTGGTACGGGCAGACGAATCGCTTCTTCTTACCGCTGGACCCTTCGGGACAGAGCTGAGAGCCGCGGTGGCGGCAGACGTTGAAGAAGGCCCTCACGCGGTCGTCGGCATCGCGCGTGATGATGAGGCTCTCGGTGGCGAGTCGCGCCACAAAGAAGTTGCCGGTATCTGGGATTTGACTGACGTGCCCGGCGTACAGCCACTGTGTCCTGAAGACCCGCTCGGTCTCCATGTCGAAGATCTCCTGCGAGGTGTAATAGTGCCCCGGCAGGCTCGTGAAGTACCCCGCTTGCTCGATAACAGACATGACTCTCTCCGTTGGCAAAGTGGGAACAATTGTTCCCGATTATGGGAGTATGCCGATGGATGAGGAAGAGGTCAAGTGACAAGCCGAGGAATGTCGAACCACAGTGACGCGATGAACCAGGCTCGGCCTCGACGGAGACATTCAAAGCGGCGCCAGCTCGTCCTCGACGGAGCGCTGAAGGCAATTGCGATCCACGGCGTCGAGGGCCTTACTCACAGGCGGGTGGCCGAAGCTGCGGGGGTCTCGGTGTCGGCCACGACCTATCACTTCTCATCTCTGGAGGAGCTACTTGAGGCGGCCATTCGCGCGGCGGCCGACCAGGACATCGCGACTCTAGGCGAGCGGTTTCACCCTGGAATGACCGGCGAGGAATTCGCCGACTACGTCGTCGCCGCCGCCAGGACACGCACGCAGGAGACGATCGTGGCCTCAGAGCTGTACGTCGCGGCGCTGCGGCGTGAAGGGTTGCGCGAGGTCGCGATCGCATGGGATCGCGCCTGGATCGATGTGCTGAAGCCGATCGTCGGCGACAACGCGGCGGCCGTCACGGCGGCGATCGGCGGGCTGCTGATGCGCAGGCTCTACGAGGACGAACGCGACATCGAAGAGTTCGCTGCATCGATCCATCTGCTGATGCGGGACCTGAGCTCCACAGAGTGAATCAAGCGCTCCCGGGACATTTTCGGAGGGCCTTCGGCCCGAAAATGGAAGCCCGGTCGCGCCTCATCACTCCCTCCTGGCGCGACCGAGCACTCCGGACGGAGCGATCAGCGCTCGCGGTTTGGCAGCTGTCGCTCGAGGTAGGACCAGAGCATTGCGAGGTGGGCGGTGCTCCACGCAGTTTCGCGCTTGCGGAGGGCCTCCTCATCGGAGGACCAGATCTTCGGGCCGCCGGCGGAACCGGTGAGCACCTGGTGCTGACACGCCTTCTCGAGTAGCACGGCGCGCATCACCGCCCCCGGCGCGTCTTCGCCGGCCGTCACGATGCCGTGGTTGACGAGCAGGAGCGCGAACTCTTCGCCGAGCGCCTGGGCCACTTCCTGGCCCAGCTCGCGCGTGACGATCAGATCCGCGGTCCGCGTGTAACGCGGGACCTCGGGCGGGACGAACAGGGTCGCGGCGTGCGACACCGGCCGCAGCGGTTGGTCGGCGGCGGCGATCGCCAGCGCGTGCGGCGGATGGGAGTGGACGACAGCGCCGAGATCGGGGCGCAACGCCAGGATCTCGGTATGGATCGGCCACTCGGCATGGCGCCGACCCTCGCCCGCGAGCACCTCTCCGTCGAAACCGACCAGCA
Organism: Baekduia sp.; assembly: GCA_035554055.1. Taxonomy (GTDB): domain Bacteria; phylum Actinomycetota; class Thermoleophilia; order Solirubrobacterales; family Solirubrobacteraceae; genus Baekduia. The sequence goes on along the minus strand of DATMIZ010000116.1, from coordinate 6,246 downwards.
GAACGTCTTCCTCGGTGATCTCGTCAAAACCCAGACCGGCTGCCTTCATCCAGACGCCGCGCCCGTCCGGGTCTCGTACCGCCAGGTGACCCCACACGAAATCGTCGTGACCGTTCGCGCTCAGGATCCGGCATCCCGTCGCAACGGTGCTTCGAATCTCTTGCTCGGTCGGCGCCATCCGCGTTCGTTCAGGCGCGCAACGCGAGCACGGTGTCGCGGTGATCGCGCATCGTCTCGTTTCCGTCCTGACCGGGCTGGCGCCCAAAGCCGCAGTACATCGCGACGCCGAACTCGTCTATGAACTTCGAGGCGGTCGCGTGGCGCCGCTTGAGGCCTGGGACGCCGTCGATCGGCAACACGATGCCCAGAAAGACACGCGTGCCCGCGACATCCAGATCGCGCAGGGGAGCAAAAAAGCGCTCGTCCTCACTACGCAGATAGCGCGGCCCGGCGAGATGCAGCCAGTCGACCTGACGCCCTGACTCCTGGACCGCGAAATTGGCCATCCTGACCAGCACGCTCATGTCCTGAGCCTCGTACATCGGCCACTCAGGGAAGGTGCCGTAGCAGAGGTGATAGCCGACAAGGACTTCCTCGGGAATCTGTCGCGTCAATCGGGTGACCGGCCCCGTGAAGCGCTCCCAAGCGTCGCCTGAGGTCCAGGCCAGGACGTGTTCGATGTCCTGCGTCTCGTACGCGAGATCCCACTGAATCGCAAGGTCCGCCGGTGGGATGACGGCGACAAGCCGTTGGATCTCCTGCCTGACGAGGTCCTCAAAGGCGCGCTCGGCAATCGGGTAGTCCTTCGCGAAATCCCTCTTGAACGCGTTCATCGCGCTGGACGGAAACGGCAGCCCGATCTGGAACCTGAGTCCCGCGGGTATGACACCCGCGTCGCGCAGTGTGACGAACTGCCGATAGGACTCGATGGCGTCGTCGATCCGAGGCCAGGTGTCGAAGTGCAGCTCTGACACGCCGGACTTGACGGTGAACACCGGTGTCTCGTACGCATGTCGCGGGATGCCGTTGGGGGAAGCCGTCTCCTCGACGACGTCGATGCCGGCATTGGGGCGGACGAGTTGGTCGCGCTCGTAGCCGACCCAGCCGACGCGCGGACCCGTCTCGCCATCGGGGAGGGCAAAGACCAGGTCGCCGAACATCTCCGCGCCCGCGCGGAACGCCTCCTCGGTGGAGTTGACGGGCAAGCTCCCGACCAGCAGGAGGTCACTCGTGACTCGATTACGCATGGTGGTCATGGACAGATCTGCTCCTAAGGTTGGCGGACGGCGCTAGCCTAGCCCCGCGCGACGCGAACCGGTGACAGCCAAAACGGCTGCGCATCAGACGCATTGTGCAAGTGGGCGCGCAACCAGGCGATTTCGCGAGCTGAGTCGGTATCGACGCTCTTCTAGCCTTGGTCGGTTCTGCAGTGCTTCACTGCGCCAATGCAACCACTGAACCAAATGACAGCCAACTTGGTCATGGCACCAGACGCTTTTGCACAATTGTGCCTTGGTATTTACTGTAGCGTCGGCGCAACCAAACACCAGAGTCATTGACGCTGGTTGCACAATCGGAGGAGAGACCGTGAGACGATTTCAAGGCGCACTTTTGTGTGCGATGACGGCGGCGGCGCTTTGCGTCGCTGGCTGCGGAGATGATGATCCGGACAAGGCGGAGGCCACTACCCAAGCGACCAAGGTCGCGAAGGTGGCCTACCTCGACTCTTCGTCGAACACTTTCGTTGCTGCCGAGCACGAGGGGTTCAACGAAGTGATCAAGGCGCAGGGCGGCTCGGTCAAGCAGTACAACTCAAATTTCGATCCGCAGAAGCAGTTCACGCAGTGCCAGGACGCGATCGCCACTGGGCGTTACAACGTCATCGTCCTGAGCATCTTCGACCCGCCGACCGGCGTGCCTTGCGTCAAGGCCGCTAAAGCAGCGAACATCCCCGTAATCTCGGCCGGCACCCCGGCGGGGACAGATGCCGACGACCTGAAGCCACAGGTTGACGGCGTGCTCGGTGGCGTCTACATCACGCCAGCGACCAACGCCAGAAATGGCGTGGAACTGACCACGTTGGCCTGTGAGGGTCTGGACCCTTGCAAGGTCGTCGTCGAGGTGATCACGCCGACGGACCCGGTCACCAACCTCGTCGCTGACCAAATCAAGGCGAAAGTGCCCAACGTTGAGATCGTCCAGAAGATCGTGACAGGGTTCGATCCCGCCCAGATCGCGAAGCAGATGCCTGACATCCTGAGCGCGACCCCGGATCTGGACGTCTTCGTCGCGGGCGCCGATACACAAGCGCTCGCCGCGCTGCCCGCGTTGAAGGACGCTGGAATGGACGGAAAGGTAAAGGTTCTCGGTAGCGGTGGCAGTCGTGAAGGTGTGGCAGCCATCAAGGACGGCTCGCTATTCGGCTCCCACGGCAGTTGGCCGGTCCAGATGGGCAAGCTGGTGGCCGAGATGGTCATCAAGGGTCTGAACGGGCAGAAGATCGACCCGATCGGCGTCGACGCCCTGCTGATGGATGAGCCACGAATCCTGACCAAGGAGACCGTCGACCAGTTCTCGCCCGAATGGGGCAACTAACGACCTAGTCCCTAGCGATAGGACCTGCGAGTTCGCCAGCCGGTGACTCGCAGGTCACCGGGACCACTGGTTCCTGGTTGGTAACCGGACGGCCGCGTCTCACCTGGGCAGTCTTGGCTGCGGAACCAGCAAACGTGTGGTATTCCCTGGTACCAAACCTAGTCAGGAGATGAAGATGTCAGCCGTACTCACCAAGTTCCAGCAGGCTCAACAAGACGTCGTGCAACGCCTCGGCGAACTTGAACCGCTGGTCCGGGAGTACGAGGAGCTCAAGCTGATCGCCGAGCGGCTGCAGCTAATTCCTGGTGGCTCGTCCGGCGGCACCAGGCGAAACGAGCCGACCCGCCGGGTCTCCAGCTCAGGCGGGCGGCGCCAGGACATTTTGCGGCTCGTTGCCGAGCGGCCGGGAAGGACGATTAACGAGATCGGTAAGCAGCTCGGCGTCGACCCGACCGGGCTCTACCGTTCGGTGCGGGCGCTCATCGCCGAGGGTCAAATCACCAAGCGCGGGCCGAACCTGTATCCGAACACGACGTCGAGCCTGCACTCAGTAGCTGGCGCGGCCGTCAAGGGTGCGGATGCCGCCTAGGCGGCTACCACTGCAGGTTGGCTTCACGGAACGCCGCCGCGGCACCTGACGTGATCGGAGGCCCGTGCCCAAACACGGCGGCCTCGAATTCCAGCGTCGCCAGCTGCTGTAACGACTGCGTCGCGAGTTCGTAGTCTTCCGCCACGGGCGGAAGCCTGACCTGACCGAAGTTGACCGCCGCGTCGCCGGTGATCAGGATCCCGCCGGCGTGCTCCCACAGCAATGCGACCAGCCCTGCGCTGTGGCCTGGTGCGTGCAGCACCTTCAGGCTCGGAAAGCCCGGTATAGCCTGCCCGCCAACCAGGTCGATCTGTGCCTCTACCGGAGCGATCGTGGGGTGGTCCTTGATCCGTTCCCGGAGGTCGTCGGGGCAGTGGGCGCCTGCCACCAGCGGGCGCGTCGTCTCCCCGGCGGCCAGCAGCGCTGCATCAGCGGCGTGAGCCGCGACCGGTGCGCCGTTGGACGTGATCATCGCCTGCCGGAGCCCGCCCGCGTGGTCAATGTGAGCATGGGTGAGCACGACGAGCTCGGGCGTGGGACCTCCAAGCCGCGCGAGAGCCGCCGCTAACGCAGGCTGTGTAGTCGGGAGCCCGGTATCCACCAGCACTCGACCGGACTCAGTGTCGAGGACATACGCGGCGACATGCTCCAGCTCGATGCGCAGCAGTCCTTCAACCGTTGTTGGTGGCATTGGTGGCACTCTAGCTGCCGGTATCTGATCGTCAACCAGCGTTCTGTCGGACAACCTTGGTGAAAGCTTTGGCATTGCTCAAACCAAACCTGGCGTGTAGGGTCGCGGCCCTGACCGGATCCACCCTCGATCAGGCGATCCCGCAACGACTGCACTCAGAGGAGTACACAGCAATGACACTTTCGGCTGGTCAACCTGCGGCACGCCTGGCGGTAGTCGGGCTCGGCGCACAGGGTTCGAGCATCTCCCGTCTGGCGCTCGACCTCGGCCATGAGCTGCTCGGCGGGGTCGAGGTCGGCGCTAAGGTCGGGCGCCCACTCGGCGAGTTCGTCGACCATCCGCGGGTACCGGATTCGACCATTTTTGGCTCGATCGAAGAGCTCATCGCGCAGGCTGGCGAGCCGGATGTCGTGGCCTTGGCCGCGCTGATTCCTACAGCGGCTACCGCGGAGTTGGCTGCCGGCCTGCTCCGGCGTGGCATCAACGTCCTCACTCTCGACGCCGAGCTCTTCGAAGGCCAGGGCCCGTTCGCGGACAGTCTCCAAGCTGCGGGCGAGGCGGGAGGCGCCTCGATCGTGTCGACCGGCATGCAGGACACCTGGTGGGTGCACCTGCCGGCGGTCGCGGCGGCGGGCAACCACCGCATCACCAGCGTCGAGATGGACGATGTCGCCAACTGCGGGCGCTTCTCACAGGAAGTCGGGCTTCACGAAGCGGGTCTGGGGCTAGCCGTATCCGACTTCGCCGCTTGGGCCGAGCCCGTGCTCGCGGCTCCACCAGTGCAAGGTGCGCCTCTACGTGAGCTGGCGCGGTTGTTGGGCTTCACGCCCGGTGAGACCAGCTACGAAATCACGCCGATCATTCATGACACCCCCACCGACTGGTTTGTGCCTGAGATCATGCTCGAGCCCGGCCGCGTCGCCGGCGCTCGATTCGTCGTCTCGTTCCCGACCGAGGAGGGGCCGACATTCACGGGGAACCTGCGTTTTGAGATCCTCGACGCCTCCGCTTTCTCGAAGGATTCGTTCACCATCCACGGTGAAGTGGACACCGTCGTCGAGCTCCCCGGGTTCAGCGCGCGGCTCTATGTGCCGATGGGCCTCGTGCGTCGGATCCCCGATGTGATCGCCGCCCGGCCGGGATTTGTCCGGACGACCGAACTGCCGCCGGGGCGCTACACCCATACCGTTCATTGAGTGACATTCATCGAGACGCACCGCCGCCAGGTGATCCTCTGGCTGTGCTGCACGGTGCAGTTCATGGTCATCATGGACATCTCGATCGTGAACGTCGCATTGCCGTCGATCGCCCGTGATCTGCGCTTCGCGGCGCCCGACTTGCAGTGGGTGGTCAACGCGTACACGCTGGCACTTGCCGGCTTTCTCTTGCTGGGCGGTCGCGCGTCGGACCTCTGGGGCCCGCGCCTCGTCTTCATCGGCGGCCTGGCGTTGTTCACCGGCGCATCGTTGGCTTGCGGGCTGGCACAAACATCAGGCGAGCTACTAGCCGCGCGTGGCACGCAGGGACTTGGCGCGGCGGTGGTCGCCCCAACGACGCTCTCGATCCTGATGACCACCTTCTCGGAAGGGCCCCAGCGTAACCGCGCTCTGGGAATCTGGGGCGCGAGCGCGGGGCTCGGCGGCGCGGCCGGCTCGGTGGTGGGTGGTGCATTGACGGCCTGGCTGTCCTGGCGCTGGGTGTTCTTCATCAACGTTCCGGTGGGGGTCGCGATGGCGCTGGTAGCGCTGCGCGCTGTGATGACTGGCCGCCACTCAGACGAGGCACGAGGCGCGTTCGACGCGGCGGGTGCACTCACGGCAACCGCTGGTCTGGTCGTGCTGACGTACGGAATCGTTGGCACTCATACGCACGGGTGGGGTTCCGCACACACACTCGCCACGCTGAGCCTCGGCCTCGCGCTGCTCGGGTGCTTTGTCATCATCGAAAGATTTGTGGCCCGCGAGCCGCTGGTGCCCCTGAAGATCTTCCGTACGCGGGCGGTTGCCGGCACCAACCTGGTGGTGTTCTTCATGGGCGCGACGGCATTTGGGATGTGGTACTTCCTCTCCCTCTACCTCCAGAACGTCCTCGGTTTCTCAGCGCTGCGAGCAGGCGCGGCGCTGCTGCCGATGAGCCTCGCGATCATGCTGGCCAGCCGCCTGGCGGGACGGCTGTCGGCCCGGTTGGGACCCGGCCGTGTGCTTGCCGTCGGCCTATCGCTTACCGCCGTCGGAATGCTCTTGCTGAGCCGTGTGTCACCGGCCGGCAGCTTCTGGACCGAAGTGTTCGGGCCCACGCTGATGACATCGTTTGGTCTGGGGCTCGCGTTCGTCACGGTGACCATCGTCGCGATGAGCGGCGTCAGCCACGC
>DATMIZ010000115.1:0-9568 GCA_035554055.1 Baekduia sp. | reverse complement strand
CGTTAAGTGCCGAACGACGTCATCGACGTGCAAGTGCTCGACGACCTGATCGCTGATCACGGCGTCGTAGGGGGCGGCCAAGGCGAAGTTCTCGAGATGCACGCCGTCGGTCACCGACCATGTGAGGCCAGCAAGCTCTGCACGGGTACCACGCTCCAGTGTGATCTCGGTGGCCTCCACGCTGTAGCCGGCGTGCACGAGGCTACGTGCCAAGCCGCCGTCGCCGGAGCCGACCTCATAAATCTTCTGTGGCGCCGGCCCCAGTGCCGCGATCCACTGTGCCGAATCGACCGCTTCGGGAGTACCGGTCGACGCGAGCCAGGGAAGCTCGCTGTAGAGGCGGTCGTAACAGCGTTCGAAAGTCTCGCGCCGGTTCTCTGATGTGCTCGCCCTCAACTCGTCGGTCAGACCGCGCTCGAGCTTGAGATGAAACAGAACCTGATCCTCGGTTAGCGACACGTCATCGCCAAGGCCGTAGTTCGCGCGGTAACGCGCCAGTAGACGGTCACCACTGGGCAATGGCTCGGTGGTGCGATCCTCGGCTGCAGACATCTGGTTTACCCCACTCGACGGTGAATCTTGCGGCGTGACGGTAACAGCTGGCCGGTTCGGCGCGGAACCGGCCAGCCGGGCCCACGCCGGCGGCATCATCGCGGCCGACGCGACCTCAGCGCCGTCGCTTCACCGTGACCTTCCTCGTCGTTGAGCCGAACTTCTCTCCGGCGCTGTCGATCACCTGGGCCGTCAGCTTGTGCTTACCGGTACCGGGGCGAATCGTGAACACGACCCGTGACGCGCCGGTGCGCTTGTAGCTGCGGACGACCTTGCCATCGACGAGCAGTCGCACACGCCTCACCGTGGACGAGTCGGTGATCGCCACCGTCACGCGAACACGACGCTTTGACTTCTTGCTGATCCGATAGATCCGCGGCTTGGGCTTCTTTACGAGCGGAGACTTCGGCGGGTCGATTCGCGGCGTGACCGAACCCGTCTGACAGGTCTTGGGCGGAATCGGCACCTGGCCTAGCGCCTGGGCTGTGGTTACAACCTGCAGCTGCGGGTCTTGGCAGATCCAGTTGAGCAGCTTGTCCAAACGATCCTTCGGGATCGCGTAGTCGTCGTACGGGTTGGGATTGCACGTGTCCACATCGTTGGCGTCGCCGACGCAGATGTCGTGCAAGACGATGTTGAACCACCCGCCTCTGTAGTTGCGGGCGCGAGAGATTGCACCCCTGATACCGCCGCTAGGCCCGCTGTCGGACCAGCGCCATTTGTCGGGGTCACCCCCGGAAATGTTGTTGAGATGACTCTCCGCGGCACGAAGGCCGAACGGATCGCCGGGCGTAGGCCAGGTCTCGGCCCACACGCAGTCCCACGGGGGACCGGTGTTCGGATCCTCATCGCAAGGGTCAGTGTCGTGTGGCGCATCGATCGCTCTCGTGACGCGCGCGGACTGGTAACCGCAGTTCTGAACGGCCTGGTGGATCGCCTGCAGGGTTGCGGCCCGCGTGGCAGGGTTCGGATCCCCGATGCCGTCCTCTCCGTAGGGATACGCGAAGTTGAGAGTGGGAAAGCCGTGGTTGACAAGCGTCTTGCGGTCCCCGCAGAGCTCTCCGTTCGGATCCTGGAGCTGTGCCGATGATTGTTGTGTCCGCAGATTCACATGCGTCTTGGTGTGCCCACCGATGTCATTGCCCTCGGCCTGCAGCGTCTGCAGCTGGGCCCAGGACATGTATGGACCTGTGGTGTTCGTGACCGGCGCATTGGTGATAGCGCTCGAGTTGATGAAGTAGGTGGCGTTGACCCCGTACTTCTGCAGCACGTCGCGATTGTTCCACTGCGAAATCGACCCATCGTCGAACCCCAGCGTGATGTAGACCTTCCCGCCGGGCGCCGCACCAGCGGGCGCAGCCGCAACCAACGGCAGCGCGCAGGCCACCGCAGCGCTCACTCCGAGCAGCGCGAACTTCCAACTCCGCGCGATTCGATCCCCGACAGCTTCAGCCAATCCGTGCATTCGTCCAGCCTCCCTTACCGCAAAGCATCATGCTCCGCTAAGACGTTTGTCCATTTTCCGGGGCGAGACTACAGAATGTGGCGATTCGGTGAAGGAGTTCAGTCAGACCTTGCGAAGAGCTGCGGCATCCGCAAGGTCGCCCGCAGCCGCGGAATGTCCATCATCGGACCGACGTGGACCCGCGGAATGTCGTACCTGTCCCGCGCGGCTCCCGAGAGATAGCCGCCGTAGAAGCTGAACGCGTACTCCACATCGTGGCTGCGCAGGATCTCCTTCGTCGTGGCCCCGAACGCATCCCGGGAACCAACGGGGTAGGCGAACCACCGCATCGGATCGGAGAGCTCCTCGCGCAGGCGCCTCGCGCATTCGTCGATCTCAGCGCGCTGGCGCTCCGGCGAGATCTGCCCCAGCAACGGATGCGTGACGGTGTGACCGCCGATCGACATTCCGGCGTCGCGCAGCTCGCGGGCCATATCCCACGTCATCCACATACCGGCCGCCTCTGCGGGAGCGCAGGGGCCGGAGCCCGTGGCCGCGGCAAGAAAGCCGAGATACGCGGGGCGCTCGGCATCCGGGATCCGCTTGTAGATCTGCACGAGCTCAGCGATGGCCGCATCCGGGTCATCGCCGAGGCTCACAGCAGACGCGAGCCAGTTGCCGGCCGGGATCTCCTCGGCGCTGGCTCGCCGGACGATCCATGCGATCTCGTCCCACCACGCGACACGCGGGTCATCGATGAAGCCCGTCGCCAGGAAGAAGGTCGCCGTCAAGCCGTGCGAGCGCAACAACGGGAGCGCAAGCTCGTAGTTATCGCGGTAACCGTCGTCGAACGTCAGCATCACGTGCCGGCCCTTGCCCGCGGCGAGAACGGAGGCCAGATCGCCGGGACCGATGACGTCGGCCTCGCGCGCCAGCACGGAGAGCTGATCGTCGAACTGCTGCTCTGTGACGCTCCACAGCGTGCGGTCCCACGGCTGGTGCTCGCTGTCACCGATGCGGTGGTAGTTGAGGACGAGCACGCCCTTCCACGTCGGGAAGGCCCTGAGCCACGGCCGGATGGGTGCGGCGTTGAGCAATCCGGCGAGCCGCTGCTGACGTGACGCCACCCTCACCCCTGCCTGCGAGCATGTTCCATCCGGCAAAGATACTTGCGTCGTCGCGCCTTGGATGGGGGGTGTTTTAACCACGCACTAGAACATTCGGCTAGATTGCGGTGCGACGGTAGATGTGCTCGGCTGCAGGCAGGGTCGACACGCGCCGCACGCGACCTGCATGCCTGTTTTCAAAAGACATTCCCCCGTCGCCCGGCTCGCGCTCCTCCCCGCCCTGGTGCTGGTTGGCGCAGCGGTGGCCGGGGCGCTTGCTTGCACGGGTTCGTCGGCACAGGCGCCGAAGGCGAAGGTCGCCGCAGCCGGTTGGTCCGGCTTCGGAGTCGGCAACTGGCCAGGCGCGAGCTGGCGGCCGTACTCGGCGAAGTCACCGTTCAACACCAAGATCCCGCGCAAGGTCAAGGTGCACCCCAACTCCAAGCAGTACGTACAGCAGATGCTGCAGTGGGGCAAGGTCTCCGACATCAAGGGCGGCTTTGCCGGCACGGCGAACGACTACGCGCACCCGACGTACTGGGCCCAGCCCAGCGACCCGGTGTACAGGCTGCAGCCGTCCACAAACTGGGGCGACCCCAAGATCGGCGGACACAACATCCGGATCCCGCGCGGCGCCACGCCGGCGCCCGGGAGCGATGGGCACATGACGGTCGTCCAACCCGATGGCTGGGAGTACGACTTCTGGCGCGCGAGCAAGCCGGGGCCCAACGGCGGTGTCCTCAACTACGCCGGCGGTGCGCGCACTCGCATCACGGGATCCGGGGTCAAGGTGGGAGCAACGGCATCTGACTTCGGCAACCTCGCCGGCGTCATCCGCGGGCCTGAACTGGCGGCCGGAAAGATCAACCACGCGCTCTTCCTCGTGCTCAAATGCACCTCCCCTGGCACCGAATACGGGTTCGGTACGAAACACCGCTCCGGCGACGGCGCGTTCGTCTATCCCGCTTATGGCGGCGGCAGCTCCTGCGGTGGCAATATCCCCGCGGTCCCCATGGGTGCTCGGCTGCAGCTGGCGATGAGCGAGAAGAAGATCAAGTCGCTCAAACTCCCTGCTTGGAAGCGCGCGATCTTGCGTGCCTGGGCACGCTACGGCGCCTACGTGGGTGACACCGGTGGTGAGGGCATCGGACTCATGACGGAGTCCGGCCTCACGTACACGGCGTTCGGCCGCCCGGATCCATTCGTCGAATTCGGCAAGCAACGCACGGCCGCCGGCGACAACCAGGTCAAGGCGAACGGCCAGTTCCGGCTCTTCAACGTCGCCGACGGTGTCGACTGGGCAAACAAGCTCCGCTTCGTCGCGCCGCCGAAACACTGAATTTCACGCTCAGCTAAGTCCCCGGCGTGACGGCTGCCCCGACAGACGTCCAGTTTCCGCCGTGACGGTCCAGGCTGCGGGTGGCCCGTCGATGACCTCTTCGTGGTCATCTCACGGTTTCTGAACGTACGCACCTTGCTCGCTGCGCTCCTCGCGGCCGCGGTCCTTGTCTCACTCAACTCGGCACCTGCCGACGCGGCAGAAGGCCCACGTGCCGGCACCGCGCACGCCAAGAAGGCCAAGAAGAAGGCCTCGAAGACTCGTTGCACGCGATCGCGCAAGAACAAGCGCGGCTCGTCTGCGAAAGCAAAGCGCTCCGCCAAGTGCGAGCGGCGACGGCGCCCTGCGAGACGGCCTGCGCGCCCCGCATCGCCCGCGAGCCCGCGCCCCCCTGCCACATCACCCACGCCGCCGACCTCAGGTGCCTCCGTCACCAGCGTCAACTTCGGGGCCGGCACCGCCCGCGGCTGGGGCTCGTTCGGTCCTCACAGCTGGCCCGGGAGCAGCTGGCGCCCGTACGCCGATAACTCCCCGTTCAACACCCCGATCGCAGGCGCGCCGGTCCACCCGAACTCTGCGGCGATCGTGAGCAAAGTGCTCTCCTGGGGCACGCCCGGCAATCTGATCGCGGGGTCGCAGGGCACCACCAGAGACTTCGGGCACCCGACTTACTACTCGCAGCCTGGCGATCCGATCTTCACGCTGCGTGCGACCGACACCAGGAACTACCTGGAAGGCCTGCAGATCCCGATCCCGGACGCAGCGCGGCCGGCGGCCGGCGACGACGGGCACATGACAGTCGTCACACCCGACGGCTGGGAGTACGACTTCTGGCGCGTCAAGAGCAAGCCCGCGGGCGGCGGCATCCTCAGCTTCGCCATCGGCAACCGCACGCGCATCGACGGCAAGGGCATCGGCGCCGGCGGCACCGCCGCCAACTTCGGCAATCTCGCCGGTGTGATCCGCGCCCAGGAACTCGCGGCGGGCCGTATCGACCACGCGCTGTTCATCGTCGTCAGGTGCACCGCGAGCGGAACCGGATACGGCTACGGCACCACGCCTGCCCCGTCCAGCTCACAGGGCGCATGGGTGTATCCCGCCTCACACGGCGGGTCGCGCTGCTCCGCCGCCGACGAGGCCGCCGCGCCGCCGATGGGCGCACGGATGCAGCTCGCGATGAGCGATGCGCAGATAAACGCCCTCGCCGTGCCTGAGTGGCGCAAGACGATCCTCCGAGCGCTCGCCACCTACGGCGGCTACATCGGCGATACCGGCGGCTCCGGCTTCAACTTCCAGTTCGAGTCGAGCGCGATGTACACGAGCTTTGGCGCGGCCGATCCCCTGGTCAGCTTCGCCAAGAGCGTCGGCATTCCTCAGGGCACCGGCTCTTGGGCCGGCACCTACGCCTTCAATGTCTCGAGCGGAGTCGACTGGGGCCAATACCTCCGCGTCGTCGCCCCGCCCGCCAGCTGACCCGACGAGCTCCCTACGGGCGGTCCAGCCCGTAACGAGTCCACCCGGCGATGAAGCCGAGGCCCCATGCGAGGTGCATCGTCGCCAGAACGGCCGGCAGCGGACCGGCGACCGACAGCGGAGTGCTGCGCGCGGCGTCAACCGCCGTGACCGCCAGCGCGCCGCCATAAAGGCCGACGCCGGTGCGTGCGAGGCGCCGTAGCGCCCGCGTGGGTCCGAGCAGCGAGAGCACCGCGCAGACCGCGACAGCGGGCGGCAGGAAGTGGGTCGGGCGCAGCGTGGAACGATGCCGGCAGCTGGTCTTCGCGCGATAGAAGCCGTGTCGCCAGTACTGCCGCCACAGCGCCTTGAGATTGTCACGAGGCAGGTACTCGGCGGCCATCTCAGCGCGCGAGACGATCCGGCCGCCGCCTGCGATCACGCGCGCTGCGAGCTCTGAATCCTGATTGACCGGCCAAGCGTCGTCCCAGCCACCATGTTGGTCGACGGTCTCGCGTCGCCACACGCCTGCGAAGACCCCGGTGTCGAGCTCGACCTCCTCGGCGGGCTCGCCGTCGGCATTGAGCCGCCACTTGCTCGACCCGCCGACGCCGAGGCGGGTTCCCAGCGCGTACGCCACGCTCGCCGAAAGCCCACCGCGGCCTCTCGGGACCACCGGCCCGGCGACCCAGACTGTGTCATCGCCCTGCTCGAGACGCTCGATCCCGGCCGCCAGATAGCGCGTCGGGAAGTATGAGTGGGCGTCCATGCGCGCCACGTAACGGCCACGGGCCGCCCGTAGGCAGGCGTTGAGCCCCGCCGCCGTCGTCCGCGACGGGTTGTCGACGACGACGATCCGCTCGTCCGCGGCCGACATCTCTTCAAGAATCGCCTTGGTGCGATCGCTCGAGCGGCCGTCGGCGAAGATCAACTCCAGCGTGAGACCGTCGAGCTCCTGAGCGAGCATCGTCGCGACGGTGTCGCGTATGTGCAGCTCCTCGTTGAGGACGGGGATCAGAACGCTTACGTCTGGAGTGCTGGGCATCCGTGCTTGGGGTCTCAATCTCATTTGACAGGCTCATCGGCGCGCGCGATCGCGAATAGGACCGGCCCGAGCGCCATCAGGATCCAGATGCGCCGGTCGTCGAGATTAGACAAAAAGAAGGACGCAGCAAGCGCGCCCAGCAAGGCAAGAGCACCCGCACGGGCCAGCGCCGCCGTAGGTTGATCTCCTCGCCGTTCGAACAGATCGGCGGCGCGATATCCGGACGACACGGCCCGCCCGGCCAAAAGCAAGAGCAGAAGTAGCCCGATAGCGCCCGTCTCGGCCCACAGCTGCAGGTAGGCGTTGTGGACCATGATCTTCTGATCGACGATCAGATCCGCGCGGCTGAGCGCGCCCGGCTGGCGCAGGTAATCAGGCGAGACCGCGGAGAAGTTTGCGAGGCCGACCCCTTCGATCGGGTGTGCCTTCACAACACGCCAAGCCACGGTCCAGACGTCGGTCCGGCCGCTACCTCCGTCCTGCGAGGCGGTGACGCGCTCCCACGACGCCGGTGATGCTGTGAACCACCCCGCCCCCGCGAGGAGCACGAGCGCGATTATGAGGGCGACGTTCTTGCGTTGCCCCTTCCACGTAAGCAGGGCGCCGATCGCGACGACGGCGGCAGCGAGGATCCCGCCTCGTGACTCGGTCGCCGCGAGCCCGATCGTGAGAATCACGACCGCGACCCCGAGGGCAAAGCGCAGCAGGACCTGGCCGCGCCTGGCGGCGAGTCCGGCGGCGAGGACGATCGCCGGGACGCATGCGGCGGCAAGGTAGTTGGGGTCGCTGACGCCGCCCTGTAGCCGTCCTTCGACCGATGTCGCGGTGTTGAGCTCACTGGCGCCGGTGCTCAGGCCACCCGTTGCAGCGCCTGCGAGCACCGAGAGAGTGGTCCCCATGACGTACGCCATCACGAGCCACCGGGCGTGGCGGCGATCCAGCACGAACGTCGTCACCAGTAGGAACACGCCCATGCTGAGCAGGAAATTGATGGCGGGCTCCTTCGCAGAGCCCGGCTCCGGCGCCCACAACAGGGTGGACAGCGCCCAGACGAAGAACAGGACCAGGCCGCCCAGCATCGGGATCTGGCGCCGGGCGCGCCGGCGCAGCGCATCGTCACGCGCAAACAGCGTGCCAACCCAGACGATGAAGAGCAGATATAGGGATCGGTTCGAGGCCTGGCCGAAGGCGGGAATCGCCGTCATGAACGCCGAGGTGGCCCACACCGCCAGCGCGAGCGGCGGGTTGAGGAACGCGATCGGGACGAATACCAGCGCGCCGATCAGCGCCACTCCAAGCTTCACTTCGTGCGCGAGCAACGCCGAGCAGAGCACCACGAGAAAGGCCGCGCCGGCGGCCACAAAGAGTTGCGGATGCGACCTGAGAGCGGACCCGCGGCCGGGCAGGCTCAGGCTCGAGCCCTGCACTACTTCACCGAGTTGCGGCGAGCACGTCTGCGAGCGCGGTCATCACCGTTGAGGCGCTCCGGCGCCGGCGCTACTGATTGTGGCTGCGGCTCCACGGCATCGCCGTAATAGCCGTAGCTCGAACTCCCGCCTCCAACCACGACCATCCCGGTCGGAGTGATGTTCATGTGCCCCATGAGCTCACGGGCGACCAGCAGATCCTTGCGATCGGTGTTACCGGGCCGGCCCACGAGGAGAATCTCATCAGCGACCGCGGCGACCCTGAGCGCATCGCTCACACGACCGAGCGGCGCGGTGTCGATGATCACGACATCGGCGATCTCGCGCGCCTGGGCCAGCATCTCGGGCAGCCGCCCGAACAGCGCCTCGAGCATCGGCGCGACGCCGTTGCGTGACTCGGTGCTGAACACGAACAGGCCGGCGTGGCCGGGGGCCTCCACGAGCGCGTCGTTGAGATGCGGGGAGCTCCCGAACAGCGTCAGGACATCGGAGTTGACGCCAAGGCGCGTGCCGATATCGGGCTTGCGCAGATCGAAATCGAGGAGCGCGACGCGGAACCCAGACGCGACCAGAGTCTTCGCCAGTTCGATCGCCGACATCGTCTTGCCGTCACCGGCAGAAGCACTGGTGAACATCACGACCTGGCGTTTCTCTGCGCCCAGATCGAGCTGCACCTGGAGTGTCCTGAAGGCCTCACGAAGCTGTGGCGATCCCTCGGTGTCCAGCACGTATGGGACGCGCGTCAGGATCGGCAGCGGATATGCCTCCGTGAGCCCGTCCTCGTCGCGGATTCTGCGGTCCAGCTGCTCCAGCACCAGCGCCGACCCGACGCCGATCACGAGCCCACCCAGAAGACCGAGCACGAGCACGATGTTCTTCGGGGTGCCTGTGGTTTCCGCCTTGGAAGCGGCCTGCAGGAGCGAGAAGTTGGGATCGTCGCCGTCCTTGATCTGCTCCAGCTGTGCGATCGAGTCGTTGAGCGATGCCGCTGTGGCGGTCGCGGCGTCGCCGGTGCCAAGCCTGTCGAGGCTCCTCTGGTAACTGGCGAGCTTCACGTCGACCTGGCGAAGCAGTTCTTTCTTGCGGACTGCGAGAACGGCGCGTGTGTAGGCGTTCGCCGCTGCCATCGCAGCGCGCTCGCTGTCAGCCGTCGCCGTGACCGCGATCACGTTGGAATCGCCCTCGGCGTTCACTTCGACGTTC
>DATMIZ010000114.1:0-2214 GCA_035554055.1 Baekduia sp. | reverse complement strand
CTGGACGCGCTCGCCCTCGCGCAGCGAGGGAAGGATGTTCACGAGCGCCCGGCCCTTCGCCGTGCGGGAGGCCTCGGGCAGGTCGTACACCTTCTGGCGATAGACCTTGCCGCGGTTGGTGAAGAACAGCAGGAAGTCGTGCGTCGAGCTGACGAACAGGTGCTCGATGTAGTCGTCGTCCTTCATGTCCATCCCGGTCACGCCGATGCCGCCGCGCTTCTGCTGCCGGTAGGTCGCCAGCGGCAGCGTCTTGATGTAGCCCGAGTGCGTGATCGCGATGACCATCTGCTGGTCCGCGATCAGGTCCTCGATGTCGATCTCGTCCTCGGAGTGGGTGATCTGCGTGCGCCGCTCGTCGCCGTAGCGGTCGCGGATCTCGATCAGCTCCTCGCGGATCAGCGCCCTCACCTTGGACTCGTCGCCGAGGATGTCGCGCAGCCACTTGATGCGCTCGACCACGTCGGCGTGCTCGGTCTTGATCTCGTTCGTCTGGAGGGCGGTGAGGCGCTGGAGGCGAAGGTCGAGGATCGCCTGCGCCTGGATCCGCGTGAGCTCGAAGCGCTCGATGAGACCGTCGCGCGCCACATCGGGGTCGCTCGAGCCACGGATCAGCTCGATGACCTCGTCGATGTTCTCGATCGCGACGAGGAGACCCTCGAGGATGTGGAGCCGGGCCTCCTTCTCGCGCAGCTCGTACTTCGTGCGCCGCACGATGATGTCGGTCTGGTGGTCGACGTAGTTCTTGACGATCGGCAGCAGGCCGAGCGTGCGGGGCACCCCGTCGACCAGTGCAACCATGTTCACGCCGAAGGTCGTCTGGAGCTGCGTGTGCTTGTAGAGCTTGTTGAGAACGACCTTTGGGATCGCGTCGCGCTTCAGCTCGATCACGAGCCGGATGCCCGACTTGTCGGACTCGTCGCGGAGGTCTGAGATCTCCTTGAGCCGGCCGTTCTGGACCTGCTCGACGATCTTCTGCATCAGCCCGCTGCCGTCACCGCGCCCGTCGCCCTTGTAGACCTGGAAGGGCATCTCGGTGACGATGATCGCCTCCTTGCCCCGGCTCAGCGGCTCGATATGCGCGCGCCCGCGGATCACCACGCGCCCGCGGCCCGTCTCGTACGCGTCACGGATGCCGCCGTGGCCGACGATCATGCCGCCGGTCGGGAAGTCCGGGCCCTTCAGGTGCTTCATCAGGCCCTTTACGTCGATCTGCGGGTCGTCGATGTACGCGACGACCGCGTCGATGGCCTCGCGCAGGTTGTGCGGCGGGATGTTGGTGGCCATGCCGACCGCGATCCCCGACGAGCCGTTCACCAGCAGATTCGGGAAGCGCGACGGCAGGACGAGCGGCTCCTGGCGCGACTCGTCGTAGTTGGGGCCGAACTCGACGGTGTCCGCGTCGATGTCGCGGAGCATCTCCGTGGCGAGCCGCGACAGGCGCGCCTCGGTGTACCGCATGGCCGCCGGCGAGTCGTTGTCGATCGAGCCGAAGTTGCCCTGCGGGTCGATCAGCGGGTAGCGCATCGCGAAGTCCTGGCCGAGCCGGACCAGGGCGTCGTAGATGGCGGAGTCGCCGTGGGGGTGGTAGTTCCCCATGACACCGCCGACGACGTTCGCGCACTTGCGGTGCGGGCGCCCGGGCTGGAGCCCGGAGTCGTACATCGAGTAGAGGATCCGGCGGTGCACCGGCTTGAGGCCGTCGCGCACGTCCGGGAGCGCGCGGCCCACGATTACGCTCATGGCGTAGTCGAGGTAGGAGGAGCGCATCTCCTCCTCGAGCCCGCGCGGCTCGATGTTCCCGCCTGTCAGCTGATCGATGCTCATCTCTTAGACGTCCAGGTTCGTGACTTCGCGCGCGTGGTTCTCGATGAACTCGCGCCTTGGCTCGACGCTGTCGCCCATCAGCATCGAGAAGATCTGGTCCGCCACGCTCGCGTCGTCGATCGTGACCTGCTGGAGCGTGCGGGCCTCGGGATCCATGGTGGTGTCGAAGAGCTGGTCGGCGTTCATCTCGCCGAGGCCCTTGAAGCGCTGCAGCGGCACGCCGTCGCGGCAGATCTCGAGCACCTTGGTGCGCAGGTCCTCGAATGACAGGGCGTCCTTGTCCTTCTTGCCGAGCACGACGTGGAAGGGCGGCGCCCCCGCCAGCTCTTGGAGCTCCTTGTGGATCTTCACGAAGCCCGTGTACTCGGCGGTCTCGAACAAGGCGCGAGC
>DATMIZ010000113.1:0-18683 GCA_035554055.1 Baekduia sp. | reverse complement strand
ATTGCGATCGGCGGGATTTCGATGGGTGGCTATGGCGCGTACGAGATCGCGCGTCAGCGCCCGGATGTCTTCTGCGCCATCGGCGGACACTCGGCGGCTAATTGGCTTGTGGCTGGCGACAGTGCGTCGGGAGCATTTGATGATGCGGAGGATTTCGATCGCCACGCCGTGGTCGGGCTGGCCCAGGCGCGCGGGTCGGCGCCTTGGGGCCAGGCGAAGCTCTGGCTCGACGGTGGTGACGAAGATCCGTTCCTGTTGGCGGATCAGGCATTCGCAGAGGCGCTGGGGATCCCGTTTCGCAATGCCCCAGGCGGACACGATGGTGACTACTGGGACGGGCGCTACGACGAATATCTGCGGTTTTACGCGTCAGCCCTGAAGCGGTGCTGAGCAAGGCTCGCGCCGTGTTGAGGGCAGTGCCATAGCTCTGCCATAATCATGGCATGGCCCGACGGAGAGTGAGCACGACAGTTGACGAAGTCCTGCTGACAAATGCGCGTGAGCGAACTGGTCTCTCGGATTCGGCGCTGCTTGACCGGGCGCTCAGTGCGCTGCTCGCCAACGAACGTGCTGCCGAGTTCGATGCCGCATATTCGGCGTACGACGAACATCCGCTCGACGAACCCGATGCATGGGGCGATCTCGCGTCATTTAGATCGGTCGCGTCGGAGTCGTGAGGCAGCTGCCCGCTCGCGGCGACGTCTGGTGGTGCGAGTTGCCGGAGATCGGCCGCCGTCCCGTTGTCGTGCTCTCTCGCGATGCCGCCATTCCTCGGCTGAACCGCACACTGGTGGCGCCTTGTACCACCACGATCAGGAGGTTGCCGAGTGAGGTTCTTCTGACACCTGAGGTTGACCCTGTGCCGCTGTCCTCGGCCGTGAATCTTGACTCCGTGGAGAGCGTGTCGGTGGGCGTTCTCGTTGAACGGCTGGGGCGCTTGAGCGACACGCGCATGACTCAGGTGTGTGCAGCGTTGAACGTCGCCGTGGCCTGCACTGGGTCGTAGTCAGCCGCGGCGGCGCGGCTTTTCGCCGGGCTTGTAACAGCCGCCCTTGTTGCCCGGCTTGCTTCCGAAGGCGCAGAAGTTCTTGATGCGCTCGCAGTTTCGATGCTTGTAGCGGTTGGCGCTGCCGAGGCGGATCCGGACGGTGTCGAAGCCCGCCCCGCAGTCGATCGACCCGCGGCCGTAGTAGGCCCAGACGAGGTCGTCGCCCGCTCCCGCATCGATCGTGTTCTGTCCGTGGGAGGAGTAGACCCAGTCGTTGCCGTCGCCGGCGCTGACGACGTCCTGCTGCCAGGTGTTGTTGTTCTTCGGATCCCAGTCACCCCAGATGACGTCCTTGCCCGCGTTGCCGGTGATCGTGTCGGAGCCGTGGTGTCCCAGCAGTTCGTCGTTGAGTTCAGCACCGACGAATGTGCGTCCGCTGCTGCCGGCGACCTGCCAGAACAAGCCCGTGATCTGCGGCCAGCCGTGGTGCGACACCTTCTCGCCGCCGCCAGGTGTCTGACGGCCGTTGCCGTAGGAGCACTTGTCGTCGGGGTGCGCCTGGGAGCAGGCTGGCGGGCGACCGTCGCCATCGGCGGTCGCGTAGGCAGGAGCGCTCGCGACCAGAAGCAGAGCGCCGATCACCAGTCCTTGGACTATTTGCCCTCGGGCGCGAGACAACGTCTTCACGCCGTCTAGATCGGCTCGCTGCGCCGCGTACCTGAGCGTTCTGCGTCAACGCGGACAGGCGTCCGCGTTGGGCACCAATGACGCGAATGTCGCCCGCGCCGGGGCAAATGAGGGTTGAATCCCACCCGGGTTAGGAGCACCATGAAGGCCCCCACGAAAGGAGCCACATGGGACGAGTAATGGCGGACTGTCGTAGGTGGCCCAGCGACTCAAACTGCTCACTCACGATCATTGGTGAGGAGGACGAAGTCGTGAAGGCGGCGGCCGAGCACGCCGCGTCGGTGCATGAGCATCCGGATACGGCGGAACTGCGCGAGCAGATCCGTGGAATGTTGGAGCCGGCGGAGGCGTACGTGCCAGGCGAGCGCGCCCAGGAGGCGATGCCGGGCTAGTCAGTCACCGGGCAAAGGCCGGCCTGAGCGGCATCCTGCGCTGGGGCCGGCCGCCCGCGGACGAATGGCACGGCGCGGCCGCACCGGACCGTGTAGTCCCGGGCTGACCGCCGCGGCTCATCGAGAGCCGCGGCAAGCACAACCAATATGCGACATGGTGGACGGTCGTCAAACAATCAAGCACTGATTGAGGCTTCGATAGAGGCGTTGCGCCGGGTCGCGCGGCGTCCACGGAAAAATGACGCGGCCGCTGAGGAGCCCTGCAATTCTTGGCCAATGACGCATACGAAGACGATCTATGAGTGGGCGGGGGGAACAGAGGCTTTCGAGCGCTGGTTGAACGCCTTCTACGACCTGGTCGAAGAAGACGACGGATTGGCGCCGCTCTTCGGCGGACGGGTCAGCAAGGAGCATCGCGAGCACGTGCTCGCTTGGTGGGTCGAGGTGATGGGTGGTCCTGCCGAATACAGCGCCGATCTCGGCGGCTACCCGGCGATGCTCGCCCATCACCGCAACCTTGCGATCACACCGGAGCTGCGGCTGCGCTTCGTCACGTTGCTGAGCGAGGCGGCCGATCGTGCTGAAATGCCGAGTGACCCAGAGTTCCGCGCGGCGATCATGGGCTACGCAGAGTGGGGCTCGCGCTTGGCGATGCACAACTCAGACCCCGATGCCGACGACGTCGTCGAGGAGGCGCCTGTGCCACGTTGGGGCTGGGGCGTCGCGCCGCCTTACGAGGGCTGAGCGCAGCGAGAATCGTCGAGCTGGAGTCGAGGACGGTCGCGGCGTCGTGTTTCAAAAACCTGCGTCGCTGCTCTTAACGAACGCGACCCCCAGATGCTGGGGGTCGCAAGCACAACCAAAATGCGCCGAAGAGGACTCGAACCTCCACGGGCCGTAAAGCCCACAAGGCCCTCAACCTTGCGCGTCTACCAATTCCGCCACCGGCGCAGTGGGCCGCGGATGATAGCCGGGCGGCGCATGTCGACGCCCGCCGCTTGACTTCCGTCCGGAAGTCCATCTAGCTTGTCGAACACTTGTTCGTATCGAACCAACGGAGCCAAGCGACATGGACCTGACAAAACGCCAGCAGGAGATTTTCGAGTTCATCAAGAGCTATTCGGCTGAGCATGGTTATCCGCCGACGGTTCGAGACATCGGCAAGGCGGTGGGCCTTGCGTCGTCGTCGACGGTGCACGCCCACCTCGCGAATCTGGAGAAACTGGGGCTGATTCGGCGGGATCCGACGAAGCCGCGCGCACTGGAGCTGCTCGACCGGGCGGTGGAGAGCGTCAAGGAGATGGTGAGACCGCTCGGGCTGCCGCTGGTTGGCTCGGTCGCCGCGGGCGCGCCGATCCTTGCGGAGGAGAACGTCGAGGAGTACATCGAGGTGCCGCCGGAAGCGGGTGGTGACCGCGGTGAGTTCCTGCTCAAGGTTCGCGGCGAGTCGATGATCGACGCCGGGATCCTTGATGGCGACATCGTCGTCGTGAAGAAACAGGACACGGCACGAGACGGCGAGATCATCGTGGCCCGGGTGGGGGACGATGAGGCGACGGTGAAGCGCTACTTCCGGGAGGCGGACCACATTCGCCTGCAGCCCGAGAACGCAACGATGGAGCCGATCATTTCTACGGATGTGACCATCGAGGGCCGGGTAGTAGGACAGATGAGGAGCCTGTGATGACCGCGCTGCTAGACGAGAGAAAACGCGAGCTGATCGTTGAAACGAGGCGGGGCTTCGCATCCAAGACGTTGTTCGGGGCCCCTTCGAAGAGGCGCTCTCTGGACGACGAGATCGTGGGCGTTCGCAACGAACTGGTTGCGAACCGGACCGTGAAGTGTCCGGTCTGCGGAGGCGCGATGGCACCTACACATGGCCGAGCGCACGACGTCGTGACAGGCGGGCGCTGCCGTAACTGCGGCTCGACGCTCTCCTGATGAAGCAGCGCGTCTCTCTTTTGACTCTCGGAGTCGCGGATACGGCGCGAGCGCGTGAGTTCTACGGTGCGCTCGGGTGGCAGGGCACGAGCCCTGACGGAGACGTCGTTTTCTATGACGCCGGTGGGACCGTGTTCTCGATCTGGGGTCGCGACGATCTCGCAAAGGATTCGGCTGTGCAGGATGGCGGCGGCTGGGGCGGTGTGACGCTCGCCGTCAATGTCCCGTCGTCGGATCAGGTCGATGCCGTGATTGAGGAAGCTCGAGCGGCCGGAGCGACGATCGCCCGCGAGCCAGGGGAGACGTTTTACGGCGGCTATTCCGGCGTCTTTCATGACCCCGATGGCCATCCCTGGGAAATTGCCTATAACCCGGGATTTCCGCTCGATGATGACGGCGCGGTCGTGCTGCCGCAGTTCGATAAGTAACGGGGCGATCGCGACGGGCACGGCGCCGATCGTCAAGCCGGCTTAGAACGACAGAGACCCCGCTTTCACGGGGCCTCTGGCACGCCTATAAGCCGGATTCTGTCGTGGACGACCATCCATCTTTGCGACCTACCTGGACCTTGGCGAGCAGCCTGCGAACGGCCCTGCTTGGTCTTGCACCGGGTGGGGTTTGCCTGGCCACGCCACGTCACCGTGGCGGCGGTGCGCTCTTACCGCACCTTTTCACCCTTGCCTGTTCGAGAGCCACGTGAACCCTCGTCATCGGCGGTATGTCTCTGTGGCACTTTCCCGCGGATCGCTCCGGGTCAGATTTCCCGACCACCCTTGCTCTTCGGTGTCCGGACTTTCCTCGACGGGATTTCTCCCCGCCGCGGTCGTCCAGCGTGCGCAACGGATTCTAGATGATCGCTTGACGGTCATCTAGGCGTGAGATCAACGATTCAGCGGCCGTAGGCCATCAATAGCGATTTGCAAGTGCCGTCGCCAGCCCTCCGGGTGGTAGCTGGCGATGAGCGGATTCTGGGTCGACGAGACGCCGGCCATGATCATCGGGATGTCCCCGACATGAGCGTCAGCGCGGATCGAGCCGGCCGCACGTGCGAGTTCGATCACCTCGGACGTGAGCTCAAGCAGTTCGTCGATTGTCGGCTGGGCGACGGCGATCATCTGTGAGTTGGCCGCGAGCAAAGCGTCCTGAACACCGCGGTCGGCGGCGGCCAGCTCGGAGTTGCGTACGAGAGCGTCACTCAGTGCCTCGAATGGATCACGACCCGCTCGCGCCTGGTCGAGCGCGGCTTGCATGCCTACCTGGAACCCCTCAAAGGTCTGCTTCACGAGCTCCCCAAAGAGCGCATCCTTGGTCGCGAAGTGGCGATAGAGCGTGCCAACACCCACGCCGGCCCGTTCGGCGACGTCGTCCATCTGTGTGAGAAAGCCCTTCTCCTCAAGTAGTTGTCGCGTAGCGACAAGTATCCGCTCATGGTTGCGGTAGGCGTCCGCTCTCATACCAACTTGTCTCCCTGGTGAACAAGCGGAACCATAGCTCCGTATAGTGTGGTTGGCAACCTATTCGCCCCCGACTATCCGGAGCACATGACCCTCGATTCACAGAAGGCAAAGAACCTCGCGTTGGCGCTGCTCGCGGGAGTCCAGTTCATGGTCGTCATCGACGCCTCGATCGTGAACGTGGCCCTGCCGTCGATCGCGGAAGCGCTCAAATTCACGCAGGGAAATCTGTCTTGGGTCATCAACGCCTACGTGCTTGTCTTCGGGGGCTTTCTACTGCTCGGCGGGCGCCTCGCGGACTACCTTGGGCGCCGCCGCATGTTCATCGCGGGCCTGACGATCTTCAGCGCCGCATCGCTACTCGGTGGTCTCGCGACATCTGACACGATGCTGATCGCCGCGCGCGCCCTGCAGGGATTGGGTGCGGCGATTGTCTCGCCGGCGGCGCTCTCGATCATCACGACGACCTTCGCCGAAGGCTCCGAACGCAACCGCGCGCTGGGCGTCTGGGGCGCTGTCGCCGGCGCAGGCGGCGCGGTCGGCGTGCTGCTGGGAGGTGTCCTCACCGAGTATCTCGGCTGGGAGTGGGTGCTCTTCGTCAACGTCCCGATCGGACTGGCCGGCATCGTATTGGCCCCGCGGCTGCTGGTTGAAAGCCGCGTCGAGTCGAGCGAGAAGCGCAACTTCGACTTGCTCGGAGCCTTCACGGTCACCGCTGGGCTGGCGTTGATCGTCTACGGCTTTGTCTCCACCGGATCCGACGGCTGGACATCCACGGCGACGACTGTGCGGCTGCTGATCGGGTTCGCGCTCATCGGCCTGTTCACGTTGATCGAGACGCGTGCGTCGCATCCGCTGATGCCGATGCGGATCTTCCGCCTGCGCACGCTGCGTGGAGCGAACATCGTCGGCCTGCTCACCGGCATGGCGCTGATGTCGATGTTCTTCTTCAACACGCTGTACATGCAGCAGGTCCTCGGGTTCAGCGCCATGGAGACCGGCCTCGCTTACCTGCCGCTCTCCTTGGCGATAGTCGTTATGGCCGGCGTCGGCTCACAACTGGTCACCAGGGTCGGCTTCAAGCCAGTGTTGATCGTGGGTGCGCT
The DNA here is from genome assembly GCA_035554055.1 of Baekduia sp. Classification (GTDB taxonomy): domain Bacteria; phylum Actinomycetota; class Thermoleophilia; order Solirubrobacterales; family Solirubrobacteraceae; genus Baekduia. Next base: position 12,115 of record DATMIZ010000113.1, on the reverse strand, counting down.
GTCGACGACGCTTGGCATGATCTGGTTCGCGCAGATCAGCGCCGGAGGGTCGTACTGGGCAGATGTTTTGGGGCCGTCGCTGCTCTGCGGCATCGGCCTTGGACTGTCGTTTGTCTCGGTGACGATCGCGGCGGTAACCGGCACCGATCATCATGAAGCCGGCTTGGCATCGGGGTTGATCAACACCTCCCAGCAAGTAGGCGGCGCGCTGGGACTCGCGATCTTGGCGTCGATCGCCAACACCGCGACGAGCGATTCAGTCAGCTCTGGCGAGCGAGATCCGCTTATCGCGCTAACGGTCGGGTTCCACGACGCGTTCTTGGTCGGCGCAGGTCTAGCCCTTCTGAGCGCGTTCGCTGCCGCGCTTCTGCTGTCGTCTAGGGAGAGCAAGGAGCATGCCGTGAAGGCGCGGACCGGCCACGGGGATAGCGCGTCGGCGACGATCTGACGGTCGTGCGCAGCGGCGCTCGCTTGTTCTCCTAGGGGACACATCCGAAGTCGGCTGAATCCGTAGCATCGCCTCGTGCGCTTCTCGCTGTTCTATGAACTCCAGATGCCGCGTCCGTGGGATGAGGACTCCGAGCAGCGACTCTTGGACCAGGCGCTCGAGCAGATCGAGCTGGCTGACCGTCTTGGCTTTCACGCCGTCTGGGGCGTCGAGCATCACTTTCTTGAGGAATACGCGCACTCATCTGCATCCGCTGTGTGGCTCGCCGCCGCCGCGGCCCGGACGACGCGGATCCGGATCGGCCTGGGGATCATGCCATTGCCGGTCAACTACCAGCACCCGGCCCGTGTCGCCGAGGCGGCGGCGACGCTTGACCTCGTCTCGCACGGGCGCGTCGAGCTCGGCACGGGGGAGACCTCGTCGGAAACGGAACTCGCCGGCTTCGGCGTGAGTCGTCAGACCAAGCGAGCCGAATGGGCCGAGTCGCTTGACGTCATCACTCGGATGATGGTCGAGGAGCCCTTTGCCGGGCATGACGGCAAGTATCTGAGCGTCCCTCAGCGCAACGTCATTCCCAAGCCCCGCCAGAAGCCGCATCCGCCGCTTTGGGTCGCATGCTCACAGCGCGACACGATTCGTCTGGCCGCCGAGAATGGGCTGGGGGCGCTGTCGTTCTCGTTTGCGACGCCGGAGGAGGCCGACGCCTGGCGTGCGGAGTACTACGAGGTGATCGCGTCGGAGCGCTGTGTGCCGGCGGGCTTTGAGGTGAACGCGAACTTCGCCCTTGCGCTGCCGATGCACGTACATGCTGACGCCGCGACCGCGCGCGAGCGGGGCACCGAAGGCGCGCGCTTCTTCGGCTACGCGCTCGCTCACTACTACGCGTTCGGAGACCATCGCCCCGGATTCAGCGACATCTACGCGGAGTTTCTGCGCGGCGGCGCCAAGGGCATCGCTGGTGCCGCTGACGAAGGTTCCGCCGCGATCGGCACCCCCGCGGAGGTTTCGGCGCTGGCGCAGCGTTACGAAGAGGCGGGGGTGGACGAGCTGCTGCTGGCGGTGCAGGTCGGAAATTCACGCCACGAACACATCCTCGAGTCGCTTGAGCTGTTCGCCAAGGAAGTGATGCCTGCCTTCGAAGAGCGGCGGCCGGCACTTGAGGCCGAGAAGGTAAGTCGGCTCGCCGAGCCGCTCAGGGCGGCCGGGTTACGCCGCGCCCCGAAGCGCGCTCCTGACCCCAATCACGTAGTCACGCCGGTTGCTGGCACCATTGCTCCCGTGCGAGATCCATCACCGAAGGAGAGGGTCGCTTCCTTGAGAGCCCAGGCCGAGGGCCGTGCGCAGGCGGCAGTCAAGGGCTTCATCAGTCGGTCCTCCGACGCGCGGTTGGAGCGCGTCGCCGGCTCTGCGCTCGGCTTGAAGGGGATCTTCAAAGCGATGGAGAGCCGCTATGTGCCGGAGAACGCGAGCGGCTTCGACGGCGAGATCCAATTCGACCTCTCATACGCCGATGGCCGCGTCACGACGTGGTCGATCGCGCTCAACCACACCGAGGCGACAGCGCGCAATCAAGCGGCACGTGACCCCGCGCTCAAGCTCACAGCGAGCGTCCCCGATTTCGTCCGCATCATCAGCGGCGATCTTGCGCCGGCCAAGGCCCTGCTCACCGGCCGTGTACAGATCAAGGGAGATCTCGTGGTCGCGGCGCGGATGGGGGAGATGTTCGGGCAGCAAAGCCCGTTCTGATCAGCTGCGTCTTGGGCCGAATCTCCCCTTGTAACGGGATATCCGGCCCAAGACGCCGTGATGGCGCGTGTCGATCGTCCGAATGCGATCTTGCCTCCCAGCAGCACGCCTGCGAACATATGTTCGATGATCGTATGCGTTCTCCTTCGAAAGTTTGAACTTGTTGTCGCTTTGGGCGGGCATGAGGCGGCGCTGGCCGCCGGGCCCGCGGCGCTGGCACCGGCTTCGTTGAAGGCGCAGCTGATCGGCGAGGTGTCGCCTGCCGCGCAACCGCATGGTGTGCGCAAGGGGATGCGGTTGGGCGAGGCACTGACACGCTGCCCGCAACTGCGCGTCGTACCGGCGGATCCTGTCGCCGTCTCCGAGCACTGGGAGAAAGTGCTCTGTTCGCTTGAGTCGATCGGCGCACGAGTCGAGGACGGGGGCGCTGGATTGGCTTTCATCCCGGCCGATGAGCTGCGTCGCCTCCATGGCGGTTCGCGCGCGCGTGACAATTCCACGAATGTTTGGTGGCTCGATGGCATCGTGACGGCGATTCGCGATGCGCTCGTCACGCCTGCTCGAATTGGCGCTGGGCCGTCGCGCTTTTGTGCGTTTGCGGGCGCCTTTCGTGCGCGCAGCCGTCGTGCCGAGCTGATCGACGGAGAGGGGCAACTGGCGGCGGAGCCATTGATCCTGCTGCGTGAGCGCGAATCGGTCGCGGCTGTGGTCGACCCACTCCTGCGCATGGGTCTGGAAACACTTGGCGATCTGGCGCGGATACCGCGCTCCAAGCTCAGCGACCGCTTTGGCCTGGCTGGAGAGCGGGCGCATGACCTGGCAAGGGGCCGCGACACCCCGCTGATCCCTCGTGAACCGAGCGAACGGATGCGGGAAACGCTCCGCCTTCCAGAGTCTGCGCTCGGCGATCAGCTGCAGCGCGCGCTCGGGCTCTTGGTGGATCGCCTGCTTGCGCGTCCCGAACGCAAGGGTCGTTCTTTCAGGGCGCTGGTGATCGAAGCTCGACTTGTGGAAGGCGGCACCTGGCGCGAACGTGTGGTGCTGCGCGAGTCGCTCACGGACGAGGCGCGAATAAAGCTTGCGCTCGGATCCCGGATCGCGTTGTTACCAGCACCCGCGGAGGCGATTCGGCTGTCCGTGACGCAATTCGGTTCCGGTACGCAGGCCACCGCAGCGCTTTTCGATGACGGCGCCATGCAGCGTCGCGCACGATTGCGCGAGGGGGTGCAGCAGGCACGGGCGGCAGCGGGTCCGGATGCGGCGTTGCGGGTCGTGGAGATCGACCCTGAATCACGCGTTCCCGAGCGCCGTGCGCTCCTGACACCGCACGAGTTTTGAGCTATCGCCTGGCCATGCCTTTGCCGGCTGTGGTTCGTGCTGACGACCGTGGGCGTCCCCTGGCCGTCGATGGGCGTTCGGTCGATTCGGTGCGTGAATCTTGGCTCGTGGAGGATCGATGGTGGACCGACGCGCCGGTCCGGCGCAGGTATTGGGAGGTCGTAACGGTGAAGGGGGAACTCCTGATTCTCTTCCGGGAACTGGGACGTGGCGGTTGGTATCGACAGCGCTGATTTGCAGCGCTTTTGTCGCAAAGCGGTGTAGAGCCGCAACGCGATCTCGACGACGCTTCTCGCGTGCGCGGGATACGGAGTGACAACGGCCAGGCCTCGATTGAATCTGTCGGCCTCACGACGATGATCGTGGTCCTGGTGACGGCTGCCGCCGCGTATGGCGCCAAGCCTGACATCGCGGGCTCCGTCACGCGTCAGTTCAAGCGCGGGCTTTGCGTGGTCCGTGCCGGTGACTGTGAGCGCGATCGCGCGCCCTGCGTGATCAGCGCTAAGGATCGCCGCAGTCGTGAGCACATCACGATCGCGTTCGTCCATATCGATCAGGAGAAGGGCGTGATCGTCGAGCGGCTCTCGAACGGAATGGTCCGCCTGACGCGAACCACTCGCGGTGGCTTCGGACTCGAGGGCGGACTTGGGTGGAACCTAGAGCTGGACTTCGGGAAGGTCGCCTTCGGTGTCGGAGGAGAGCTGCGGGCTGCCGCGATGGCTTCGGCGCGCGCCGGGGCGAGCGTAGAGGTTCCAGCAGCTCAAGCTAAAGTACAGCTTGAACGTTGGCTTGCGGACGGCCTCAAGGGGCCAAGGCCGAAACCGTCGACCGTCTACAACGAGGGCGGCATCGACGTTACGATCGGTGCAACCGGCACCATCGATCCCGTCGCCAAGGCCGATCTGGTCCTAAAGGTTGACGGCGCGCTCGGCGTCCGCAAGAACGTGGAGACGGGTCACAGGACCTTCTACTACAAGCGCGGACGGGCGCTTGACGCCGCGCTCGGGGTAGGACCTGAGGGGATGCGTGAGGTGGCAGGCCTCGACCGACGGGACAACACCATCTATGGAATAGAGGTCGATGCTCACAATCGACCGGTTGACTTCTCGGTCAGCAGTCTGACGCCGCTGCGGGACGCGTCCGATCTGCCGCTTGGGCTGCGTGGTTCGGGCGCCTCGTTGCTGAAGGGCGACGGGGAACGGGTCCTTGCAACCGAGCGCCATCTGGATCTCACCGTCGCCGAGAACCTGGATGTCGCCAAACGGTTTCTGGCGGCGGCCGCACTGGAGCGGGCGACCTTCGGGCGCGTGAAGCCGGTCGTCGATGATCTCGCCCGGCGCTTGGACACCGGGACCTTCGACGCGCGCTCCTATGCCGTCGCCTCTCACGACAAGGGCTTCAGCGGGGACGTGGCGGTCGGCGCGAAGTTCGGCGCCGGAATGAAGCAGACCGAGAACGTGTCACGGTTGCTCGGCGCGCTTCAGCGCGATGCGTCGGGCCAGTGGGCCGACAGCTCCTTCTGCCGGACGCAAAGGTGAGCGCAGCGCCTATGTGGACTGGCCACAGGCCAGCGGGGTCTGGGCCGGATCTCCAGGCCCTGAACCTGAGAATCCAGCCCAGTCGAGGCGCGGTTATGCGAACATGTGTTCGTGTCGGGCGATCATCACTCAAGGGGCTACACAGAACTTCACTGTCACTCCGCGTTCTCGTTTCTCGATGGGGCTTCGCTTCCGGAGGAACTCGTCGCCGCGGCACTGGAGTCAGGGCACCAAGCGCTGGCTCTGACCGATCACAACTCGATCTCGGGCTCGATGGAATTTGCCAAGGCGGCCCAAGGACTGGGGCTCAAGGCGATGCATGGGGCCGAGGTGGATGTCGGCGCCAATCACATGACCTTGCTGGTCCGCGACGCAACAGGCTGGGCGAATCTCTGCCGCCTGCTCACGAAGGCACACGCGCATACCCGCGACGACGATCCCGCCCGTCGCGCCATCGCTCCCTCACTCACGCTCGAGGATGTCGAAGCACATGCGGGAGGTCTTGTCTGTCTGAGTGGCTGCGCCGACCACGGCTTCCACGACTACCGATCGCTGCTGCGGCTGCGAGAGATCTTTGGGCGCGACTGCCTGCGTGTCGAACTACAGCGTCCGTTTTCACGCCACGACCGTGCGCGCAATCGCCGGCTGGAGGAGCTCGCGGGCAGGCTGCAATGCCGGACGGTCGCCACCGGCAATGTCCACGCCCACGCGCGCAGTCGCGCGGAGCTGCAGGACGCATTCGTGGCGATTGCCAAGCACACGTCGCTCGATGCCTCCGAGCCGCTGCGCAGAGGCAATCACAGCCACGTCCTCACCACGCCTGCGGCGATGAGCGCGCGCTTTGCCGATCACCCCGCGGCCGTCGCCAATACGCGCACGCTCGCTGCAGAGCTGAACTTCGATCTCACCTCCGATCTCGGCTATCGCTACCCGGGGTCCGACGATGACGGCGCCGACCGCGCGCTCACGCAGATCTGCCGAGAGCGCTTCGATGTCCGCTATCCACACGATTCGAAGTGGCGCACACAGGCGCTCGCGCGGCTCGATGAGGAGCTCAACCTGATCGCGAAGCTGGGGCTTTCCGGCTTTTTCAACCTGCACCACGACATGCTGGAACTCGCGCGCGAAGTGGCGGTCGAGATCCGCGGGCCGGACAGCGCGCGATCGCTGATGCCACCCGGCCGCGGGCGTGGCTCCAGCGTCTCGTCGATCGTCTGCTACCTCACCGGCCTTTCCCATATCGATCCGGTTGCCAACAACCTTTTTCTCGGGCGCTTCCTCAACGAGGAGATCTCATCGCTTCCCGACATCGATCTGGATTTCCCTCGTGACATTCGTGCTGAGCTGATCCCGAGAGTGCATCGCCGTTACGGCAACGACCACGCGGCGCTGGTGGCGGCGTTCCCGACCTACAGGGCGCGGGGTGCGATCCGGGAGCTGGGGAAGGTCCTCGGCCTGCCTGCGGCCGAGATCGAGCGCGTGGCGCGTTCCTCGGAAGGGTGGAGCGCTCACAACGTCGAGGGAGACATCCAGACGGCGCTGAAGGAAAAGCGGATCGAGGGTCGCTGGGAATGGCTCGTGAAGCTGGCCGACGAAGCGCATGGCCTGCCGCGCCACCTCTCCCAGCACTCCGGCGGGATGATCATCTCGACGCGGCCGCTGGTCGACTGCTGCGCGGTGGTGCCGGCTGCGATGCAGGGACGCCAGATGGTCATGTGGGACAAGGATTCCTGCTCCGACGCCGGCTTTCTGAAGATCGATCTGCTCGGCCTCGGGATGCTCTCCTCAGTGGAGCGCTGTGTTGAGTCGATCGCCGTCCACCGCAACGAGCGCATCGATCTCTCACGGATCAGTTTCGAAGATCCCGCCACCTTCTCCGCGATCCAGAATGCCGAGACGACAGGCGTGTTTCAGATCGAATCGCGAGCCCAGATGGGTTCACTCATGCGCACGCGCCCCGCGAATCTCGACGAGCTCACGATCCAGGTCGCGATCGTGCGTCCGGGCCCGATCGTCGGCGGCGCTGTCAACCCGTACATAGACCGGCTGCAGAAAAAGCGCGCTGATCCTGCCTACGAGATTCCGTATCTGCACCTCTCGCTCAAAGAGCCGCTTGAGGAGACGCTCGGCACGATCATCTTCCAGGACCAGGTGATCGAGGTGGCGATGGCCTTCGCCGGCTTCTCGCCTGGACAGGCGGAGGGACTGCGCAGGGCCATGAGCCGCAAGCGGTCTGTCGCGGCGATCGAGGCGCACCACGACCGCTTCGTCACATCGGCGCAGGCCATGCACAGCGACGTCACGCCGGAACTGGCCGAGAGCGTCTGGCAGATGGTCAAGGGGTTCGCAGGCTTCGGATTCCCCAAGGCGCATGGCGCGGCCTTTGGATTGCTCGCCTACCAGTCGACCTACCTGCGCGTTCACTACGGCCCTGAGTTCCTCGTCTCTCTCCTCGATGAACAGCCGATGGGGTTCTATCCCCCCGACGCACTGATCCACGAGGCTCAGCGCCGCGGCATCGAGGTCCTTGCTCCCGACGTCAACGAATCTGACGTCGAGTGTTCGGTGATCTCCGTCGACAGGCCGGCGATCCGGATGGGACTCGGGTATGTCATGGGAGTCAAGGAGACGGAGGTGCGCGCGCTGGTGGCTGCCAGAAAGGATGGGGGACGCTTTGAGTCGCTGCCCGACCTGGCATCGCGCGCCGGCGCAGGCAGCGCGGCGTTGGCGCAGCTCGCATGGTCCGGTGCGTGCGATGCGCTCGCCCAAGGTCAGCGCCGCAGGGCTCTCTGGGAACTCGGTGTGACAGCGCCCGGCCGCCGGGTGGGGGAGGCCGGCGTCCAACTGTCCTTGCCGCTGGACAGCGGCGGCGCTCCCGATCTGCCTGAGCTCGGCGAGTGGGATCGCATGCTGGCGGACTACGAGACGACCTCGATGACCACCACCAAGCACCCGATCGCGCTACTACGCAAGTCGCTCCAGCAACGCGGATGCATAAGCAGCGCCGATCTGGCTGACATCGCGCACGGATCAGCGGTGAGGATCGCCGGGCTCGTGATCGCACGGCAGCGTCCCGGCACCGCAAGGGGGGTGGTCTTCATGTTGATCGAAGACGAGACTGGAACGGTCAACCTGATCGTCCCTGCCGATCTCTACGAACGCGAAAGAGTGACCGTGCGATCGGAGCCGCTCGTCGAGTTCGAGGGACGGCTTGAACGTCACGCATCCGGAGGAGGAGCGATCAACGTGCTGGTGAAACGGCTGCGGCAGTTGGATGCAGAGTCGGCGCTGCGGCCATATCTCGGCGCGCCGGTGGCCGACTTTGACCCTGGTGACGCAGCAGAGCTGGCGCGTGAGGCGGCAGAGGGCTCGGGCGGCGATTTCCGCGCGGTCGCTCCGGCCGCGCAAAGCTTTGCTTCGGGAAGACGGCGGTGAGCGGCATACGGGATCTGCTCCCGCGCGCGTTGCGCATTCCAGCCGTTCTCCGCTTCCGTTAGGGTTCGCGGCCGTGATCGCAACAACCGCGCTTGTCCTGCTGTTCGTCCTGCTCGCCTTGAGCGTGCTCTTCGTCGCGATGCGCGGGGGCCCCGCGAAGGCCGTCGCCTCAGGACCGCAGACTCTCGGTTCGCGGCGGATCTGGACGGTCTTTGTTCCACTCGTGCTGCTCGTGCTCGGGCTCGCGCTGCCCTACCTGATTCTTTCGGCCAACTCCTCCGGTCGCGACAAGGATGCAGTCGGCGGCGTCGAGCTCACCGACACTCAAGCGCGTGGCCGTGAGATGTTCGCCCAGAACTGCGCGACCTGCCACACCCTGCGCGGCGCCAACGCGACCGGGCGTGTCGGCCCCAATCTGGACGAACTTCAGGCTGTACAGAACACCGCCTTCACGCTCGACGCGATCGCGAAAGGCCGCGCAAAGGGCGCCGGCCAGATGCCCAGCGGGCTGCTCAGCGGCGATGACGCCGAGCAGGTTGCGGACTTTGTCAAGGCTGTTGCTGGTCGCTGACGCGACCAGCAACCTGAGAGAGATCACGCGGACATTCGCTTTGACGGCGAATGGAAGCCGCGCGATCGTGGTCGCTGACGCGACCCCCCAAATCCCCGCAAAGTCCGCTCAAACCCCTGCAACGGGGGATTCAGGAGACATAATTTCTGCGAATTTGCAGGGAAATGCGCTACTGCTACGATCCCCGTGCAACACCGCCTAGTCCGGCGGCTCCGCTTCCCTGAAGCTGAGCCCGGAGCGGGGGACCCAACGTAGTTGGGGCGAATCGCACCTGCGTAGCGCCGTCTTCCGGCGCGAGCCCGTCAGCTAACCCCGTAGGCAATCCGGAAGATGAGCAACTCCACCGACCACACTGAGTCGCCTTACGGCCTTGAACAGACCGGGCCACTCGTGCGCAATCGCCGGCGCGCGCGCAGCCGCGACGCCGAGTCTTGGATCGATGAGGACGTCGACTTTTCCGTGTCGCAGCGCTCCCGCACGATCGTCATCGTCTCGAAGCCGTCGCCTACGCCAGAGCCGGCGAGCGAGGCCACGCACAAGCCGCGCACCGCGCTGCGTGACCGCCTGCGTGCGGCTGCGCGCCCATCCATCACCGCAAGGCCGAAGGATCTTCTTCATGACACTGCGCATGAGATCGACCGGGCGGCGGGCGTGGTCACTCATGTCGTCAAGGACGTCGCGACCCACGGCGCGCACAAGGCACGGAGCGGTGCCCACAGGGTCAATCACATCCGCCGCGCGGGCCTACCGCCTGCCCGCGAGCCACGCAACGAGCGCCCAAGGCTCGCGGCGCCCGACACCGGCCGCCGCCCGCGCCGCAAGGCTGCGGAGCGCTTTGGGTCGCATCCCGATCGGATCGTGCTCTGGGCCGTCGCGCTCGGCATTTTCCTGATCTTGATCGCCGCGACCTCGTCATCGCAGGCAGCCACCCCCAAGCTGGGGAGCCGGGTCCTGTCGATCGGGTCCTCGGGCCACGACGTCCGCATCCTGCACCGCAAGCTCAAGACCGAAGGGTTCTATGCCCGCAAGGTCTCGAGCCGCTTCACGAAGACGACGCGCACCGGCGTGCGCAAGTACCAGAAGTCGCGCTGCATGAACGTCGACGGTGTCGTCGGGCCGTCGACCGCGAAGGCGATCCGGACACGCAAGCCCTCGTGTCTTGCAAAGACCTCAGGCGGTACACCGCCGACGCCTCCACCGGCGGCCGGTCCTGATCTCGGCGCGCGCACGCTCAGCAGCGGGGACAGCGGAACCGACGTACGCCTGCTGCAGAAGCTGCTCAACATCGCGCAGACCTCCACTTATGATGCGGCGACCGTCGCAGCCGTCAAGTCGTTCCAAGGCCGTGTCGCACTTGGTGCCGACGGCGTCGCAGGCCCACAGACGCTCACCGCCCTCGGCAACAGCATGCCCACGTCGGGGGCCACCTGGTACGGCCCCGGGCTCTACGGCAACACCACGGCCTGCGGGCAGACCCTCGCGGTCGGCATCGTGGGCGTCGCGCACAAGACACTGCCCTGCGGCACCGAAGTCATCGTCGCGCTGAACGGCAAGTTCAAAGCAGCCACCGTGATCGACCGCGGGCCCTACACCGACGATGCATCCTGGGACTTGACCGAGGCGACGGCGCAGAGCATCGGCCTCCTCGTCACCGGGCCGATTCACGCTTCCGTACCCGGCTGACGCCTGGACTGAGCGGCCAAGCAGTTCTGGACCCAGGAGGCCGCAGCGATCCTTTAGTCTGGCCTCAATGAGTGAGCAGCCCAAGACGGCGAAGGACATCAAGGCGTTCGTGGAGGAGCGTGACATCAGGTTCATCCGCCTCTGGTTCACGGATGTCCTCGGGCAGCTGAAGGCATTTGCGATCAACGCTTCAGAACTCGACGAGGCCTTCGAGAAGGGGATGGGTTTCGACGGCTCGTCGATCACCGGCTTCAACGCGATCGAGGAATCGGACATGGTCGCGGTCCCCGATCCGACGACGTTCGCCGTGCTTCCCTGGAGGCCGTCCGAGGGTGGTGTCGCGCGCATGTTCTGCGACATCCGCACACCCGAGGGCACGCCCTACGAGGGCGATCCGCGACACATTCTGCGGCGCGCGATCCAGCGCATGGAGGACATGGGCTTCGACACGTTCAACGTCGGCCCGGAACTCGAATACTTCCTCTTCAAGGACAAGAACGGCACCGAAGTGCTCGATGAAGGCGGCTACTTCGACCTGACGACTCTCGACGCCGGTTCCGACGTGCGCCGCGAGACCGTGCTGGCGCTCGAGCAGCTCGGGATCCACGTCGAGTACTCCCACCACGAGGTCGGCCCTTCGCAGCACGAAGTCGACATGCGCTACGCGCCGGCGCTGAAGATGGCAGACGACTGCATGACCTACCGCATCACGGTCAAGGAATACGCGATGAAGTACGGCTGGCACGCGACCTTCATGCCGAAGCCCCTGTTCGGTGAGAACGGCTCCGGGATGCACACGCACATGAGCCTCTTCAAGGACGGCAAGAACGCCTTCTTCGACGCTGACGATCCCTACTTCCTTTCGCCCGTCGCCAAGGCCTTCATCGCCGGACAGCTCAAACACGCTCGTGAGATCAGCTCGATCTTCGCCCAGCACGTGAACTCGTATAAGCGCCTCGTGCCGGGTTACGAAGCGCCGGTGTACGTCGCGTGGAGCCGCCGCAACCGCTCCGCGCTCGTGCGCGTGCCGCTGTACCACCCCGGCCACGAGCAGGGGACGCGCATGGAGCTCCGCTGTCCAGACCCGGCGTGTAACCCGTACCTGACGTTCGCGGCGCTGTTGCAAGCCGGCCTCGAAGGGATCGAAGCCGGCTACGAGCTGCCGGAGCCGATGGACAAGAACCTGTACCACCTGTCCCCGGACGATCGCCGTCGGCTCGGCATCGAGCAGCTCCCTGAGACGCTCGGCGAGGCCGTCGAACTCACGAGCGAATCGGAGCTCGCGCTGCGCACACTCGGCGAACACACGTTCAACCGCTTCGTTGAGATCAAGCGGCAGGAGTGGGAGGACTACCG
>DATMIZ010000112.1:0-10521 GCA_035554055.1 Baekduia sp. | reverse complement strand
CGATGAGCGTTCCCTCAAAAAGCCCACCAAACCCTCGACAGCGTCCGCTACTCCGGATCCCCCGACGACTTCGACATCCTCCTGCATCAGGCGACACTCAGCGTGTTGAGCGAGTAGTTGTTCATCGGGGAGATCGTCGGTTTGGTGGTGACGTTTTTGACCTTGTCGTTGAACGCGGTGATGTTTGGCGAGAAGCCCCAGATGATCTGGGTGCCCGAGTCATGTTCGATCTTCTGCATCTCGCCGATCAGCTCGTTGCGCTTGTCGGCGTCGAGTGTGCCGATCGCGTCGGTGTAGAGCGCGTCGTACCTCTTATCGGCGAAGTGCGACGTGTTGAAGGCAGCTGTCGATGTCAGGAGCGTGTTGGCGTTGCCGAAATAGCCGCTGCCCCCGAGGAGAGTGGCGACCTCCAACGAACGGCTCCCGTAGCCGGCCTCCGGGGCGTACCACTGCGCCGCATCTAGCTGTTTTAGCTTGATCGTGACGCCGGCCGCCTTGGCCTGCTCGATGAGTACCTGGGCCATCTCCACGGTGCCCGTGCCGATCGGCGCGGTGCTGAGCTCGACGGTCAGGTTCTCCTTGCCGGCGGCCTTTAACAGTGACTTGGCCTGCTCGATGTCCACCTCGCGCTGCTCGATGTCCCCGCCGATGTATCCCGGGGAGAGCGGACTCATTATGTCGTTGCCGATCGCGCCCTTGCCCTGGAGAACCTGCTGGTTCATCGCGGCCCGGTCGACGATCAGCCGCATCGCTTGGCGAACCCGGACATCGGAGAACGGCTCCTGCTTGGCATCCATGCTGAACATGGATGCTGCCTCACTGTGAGTTACCACCGACGAAAAGCCGCCGCCAGAGTCGAGCGTCTGCAGCTGCGAGACAGGCGGGTTGTCGATCACGTCGATCTGGTCGGCCAGCAACGCGTTGAGACGCGCCGTGTCGTCCTTGAAACCGATGATTTCGATCCGCTCGGCGTACGGGCCCGCGCCCTGACCTGCGCGCCACCAGTCAGTCTTTGCCTCGAGCACGGTCTTTCCGTTCGCGTTGCTAACGACGCGATACGGACCCGTTCCACCGGTCGGCTTCTTGGGATCCCAGTTCTCGGGAATGATCGCTGCCGCGAAGCCGAACATCTCGAGGAATGTCGCTTTCGGCGTTGGGAAGGTAATCCGCACGTTGCGCGGACCGGTCTTCTTGGCCTCTGCGCCAGCCCACAAAAATGCATTCGCCGACCGCGGATCGGTGTACCCCTTCACGGTGTAGACAACGTCCTCGGGAGTAAGCGGCCTGCCGTCTTCCCACTCGACGCCCTGACGCAGCGTGAGATCCCAGCTCTTCGCGTCGGCGCTGGACTCGGCCTCCTCGGCCAGCAACATCACGACCTTCCCATCGATGAACTCAAATAGGTAGTCCCAGACCAGCCGCCCCCGAGCCCCTCCTGAGTTACCCGAAATGATGTTGGGGTCAAGGCCTCCACTCGGATCGGGAGCGGTCGCGCCGAGGTCAATGAACCCGGCCCGCAGCGTCCCGGTCGGAGTTGACGGCAGCTTGACGTCAGACGACTTGCTGTCTGGGTCGTCGTCGCCGCAGCCGACCAGCCCCAGCGCCCCCAGGCCCACTGCTCCGGCTGCTCCATAGGTGAGTAGCTGCTTACGACTCAGGTCATAGTCATTCATGGTCATCTCTCTCTCCAATTCGTGACGCCGGTTGCTCCGGTCGCCCATCTCGGTTGGTAGCTCCGTTCTCTCTCCGAAGCGCTCTACGCCCTGCCTCCATCAACCCCCGCTCGGACCTGCGATGAGGTCGATGTCATCGCCGGCGACCACATCGTGCGTGGATCGGACTCGATCAGCTCGTCGAACTCGCCGATCTGTGGGGGCGTGAGCGACGTTGTCATGCTGAACTCCCCCGGCTCCTCCACGCCGAGAATCGCCCGCCCGTGGCTCTCCTGAGACCACTCGCGCATAGCTCCGTGCAGGCACATTCCGGTCGCATCACGCGCAAACCTCCCGAGCGCATCCCCCGCCGCAAACGTCGACGTGCCCATCACGTTGCGAAGCTCCTCAGCGACCTCGCGCATGTCGTGCGCGATCTGGATCGAGTCGTACCCGGCGGTCGTCACCGCCTCTGAGCCGAGCCCGTCACCAAGCTCGTCGGCGTTTCGGGCGTGACTCATCAGCGCCAGACGCGCGACGTTGATGCGAGAGCTAGCGCGGCCCAAGGCCGTCTGGACGAACGGCATGTGACTCATCGTCGGATAGGGCTGGCCCCACGGGGCTCGTTTGGATGCCGCCTCGACGAAGGTCTCCTTGGCACCGAGTGCCATGCCGACGAGCATCGCCGCGACATCGAGCATGATCGTCAAGCCAAGGCGATTGTTTTCCGCTTCGGTGCCGGCGGTCTCAAGGCTCTTGACGCGGTGCCCGGGAACGTAGACGTAGTCCTTGATGAAAACGCTGTTGCTGCCGGTGCCCCGCATGGCAGTGACGTTCCAGTTGTCGGCCACACTGAAATCCGCGCGGGGCACGAGCGCGACGCTGCGCTTTGTGTCGCCCTTCTCGTCGGTCCAGTCGAAGCCAAGGAAGACCCAGGCGGCGAGACGCGAGTTGCTGCAAAATCGCCACGAACCCTTGAGCCGGTATCCGCCGTCGACTTGTTGCCCGACGCCCACCGATTGCGCGAGATTGAACGCTGATCCGCCGGTGAGGGGCCCGACGTGCTCGGTGCCGTACAGCTCGTCGGCCATCTCCGCGCCGAACTGATGGATGAACTCCGTCGTCGGCAGGTCGGCCCAGACCGACCATGCCGCGGATGCATTGCCGCGTCCGAGCTCGAGAAAGGTCTCCGTGCGGTCGCTGATGGAGACCGGCCCCAATCCACCTGCGGATTCCGGTATGCCGATGCGGTACATGCCGGCGTCGTCCATCGCTTGGACCACCTCGCGCGGCAACACGCCGAGCTCGTCGATCTCCGAGCCACGCTCGCGGAGCAGGCCCACGAGGCCGCGAGCCTCGTCAACGACGCTGGTCATGGAATTGGGCGATTTGTGCGTGTCGTCGAACATCGTGTTCGCATCCGGTGGCCACACACTAGCCGATCTGGCAACTTGCCGACCGATTTAGCTCATGATTGGCCAGATCGGAGCATTTATGTTCCATTTCGGGGAATGTCGGACTCCATGGCCGGTAAGCTCCCATGACTTCATGCCGACTACCTCACCAGCATCTGGGGCTCAAGCCCGTACCCAACAAGCGATCATCGATGCGGCAGTGCGATGTCTCGCAGCTGACTTCACCGCCTCTCTCGCGGATATCGCCGACGAGGCGGGCATTGGGCGAACCACGCTGCGCCGGTACTTCAGCGAACGCAACGACCTGCTCGCCGCGATCTCCGCGACCGCACTCGCTCGGTCGTCGGCGGCAATACAGCGGGCGCGGCTAACAGAGGGACCGGCGCTTGACGCGGTCGGACGGTTCTGCGAGGAACATTTTGAGATAGGCGACATCCTCATCTTGGTTCTAGATCAGCCACAGTTGAGCCGGGCTTGGAGTGACGAGAGCACGAAGCACGCCCTTCTCGAACTGATCGCCAGAGGCAAAGCCGAAGGAACCATCGAGCCAGAGATCCCCCCTGAGTGGGCCTACGAGATGATCTGGACCCATCTCTATGCGGGGATGCATTACAAGCCCCAGGACGGCACCTCGCGCTACGGAGCGCTGAGTCTCTGCCTGACCAGTCTCAAACGCGTGCTCGAAACCAGGAATTGAGACATCGTTGCCGTCCTCCTCGTTCTAGCTCGAAGGAGCGTGAGGTCCAGGTCGCTTTCGGTCGTTTCCAACTTTGCTCTGGCCTCCGGCCAGCTAAGTCGTGGAGCGAACGAGATCGAGTAGCGAGCGCCGAGGCCGGCGATTCACCCGCACCTTTATTGTCCACGCCATGAATGTCACACGATGCAGCCATCTTGTCCTGACGGTCGCCGATCTCGACCGCAGTCTCCCGTTCTACGAGCGGGTGATGGGCCTCGTGCTGACCGCGCGTGAGGATGGCACCGCCTATCTGCGCGGGGTTGAGGAGGCGTGTCATCACAGCCTCGTGCTGGTCACCGATCCAGGATCTGCCGTCTGTCGCCGTCTCGGCTTCCGTGTGTTCGATGAGCAGGACCTCGACGACCTGGCCGCCAAGCTCGAGGAGCTAGGCCACGAAGTCAGATGGGCCGACGTCGCGCACCAGGGACGGACGCTCCACGTCGACGATCCCACCGGCGTGCCACTCGAGTTCTGCGCGACTATGGACACGGCACCCCGCAAGATGACCGACTTCACGAACTTCAAGGGGGGCGTCGCGGGCCGGATCGATCACTTCCAGCTGCACTACTCCGACGTGTCGACGGGCTCTGACTTCTACCAGGCGCTCGGCTTCAGGCTCAGCGAGTACATCGCGCACGAAGGCCAGCCGCTCGAGGGCGCCTTTCTACAGCGCAAGGGCAACCCGCACGACATGGTCCTGTTCCTCGGCCCTGGGCCGCGGCTGCATCACACGGCCTACACGACAAACGACGTCCACACGCTGCTGCTTGCCTGCGACATCGCCGGCGAGCTCGGCTACGGCTTCAACGTCGAGCGCGGCCCCGGTCGCCACGGACCCGGCCACGCGCTGTACATCTACATGCGCGATCCCGACGGTCATCGCATGGAGCTATTCACCAGCCACTACCAGATGATCGACGAGGAGAGCGAGCCGATTCGCTGGACCCCCGGCGACATCAACATCACCGCACCGTGGGGTCTCCCGGGGCAGGCGCGCTGGCACAAAGAGGCCACGGAGTTCGAAGACACCTCGACCGAAACACCCGGCCACTGGAACCCGCTGACGCTCGAACGCTTTCTTGAGGAACAGGCGGCGGGAAAGCGGTAGTCCACAACGCCTACTTCAACAACCTCGACAACCGCCGGTCCTTCAGCACCTTGCCGTCGGTCTGCTCCTGCGGGCAGTAGGCGAGCACGTAGCTCTCGTAATGCACGGCCTCGATCGTCGTGCCGCAGCGCGGGCACGGCTCGCCCTCGTGGCGATGGACCTGAAGCGGCAGCGGCAGCTTGTCGGGGATCGGGATCTGCACCTTCTCCTCGTAGACCTCGAGCGCGTGCCCGAGGCGATCGATGATCGCGGCCCGCAACGCCGCTCCCTCCTCGGCCGACAGATCATTGGCGCGCTTGAACGGCGACAACTTCGCCACCCAGAGGATCTCGTCGACCCAGGAACGGCCGATGCCCGTGATCGCGCGCTGATCGCGCAGCACCGCGTGCAGCGGGCGCGCGCCCTGGGGCCTCAGCAGCTCGGCGAGATCAGCGGGCGGATCGGGCCACGCCTCGGGGCCGAGCTTCGCGACGGCCGGATCGGATGCGAGGCCCTCGTCATCGAGCAGCTTCACCCACGCCGCCTGCTTGGTCCCGAACTCGCGCAGCCGCAGCTCACGATCGCCTGACACGCGCACGAGCAGCCGCGACGTCCGGTCGCGCGGCCCGGCCTTCTTGTCGTAGAGCTGCATCCGGCCGGCCGACATCAGGTGGCAGAGGATGTGTAGCCCGGAAGCGAAGTCGACGACGAGGTGCTTGCCGATCCGCCGCACGCCTTCGATCTGGTCGCCCTCCAACGCGGACAGCGGCGGGTCAAACGTCTTCAGCGCGTTGATGCCCGGCGCGAGCACGGACTCGACCGTCGCGCCGGCAAGCGCTTCGCTCAGCCGCCTCGCGGTGATCTCGACCTCCGGGAGCTCGGGCACAGCTCAGATGCTAAGCCAGCCCCGCCCCTCACTCCTCCGGCTTGTCGGGCCGCTCACCCAGCCGCTCGCGCAGTTGCTCCGCTTTGCCCGCCGCCGCAGCCCGCGCCGCACGTGCCGGATCGAGCTCCACGCCCATCCGCGCCGCATCATCCAGCAGCTCCTGGCGCTCCTCCGATTCACGCGCGGCCCGCAAGAACAGCCAGGCGAACAGGCAGATCGTGAGGATCGACTCCTCCACCATCATCACCGCGCCCGCCGTGTTCTGATCGGCGACAGCACTGACGCCATGCGATCGCTCGCCGGCCGCGTAGACCGAATAGAACGCGCCACCACCGAACAGAAATACGTTCGCCAGCACCGACGAGATCAGCCGCACCCCGAGGATGTAGCCAGCCTTCGCCGCGGTTCCGAACCACGCCGGCGACGGCAGCGGCCCGAACAGCGCCATCCAGACATTCGCACCCGCGACCACGAAGCCCATGTGCTGCAGCGCGTGCACCCATGAGTGCTCCACCGCCGCCTCGTGCACCGGCGTCAGATGCCAGAAATAGAGGTTCGCCGTCCAGATCACTAGCGCGACGACCGGGTGCGCGAGCACCCGCAGCGGCGCCGCGAGCCCGAGCCGCAACACCGGCGCCAGCACCGGCCCGGTCAGCCCGAGCACGATCAGCAGCGAGCCGACGTCGGCCAGCAACAGGTGCTCGGCCATATGCGCTGCGAACAGCTCGTCGGAGATCTTCCCGAGCAGCGTCACCGCCGCCAGGAAGACCGCGATCCCGCCGTAGAAGCTCCACTGCCGCAGCGCCGGCACCGCGCGTGGCGTCCCGCTCAGGGTCGCCACGCGGCGGTTGTACAGCACGCCCGTGATCAGGATCGGCGCCAGCTGCAGCGGCTCGACCGTCACGAAGGACATCAGCGGCTCACTTGAGCCTCCGGCTTAGGAGACCGTCACAGACTCGATCTTCGCGTCGTCGATCGGGCGATCGCCGGCGCCGGTCGGCGTCCCTTCGATCTTGTCGACGACGTCCATCCCGTCGGTGACCTCACCAAAGACCGTGTGCTTGCCGTCAAGCCACTCGGCGGCCGGGATCGTGACGATGAAGAACTGCGAGCCGTTGGTGCCCGGGCCGGCGTTGGCCATCGCGAGTGCGCCGCGGACGATCTTGTGCTCGTTGATCTCGTCCTCGAACTGGTAGCCGGGGCCGCCTGTGCCGGTGCCCTGCGGACACCCGCCCTGGATCATGAAGTCCTTGATGACGCGGTGGAAGATCAGACCGTCGTAGAAGCCGTCAGCGGACAGCTTCTTGAAGTTCTCGACGGTCTTCGGCGCGGCATCGTCGAACAGCTCGAGCGTGATCGTGCCGTGGTTGGTGTTCATGGTCGCCTGTGACATGGGGCCCTCCTCGGGGCGGGTGCTCAGCTGTAGAGCTTGAGATCGAAGAGCCTGACAGTACGCGACGGCGGATCGGGCGGTGTATCTGCGGCCGGGGTCGTTGCCCAGATCAGCACGAAGCGGTACTTGTCGGCACCATCGGAGAAGGTGATCTTCTCCTTGCCGTCACCGGCGACGCCGTCTTCCTTGTCGGTGCCGTCGACGTTGTCGCGGGCCTTCAGCTTCGTCCAGCCCGCATCGGTGATCTGCGGCGGCAGCACGTCAGCCGTGGCGCCATAGATCTCGGCGGTGAATCCGGGCGTGTCGGTGAGCAGCGTCAGGTACTTGAGCGACTTTTCCTTCTTCAGATCGATGACGTAGCCGACCTGCAGTGGACCGTCGCCGTTGGACGTCGCAGACCACGAGGACTCGTCATCGCCGTCGTAGACGGCGGCGGGGTCCTGCGGATCGTCGGCATCGACCACGTTGCGCGCGAGCGGGTCGTACAGCGAGCCGGCGCCTTCGGCGATCTTGATCGGCTCGGGCTTGGCCGCAGCCGCGTCTGCCTTCGCACCCGAATCGGCCGGCGGGTCAGCGGCCGGAGTATCGGTGCTGCCGATGTCCGGGGTCGGGGCCGGAAGCGACGCGGACGCAAAGCTCTTGGGTGCCTCGGGCTCCTGTACCTCGGGCTCCGCGGCGGGCGTCTTCGTGGTCGTGGTTGCCGGCGGGGCCGGCGCCGCCGCCTGCGTGGTGACCTGCAGCGGGTAGGCGATGTCGCCCTTGCGGACCGGGTCCTTCGTCAGGGCAGCCGTGCTGGCAGCGACCGCGCCGCCGGCGAGCAGCAGCGTGATTCCCACGCTCGTTGCGGCAGCACGAGCACCGACCGAGCGGCCGATCCGTGCGTTGCTTGCCTTGCCGCAGGAAAGGCACCACTCCTGGCCCGGCGACAGCTCCGTGCCGCACGATGAGCAGGGGCGTACGGCGTCTTTGTCCTCACTCACAGGCCTCACGTTAGTCAACAACGCCGCCGGAAGGCGCTAGTTGCGGACCACCGTTGCAGCCCGGCGTCAGTTCTTGGCCAGCTCCACGCGCGCGTCCTGCCCGCCGATCTCGGTGCCGTTGACGGCGTTCACGACCCGCTCAGCTTCGGGCTCCGGCACTGAGAAGAACGAGAACCGCTGCAGCACCCGCACGTCGTGGATCGCCTCGCCTTCGAGGCCCGCTTCGCGCGTGATCGCGGAGATCACGTCGGCGACTTCGATGCCGTCGGCCTTGCCGGCGCCGACGAACACCTTGCGCAGTGGCGCGTCGGAGTTGCTCTTGACGACCTCCGGCGGCTTGGTGTGACGCTTGGGCTTTACCTTTGGCGCGTCACCGTTCACGCCGGAGTCGGCCTTCACGCCATCTGACCAAACGGTCATCTGGTGAGAGATGTGCTTCTCGATCGCTTCGCGTTCCTTGGTCTGCTTCGGATCGATGAACGTGACCGCGCGACCCGAGCGGCCGGCGCGGCCAGTGCGCCCGATGCGGTGCACGTAAGAGTCCGGCGTCGGCACGTCGAAGTTGACGACGTGCGTCACGGTCGAGATGTCGAGGCCGCGGGCGGCGACATCGGTCGCGACGAGGATCGGCACACGGCCGCCCTTGAACGCGAGCATCACACCGTCGCGTGATCCTTGGCTCATGTCGCCGTGCAGCGCGCGGACGTTGAAGCCCTGGTCCTTGAGCTTGCGCAGCAGCTGGTCGCAGCGGATCTTCGTGCGCGTGAAGACGATCGCCTGGTCGGGGCGCTCGGAGCGCAGCACCTCGACGAGCTTCTCGGCCTTGTCGGCCTGCTTTACCTCGACGCTGAACTGCTCGACGGTGTCGACCGTCAGCGTCGGGTTCTCGACCTTCACGTGCTCGGGGTAATAGAGGTACTTGTCGGCGAGCTTGCGGATCTCCGGCGGCATCGTCGCCGAGAAGAGCGCCGTCTGGCGGCCATTCGGAGTGAGCCCGAGGATCTTCTCTACGTCCTCGAGGAAGCCAAGGTCGAGCATCTCGTCGGCCTCGTCGAGCACCACGTAACGACAGCTGTCGAGCATCAACGAGCGGCGTTGGATCAGGTCCTTCACGCGCCCGACCGTGCCGACGACGACCTGGCCGCCGGAGCGCAGCTGCGCCTGCTGGGAGCGGATCGGGGCGCCGCCGAACACGGCGACGACGTCAATCTTGTGATGGGTCCCGTAGGCACGCAGCGCCTGGGTGACCTGGATACAGAGCTCACGCGTCGGTGTCAGCACGAGCGCCTGCACCTCGCCGTCGCTCGCGTCGACGTGTTCCATCATCGGGATGCCGAACGCGGCGGTCTTGCCCGAGCCGGTCTGTGCTTGGCCGATCATGTCGCGGCCTTCGAGGAGCACGGGGATTGCCTGCTCCTGGATGGGGCTCGGTTCCGTGTAACCGACGTCCCTGAGCGCGTGGAGAGTGGCCTCGGATAGCCCGAGGTCAGCGAAGTTCGTCATTTATCCGGAGAAGGATAGGCCGCAGGGGCACTCGTGCTGGAGATCAGCTTGTTACGTCCAGCAGGAGCTTGCCGGATGTCGCTCGAGACCTCAGATCGCGGTGCGCCTGTGCAGCGTCCGCCAGCGGGTACACCCCGCCTATCTGGACATCGAGTTCCCCGGCCCTCGTACGAGCAAACACGAACGCCAGCGCCGCGGCGACCATCTCCGGGCGTTCGAGCGCGTGCGCGAGCCGGAAGCCCGCGACCGTCTGCGACCCACGCAGCAAACGGCTGGTGCGCACTTCGTTCGGTTCGCCGCTCGCGACGCCGTAGGCGACGATGCGCCCGAACGGCGCCAGTGTCTTGATCAGCGCCTCGAACACAGCACCGCCCGACGGCTCGAAGATCACGTCGACGGGTCCTCCCGCGGCCGCGAGCACGCGCTCTGAAAGCCGTTCGGGATCGCCGTCCAGCGCTATGTCGGCTCCGAGCTGCTCACAGAGCGCGCGCTTCTCGGTAGTCGACGCGGTCGCGATCACCGTCCCGGCGCCAAACGCCCGTGCCAAGCCGAGCAGCAACGAGCCGGTGCCGCCGGCGCCCGATCCCACGAGCACCGTCGCGCCCGGACGCGGCTGGGCCGCGGTCGCGAACAGGTGGTAGGCCGTGACTCCCTGCACGAAGAGCGCGAGCGCGACGTCGTCCCCAATGTCATCGGGGATCTCGAACACGAGCTCGCGCGGGGCGGTCGCGTACTGCGCGTAACCACCGGTGCGGCAGTAGGCGACGACGCGCGCGCCGGTGTCGGTGCGGATACCGGCGACCTCGCTACCTGGGATCAGCGGCAGCGACTGCTTGTCCAGGTAGCGATCCTCGCGCGCGTGCACGTCG
>DATMIZ010000111.1:0-3706 GCA_035554055.1 Baekduia sp. | reverse complement strand
CGTTCAACACGAACTGGGGAACGGCGACACCGGTGGCTATCGAGCTCGCGGAACGCCTCACGGCCGTCGCGCCCGGCGACCTCTCGCGCGTCTTCTTCACCTGCGGCGGATCGGAGTCTGTCGAGGCCGCGTGGAAGCTCGCTCGCGAGCACTTCCACGCGATCGACCAGCCGCAACGAACCAAGGCGATCGCCCGTGACGTGGCCTATCACGGCGTGACGCTGGGCGCGCTCTCCTTCACGGGCGTGGACCGCTTCAAGGAGCCGTTTGGGCCTGCGCCCATCGACGTCACCCACGTGTCGAGCACCAACTCGTTCCGGGCACCGGACGGCGACGATCCCGACGCGTTCAGAGACCGTCTGCTGACGGAGATCGAGGATGCGATCTTGGCCGCAGGGCCCGACCAGGTCGCGATGATCATCGCCGAGCCGATCCAGAACGCCGGCGGGTGCCTCGTCGCACCGCCCGGCTATTGGGCCGGCCTTCGGCGCATCGCCGACAAGTACGGCGCTTTGCTGATGGCCGACGAGGTCATCAGCGGTTGCGGTCGGATGGGCGAGTGGTTTGCGACGGGGCGAGAAGGAGTGGCTCCCGACCTCGTCTCGTTGGCCAAGGGGCTGACCTCGGCCTACGCGCCGATGGGCGCCGTCGTCGCCAGCGAGCGGGTCATCGCACCGATCGTCGAGCGCGGAACCGCGCTGCGACACGGGATCACGTTCGGAGGTCATCCCGTGAGCGCCGCGATCGCGCTCAAGAACATGGAGATCTTCGAGCGCGACGGAGTTCTCGAAAACGTGCGCGAGCTCACCCCGTATCTGGGATCGCGCATGCAGGAGCTGCGCACATTGCCGATAGTCGGCGACATCCGCGGCGACGGCTTCTTCTGGGCCGTCGAGTTGGTCAAGGACTCCGACGATTCTCGTTTCGACGAACCCGAGCGCGATCGGCTGCTGCGAGGCTTTTTGCCGCAGCGGCTGCGAGAGGCCGGGCTCATCGCTCGCGCTGACGACCGTGGCGACTCCGTGTTGCAGATTGCGCCTCCGTTGATCAGCGACGACAAGCTCCTCGACGAGATCGTCGAGCGGCTCGGCGACGTACTGAGCGACGCGGGCGCCCACATGGGCGTTGTCACGACCGCTGGGGCTGCCTGATGCGGGTCGGCCTCGTCGCTGAGATCAAGCCGGGCGAGCGTCGCTGCGCCTTGACGCCTGTCGGCGCACGCGAGTTGAGTGAGGGCGGTCATGAGGTCCTCGTGCAAGCCGGCGCCGGCGTCGGCGCGGGGTTCGAAGACATCGAGTATGAGCGGGCCGGCGCGCAGCTGGTCTCCGACGCCTCGACGGTCTGGGCTCAGGCCGAGCTGCTGCTGAAGGTCAAGGAGCCGATCGCCGCCGAATACGGTCAGCTCCGCGCGGGACAGGTGCTGTTCACCTACCTGCATCTCGCTGCCGATCGCCCGCTCACAGACGCGCTCCTGCAGTCCGGAACCACGGCGCTCGCCTACGAGACGATCACGGATCTCGACGGTCGCCTGCCGCTGCTCGCGCCGATGAGCGAAGTCGCCGGCCGGCTTGCCGCCCAGGCGGCCGCGTATTTCATGCAGGATCCGTTCGGTGGACGCGGGCTGCTGATGGGTGGCGTGCCAGGCGTGGCTCCCGCTCGAGTGACGATCCTCGGCGGCGGTGTGGTCGGGACGCAATCAGCAAAGGTTGCCTGTGGCATGGGGGCCGACGTCACGATCCTCGACCGCTCGTTGCCGCGCCTGCGCGAACTCGATGACCTCTTCAACGGACGGGTGCGAGTGGTGATGTCCAGTGCGGCCCAGATCGAGGCCGAACTTCAACGTTCGGACGTGGTCATCGGCGCCGTGCTCGTGCCGGGAGTGGCTGCACCTCAGCTCGTGACGCGCGAGATGCTCACGTTGCTGCCGCCGCGCGCGGTCCTCGTCGACGTGGCGATCGACCAGGGCGGATGCTTCGCGACCTCGCGGCCGACGACCCATGCCGAACCAACATTCGACGTCGACGGCATCGTGCACTACTGCGTGGCAAACATGCCGGGCGCGGTGCCGCGGACTTCGACCCTCGCGCTGACGAACGCCACGCTGCCGTACATCCGCAGGATCGCCGAGTTCGGGCTGGACGAACTCATCGCTGCGGACCCAGGTGTGGGGCTGGGGGTCAACGTCCGCGACGGTCGGTTGGTCTACGAACCGCTCGTGGCAGCCATGATGCCGGCCGCTTAGAGCTCCACTGGGTCGCCGATTCGCACGCGGCCGCCCTGCACTACCTCTGCATAGACGCCGAACGGCACGCCGTCGCCCCAGCCCGTCGGTTGCACGCCGCGGTAGTCGCGGATCGCTTTGACGATGGGGCTGTCGCGCTTACCGGCTTCGGGGTCACGGGTCGTGGCGGCGCAGCGAGGAATCGTGCCGCCTACACGCATGCGAACCTCGCCTACCGAGATCGTCTGGCCGTTCCAGTCGTCCTCCTCGTGTGGGGTGCTCGGTCCGAAATGGAGCAGCATGCGAAAGCGTCGCGCATCGATCGGGCCGAGGCCAGATCGGCGGGCAAGCTCTTCAAGCGAACCTTCGCCAAGGAGACTGACCGGCGCCAGATCCGATCCATGACCGGGAGTGTCGACCTTGGCGAGCCGCAGCGGCTGACCCGCCATCCGCGAGATCAGTGCGCTCCACGGACCGTGCACCTCGTGAGTCTGGATCGACTTCATCCCGAGATAGTCGACGAGCAGGGGGTCGCCGAGCTCGACGATGCCGTCGCACGCCCGGCCATCGTCGCAGACAACCGAAAGGCGTTTCGTATCGACGTCGTAATCAGCGCTCATGCGCAGGAGGCCACCGACGAGCGTCACCGACTTCACGCCGTTGTCGTTGTCGACAAGCAGAAACTCGCGGTCACCCACCGCGCCACCCTCATCGAGCAGAATCTCCGAAGGTTCTTGGACGCGCAGGCCCTTGATCGGGGTGCAACAGATGCGGGTTACCACGCGTGCACTCATCGAGGCGATCCTACGTCTTCGCAACGGCGTGGGCGACCACTCCTCGGCGACCGCCACCGGGAGCGCGGCGCTGGACAAAGCAGCAGTCCACAATCGAGCGCGGCGCTCAAGATTCCCTTTCCTGCAGCCGATTCTTGGGCATGGCACCTGTGATCCGCAGCAGACTCGGTTCGTATCTCTTCATGGTCGCCCTCGCGGCGGTGTTTCCTGCCGCGACGATCCACTTTCTGATGGCAGAGGGAAATGCGCCGGTCACCGGCCCCGAACACCTGGGGTTGGTCGCATTCGCCTCCAGTGTCGCGGGGATCGCCTCTGCGTGTCTGCTCTGGTCAGGAACTCGTTCGCGCGACGCGCACGCGGTCATGTCGGGCGCGGCGTTCGCGGCGATGAGCCTGCTGCTGCTGATCCACGGACTGGCGACTCCAGGAGTCATCGTCGACAGCAATCCGTTGATCGGGTTTGCGGGTGGCGTGGCACTGCCGGTCGGTGGGGCGTTGCTCGCGTTGACGGCGATCCCGGCACTCCGCGCTCCGCACCGCGTCAAGACCGTGTCCATCGCCCTGGTCGGACTCCTGTCGCTGATCGTCGTGGGAGGGGCGGTGGGATTCATGTTCCCGAGCCGGGTTCCGCAGATGCCCAAGTCTGGGGATCAAAGCGCGATCGTTCTGATGATCGCCGGCCTGATCTTCTT
>DATMIZ010000110.1:0-2632 GCA_035554055.1 Baekduia sp. | reverse complement strand
CGAGGTCTGGCCCGGTGGTTGGGGCATAGGCCAGCCGATCGACCCACTACCGCTCCTGAAGTCCTGGGACCAGTAGGGATTGGGCCTAATACGTTCGTCCAGTCGCGCGCCAGCAGTCGGGTAAGCACGCCGACGACACAGGTGTGGAGTCAGCAGACGCATACCCCGAGCCCGTGGGCGATCAGCCGACGGACGAACAGCCCAGCGACTCACCGGTTGTGGACTGGCGCACGCCCGCCCCGATCCGCGACGCAGCCGACGACCAGGCGCCGATCCCACCGGCGCCCGAGGCAGAGCCGTTCTCGGGCGCGCTGGACCCGATGTTCGCCACCACGCCGGACCCGGTCACGCCCGATCCCGTCACGACGCCGTCGTTGGACGCCCAGCTAGACGCCCAACTGGGCGGACTGACTCAGGTTCCGACGCCGCTCGCTGACCACAAGCCGCTCGTCGATCCCGTGCCTGAGCCGCCGTCCGATCCGCCTCCGGCAGATCCCGCGCCGGTCGATCCCGCTCCCTCCGCCGACTACTCCGGCGCAGGCGAGGACCCTGTCGCGTCGATGGCTGAGCCGAACACTCCCGCCGAGCCGCCGTACGCACCCCCGCCTCGCTCATCTCCTCCTCCGCCGGTGGATCCCCCGGCAACGTCCCCGCCGGGCGCCGCGGCGTTCGACGCACCAGTCCCGTCTGATACTCCGGGGCTCGTCGCGCCCAGCCGCCGAGGCCGGTCGTCCCAACTGATCGGCCAGATCGTTGTGCGACTCGGGTTCAGTACCGAAGAGGACGTCGAGGCAGCCGTCAAGCAGGCACGCGAATCCGGGCGTATGACGGGCCGCGTGATGATCGACGACGGCGTGTTGACGCCGCAGGAACTCGCCCAGGTGCTTTCCGAGCGCTTCGGCGTCGAGCGCCTGGATCTCGCCGAATTCGCCGTCAACAGTGAGTGCCTGAGACTCGTAGACGGAGCGTTTGTTCGCCGCCACGACGCCATTCCCATCGGCTACGACAAGAACGGGCAGCTACTGCTCGCAATGGCGGATCCCGCCAACTTCCTCGCCGCCGACGATGCGGCCATGCTCAGCGGACGCCAGGTCAAGCCCGTCGTCGCGGGCTATGACGACATCGCCCGCCTGAGCCAAAAGGTCGGGGCGGAGTGGGACCAGATCGACACGGAGGCCGTCGACCTCGGCGCCGAGTCACGTTCGATCGACCTCGGCGAGGACTTCGATGTCAATGCAATCGACGCCAACCCCGACGACGCCCCCGTCATCAAGCTCGTCAACGGCGTGCTGACCAAAGCGATCCGGCGCGGCGCATCGGACATCCACTTCGATCCGAGCGCCGACGAACTGCGCGTCATCTACCGCGTCGATGGCATGCTCGACCTCGCGACGCGCGCCCCCAAGCGCATGACCATGGCGATCGTCAGCCGCTTGAAGCTGATGACCAACATGGACATCTCCGAGCGCCGCAAGCCGCAGGACGGCCGCACGACGCTGCTGATCGACGATCACCAGATCGATCTCCGCGTCGTCACCTTGCCGACTGTCCATGGCGAAGCGGTCATCTGCCGCATCCTGGACTCAAGCGCCGCGCCAACCGATCTCACGAAGGTCGGCCTGCTCGACGAAGATCGCGCCAAGATCCAGGAAACGCTGATGCGCCCTTACGGCGGGTTCATCGTCTGTGGACCGACGGGCTCCGGCAAGAGCACGACGCTTTACGCCGGCCTCGGCTACGTAAACACCGGTAGCAGGACGATCATCACGATCGAGGACCCCGTCGAGTACCGCCTCGACGGCCCCAAACAGATGAGTGTCAACAACAAGGCCGGTGTGACATTCGCCTCTGGCCTGCGTTCGATCATGCGCGCCGACCCCGACATCATCATGGTCGGAGAGATCCGCGACTCGGAGACCGCACACATCGCCGTCGAATCAGCGCTGACCGGTCACATGGTCCTCTCGACACTCCACACCCGCGATGCGCCGAACGCCGTCGCGCGCATGCTCGACATGGGCATCGAGCCCTTCCTTCTGAGCTCCGCGATGGACTGCGTGCTGGCCCAACGACTCGCGCGCCGGCTCTGCGAGAGCTGCAAGCGCCCGACCACCGTCAGCGCAGAGGTCATGCGCGGCAACGGCTACGACGTCGACACGGACATCGACTGCTTCGAGCCCGGTGGCTGCGCGCAGTGCAACGACAGTGGATATCGCGGCCGGGTGGGCATCTTCGAAGTCCTCAAGATCAATGACGAAGTGCGGGAAATCATCCTGCGCCGCGGCTCAGCTGACGAGATCGCCGCCGCGGGCGTCAAGGGCGGCATGCGCCGCCTGCGCGAGGACGGCCTAGAGAAGATCAAGCTGGGCTGGACCTCGCCCGAAGAAGTGACTCGCGTCACCACTTCGGGCTAGCACTCCCACGTAGCGCGCGGCGGCTTACCCTCCAAAGCGGCCCTTGAGCGCCATCACGCTGCCGACATAGGAGCGCGTTTCCGGCAGGAGGCCGATGCGCCGCACCGAGCCCATGCCCTGGTAGTAGGCCGCAACCGCTAGTTCCTCGTTTCCGCCCGCTTCGCGCAGCAGCTGGCGCAGGAGCAGCGAGCCGGCGCGTACGTTGTCTGCGGGCGACG
>DATMIZ010000109.1:0-2281 GCA_035554055.1 Baekduia sp. | reverse complement strand
CCGAGCACGCGCGCCTGACGACGACGCTCGGCGATGACGCGATCGCTGTGAAAGCGCCGGCGGGCGGCGCTGGGACGGGACGGCATGGCGCTCCTTCACAAGGCCGCCCACCGGCCTGAGCCGGTGGCCTTATGAAGAGCGCGCCGCATTTGTGGAATGAGGCCCAGCTCACCCACAGGTGGACCGAGGAATCGACTCGACAAGCGCGACTTCATCATCAACATCGACGGCGCGTCGGTGACCTGCCCGGCCGGTCACACGGCACCGATCGGGACTGACCGTTCGGGTCGCCGGCGCGCGTTGTTCAACAAGGACCTCTGCGGACCCTGCGCGCTGCGTAGGCGATGCATCGGGCCGCGCAGCACGTTCAAGCCGCTGCGGCTCAATTCACGCGAGGAGTTGTTGATGGCCGGACGGCGAGCGCTCGAGGACCCGGTCGCTGCCGAGCACCTACGCCGCACACGGCCGCGTATCGAGCGCCCGCTCGGGCTGCTCGCCCACCGCTACAAAGCGCGCAAGAGCCGCTACATCGGCTCCCGCAAGGCCGGACTGCAGGCCGCCTGGACCGCCGCGCTCGTCAACCTCAACCCGCTTGGGCGCCGACTGACCACCACGGCCTGATCCCGCGCCCGACCCCGCTCCACAGCCAGCCGCTGGAAACCACCGACCACGGCAACAAACCCCGCCCGACACCCGATTTTTCAGGAGTCTCCTAGGGTTGGTGTAGGAGCCGGTCGGACGGAACGCTGTCGCTGATGGCGATGTAGGTCCGGCCACCGCGGCGCTCATGATCGTCGGAGTTCTTCACGCTTCGACGAAAGGAGGCCGGCGATGGCCGGTCAGGACAGGATGACGATCGCTGAGGTCGTCCGGGAGGTGCTGCGCGATGAGCACGCAGACATGATCCGCGAGTCGGTCAGGATGGTCGCGCAGGAGCTGATGGAGGCCGAGGTCTCAGAGCTGATCGGTGCCCAGCACGGCGAGCGCACCGAGGACCGCGCGACGCATCGCAACGGCTATCGCCCCAGGCGCTGGGACACCCGCGCGGGCGAGATCGAGCTGCAGATCCCCAAGATCCGCCAGGGCAGCTACTTCCCCAGCTTCCTGCAGCCGCGCAAACGCAGCGAGCAGGCGTTGGTCGCCGTCGTCCAGCAGGCCTATGTCTGCGGCGTCAGCACCCGGCGCGTCGATCAGCTGGTCGAGAGCCTCGGGCTGCGGATCAGCAAGTCGGAGGTGTCGCGGATCGCCGGCTTGCTGGACGCCCAGGTCCAGGCATTTCGCGAGCGCCCGTTGGAGGGCCGCTACCCCTACCTGTTCGTCGACGCCAAGATCGAGAAGGTCCGCGATGGCGGCCGCGTGCAACGCAAAGCCGTCGTCGTCGCCCACGCCGTGCACGAGTCAGGCCGCCGCGAGATCATCGGCCTGGACATCGGCGCCGCCGAGACCGAGGCGTTTTGGACCGAGTTCCTGCGAAGCCTCGTGGCGCGCGGCCTCGTCGGCGTGCAGCTGGCGATCAGCGACGCGCATCCGGGGCTGAAGGCGGCGCTGGCCAAGGTCCTCGGCGCGCCCTGGCAGCGCTGCACCGTGCACTTTTTGCGCGATCTCCGCGGCCACGTGCGCAAGGACCAACACGACGCGCTGGGCGCGTTGATCCGCTCGATCTTCACCGCCCCCGACGGCGCCCAAGCCCGCGCCCGACTCGCCGACGCCGTCGGCCAGCTCGAGGCCCGACTGCCGAAGGTCGCCCGGCTGCTCGAAGACGCCGAAGACGACGTCCTGGCGTTCTTCGCGTTGCCGGCCGAGCACTGGAGCAAGCTGCGCTCGACCAACCCGCTGGAACGGTTCAACCGCGAGATCGGCCGACGCACCGACGTCGTCGGCATCTTCCCCGACGACGCGTCGGTGATCAGGTTGGTCTCGATGCTCGCAATCGAAGCCAACGACGAATGGCTCGTCGGACGCGCCTACATCAGCCAGAAGTCGCGCGACGAGCTGATGCGTCAGCTCGCCTCGCGTTACCGCGATCAGCCCGAGGCCGTCGTCAGCGAGGTGTGGACGACCTCCTACAAGCCGGGCAAGAAGTTCGAGAAGGCGCTTGCGAAGATGTTCAACCTCATGGACTTCGTCGCAACGCGACGCGGCGCGCCCGGCGAGGAGGACGTCCTGGTGGTGGCACCCACCGGACTGAGCGAGGCGAAGTTCATCGTCGACGCCAAGGGGTCCAAGAACCCGGTCGCCAACGACACCTCCGAGCTGGCGCAGGCCGCCGGCCATGTCCACG
>DATMIZ010000108.1:0-14576 GCA_035554055.1 Baekduia sp. | reverse complement strand
GTCGCAGTGCTGGACGGCAAGCTCGCGGCGGAGGCCGTCCCCGAGGGGCAACCTGTGAATGGGACGGCGACGCCACATCACGTCGGCGCGATCTGCGACGACGAAGGTGCCGTCCACATCGCGGTGGGCGAGGGCGCGCTGGTGATCGCCGACGCGGCGCTGCTCGATCAGCACGGAGCGATCAGCTTCATGCCGGACCATCTCATCGGCGACGAGCCCGAGCGCGTCAAGCAGGAGCTGCGGGTTTCACTCAGCAGGCTGCTCACGCTCGAGTTCGACAGCCTGCTGTTCACGCACAGCGAGCCCCTCGTCGGCGGCGGCAAGGCCGCGCTGCGCGAGTTCTTGGATCAGCCTCCCGGCGCGTAGCGGTTGTGCAGGATGAGCGGATTGCCGTCGGGGTCTGCGAACGACGACTGGTGGCATACGCCTGAATCCATGTTCTGCATTCCGAACTCGATGCCCTCCGCCTCCAGCGCTTCCTGTGCGGCGGCGACGTCGTCGACGTGCAGCGCAAGCGGGACGCTGTTCGGCGTCATCGCCGACTGACCGAACGCCGAGGGGTCCATCACCGCGATCGTCAGATTGCCGGCCTGGAATTCCGTCGCGGGCATGCTGCCCCACTGCTTGCGCTTGGGCAGGCCGAGCGTCTCGCCATAGAATTTCACTGCGCGGTCGTGGTCGCTCGTCGGCATGCAGACGAAGTCGACCCCGCGGATCTCAAATGCCGGCATCACGCGCTCCATTGGTCGGGGTTTGCGTACCTCAATGAGCCTGGAGTATCCAGCGTCTCGCCGGTCTCAAGGAGCGTCTTGAGCCCCGACAGGATCATCGGCCAGCCGCCGTAGAGCTGGCCATCGGCGTCATCGGGCAGCTGGTCGTGTGTCACGGTCAGCTGGCACGAATCGCCGACCGGCGTGATCTCCCATGTGACCCGCGAAGTGCCCTGGGCCTTCATATCGTCGCTCCAGAGGGCATTGAGGCTCTGCACGAGTCGGCGCGGTGGATCGACCTCGAGATTCTCGCCTTCGGCGATCTCGATGCCTGCCTGCGCGTGCGAGGACTTGTAGTTAGAGCCCGGGGTCCAGTCTGAGTAGACACCGACGCCGAAGCTGTACTGCGCGCGCATCGCCGGATCGGTGATCGCCTCCCAAAGTCGTTCCGGCGTCGTCTTGATGTAGATCTCGAAGATCTTTTCCATGATCGCTTCCTTTTCGATGGTGGCTTTCAGTTCGCTGAGCGTCGCGGCCCACGGCTCCGCGTACCTGCTCACCCAGCGGTCATGGACGAGCCTGATCGGCACCGGATTGAGGAAATGCAGCTTCTCGCGGCCGCGCCTGCGCGCAACCACGAGGTTGGCTTCCTCCAGCACCTTGAGGTGCTTCATGACGCCGAATCGCGTCATCGGCAGGTGCTTTTCAAGCGATCCGAGCGTCTGTCCGTCTTCCCGCAGGAGGGCGTCCAGCAGCCTGCGCCGCGTCGGATCCGCCAGTGCTTTGAAGACATCGTCCACGCGAAGCACAATAGGTGACTAATAGGTCACATGTCAAGCCACGGCCCTAAACCACGTCGGGCCGGAATCCCTCTGGGATATCCGGCCCGACGTGCACTGCAGATGGGGGTGGGCTACATTCGTGGGCCATGGGCAGGCGCGGCGCGCTTGGCCACCAGACCGGCGACGATCAGCACGATCACCACACCGATGATGGCGCTGAGCAGACCACCGAGGTCGAATGCGTCGTCGTCGCCGATGCCGAGCAACCTGGTGAAGATCAGGTAGCCGACGAACGCGCCGACGAGGCCGAGGAGCACCGAGACGATCCAGGACACCGGACCTTCGAGATCCTTGAACACGTCGCCTGGTACGAGAGCCCTACCGATGAAGCCGGCCACGAGGCCGAGGATTAATGCGCCGATCATGTGCGCTCCTTTTTGAGGGGTAACGCAAGCGAACCTACCCGCTGTGAGCGTCCGCAATCCGACATCGAGCGCGACCAACGTCTTGGGCCGGATTCCCCTCAATATGTGGGGAAAACCGGACCAAGGCGAATTTGGGTCAGTCGATCGTGTGGACCGCCGGTGCGACCGGCCGCTCGCCCGGCGCGGGAGGCGTGTGCGCCAATACCTGCCAGATGCCGATGAAGCCCGACAGAAAGCCCTGCCGCGCCGTCCGGAGATACAGGCGCCAGACGCGGAGTCGCTCGTCGCCCGCCAGCACACGCGCTCGCTCGATGTCGGCATCGAGGTTCTCGTACCAGTGCTTCAGCGTCTCGGCGTAGTCGTACTGGAAGCCTTCGACCGTGTCCGTGATGAAGCCCGCGCGTTCGAGTGCGACCTGCACCCGCGAGAGGTGCAGCGGCGCACCATCCGGGAAGACGTACCGCTCGGAGAATGCCCCCGCTTCCGGGTCGTTGTGGCGGATGCGCCCGATGCCGTGATTCAGCAGGCGGCCACCCGGCCCGAGCAGCGAGGCGAGCAGGTGCGCGTACTCGTCGATGCGCACGGAGCCAACGTGCTCAACCATGCCGATCGAGGAGATCGCATCGAAGGTCTCGCCACCCAATTCGCGGTAATCCATGATGCGGATGTCGACGAGATCGGCGACGCCCTCCTCCTCGGCGCGGCGCCGCGCACGCTCAGCCTGTGGCGGGGAGACGGTGATGCCCGTGACCTTTGCGCCGTGGTGCTTGGCCGCATGCACCGCGAACGAACCCCAGCCGCAACCGATGTCCAGGACACGCTCGCCGGCCTTCAGGCCGAGCTTGCGGCACACCAGTTCGAGCTTGTGGAACTGGGCCTCCTCGAGCGTCTGGGCGCCGCGCGAGAAGATCGCGCAGCTGTACGTCATGCCGGGCCCGAGAAAGAGTTCGAAGAACTCGTTGGAGAGGTCGTAGTGGTGACGGACCGCGCGCTCGTCGCGCTCGCGCGAATGACGCTTGCCCTTCGGCCGCAGCTCCGCCTTCGGCGGTTTCGGCGGCGGCTGCAGGCCGTGCGCCTTCGCGGCTGCGAGCATCAGCTTGCGCTTCGTCTCGCCATCGATCGCCGGCGGCTTCCATTGCTGGAGCAGGTCGACCGCGAGGTCCATGTCGTTCGGCTCGAGCTCGCCGCTTACGTATGCGCGTCCGATGCCGAGCTGACCCGGCGCGCGCAGCGCGTGTCCGAGCGCCTTGGGTGAGCGCACCCTGAACACCAGGCCGGAGTCCGAGGTTGCGTCCGTGCGCGCGCCGTCCCACCACTCGATCGCAAACGGTCGGTCTGGAAGCGCGGCCTCGATTTCGTGACGCAGTTGCTCAGGATTAGAAAGAATCGCCATGCGGCGGCAGACAATATTGCCCTCGCGCTCAGTCGAGCAATCTCGCGGCGATGCCCTCCTGCGTGCGGCGCCCGCGGGCGTCGGAGTGGTTCGTGAGAATCGCGATCGCCAGGCGCCGGCCGTCTTTCTCGAGCAGCGCGACCTGATGGTTGACGCCCGAGCGCCAGCCACCCTTGAAGAACACCTTGTAGCCGCGCTGCTCGGCGATGCGTGCGATGCCCCAGCGCTGCGACCGGGTGACGCCCGAAAGCAGGTCGCGCGCGTACTGCCGGTGTCGCCTGGGCACCAGACCGTCGATCCTGTAGAACAGCCGCGCTTGGTCGGCGGCAGTGATGCGCTCCCCCGCCCAGTACCCCGTCTCGCGGAAGCGCTGCATCCGAGCGAGCCGCGCGACGGACGACATTGCGGCCGGCCCGACCGCGGCGTAGATCGTGGCGGCCGCGTCGTTGTCGGAGAAGGCGATCATCGGTTTCAGCAGCGCACGCTCATGCCCGCTGAGCGGCCGGGCCGCGGCGCGACGCAGCACCGCGACCATCAGCATCGCCTTCGAGACGCTTGCGGACGGGTAGTCGACATACCTGTTGCGTCCGCGCGGGCGGCCGCCGGGAGCGTCGACAACCGCGAACGAGACGGCGCCTCCACGGGCACGCGCATACGCGCTCGCGGCATCCAGCTGCGCATCTGACACCAGTGGCGTGGGGGACGCTGAAACCGCTGTGGCCGTCGCGCCGTGGCTCAACAACACACCGGCGACGCACAGCAGCAGCGGCATGAATCGGCGTCGCACGGCGCAACTGTAAGGTACGCGCCACATGGCCTCTGCGGACGGAACCTGGAACGTGCAGATGAACACGCCGATGGGCGAGCAGACCGTCGTCTTGACATTGGTCACAGACGGCGCCGCGCTTTCCGGTAAGGCCGACACGCCGTTCGGACTGCAGGAATTCGATGGCGGCAGCGTCGATGGTGACGAGCTTGCGTGGTCGGTGGACGTGACATCCCCGCTGCCGATGACCGTCAATTTCAGCGCCAAGGTCGCCGGCGACAGCATCGACGGGATAGTCGATGCCGGCTCGTTCGGCAAGTTCCCGTACGCCGGCACCCGCGCCTGAAGAAATAAGTGCCCTAGGGCGTCAGCACAACCTTGCCGAAGGTGTGGCCGGCGATTGACTCGCGGTGTGCGTCGGCCGCCTGGTCGAGAGGGCGCGTCGTGGTGGGGAGATCGAGCTTCTCGCGTGTGCTGAACTCGACGAGCTCCAGGCGAGCCGCCGCGCGCAGCTCGGTGCCTGGATCGGCGCCAGGGCTGTTGCCTAGCCGTCGGATCCCGAGGTCGGCCTCGCTGTGCCTGACGATCGTGCCGATGCGGTCGCGGTCGGCCACGAGCTCAAGCGACGTCTCGATGGCCTCGTCGGTACCGACCGCGTCGATCGCGGCGGTCACACCGTCGGGCGCGGTCGCCCGGACGCGTTCGAGCAGGCCGTCGCCGTAGGTGATCGGAGTCGCGCCCAGGGCACGCAACGCCTCATGACGGGGTTCGCTCGCCGTCGCGACGACCTTGGCGCCACGAGCGACGGCCAACTGGATTGTCAGGAGCCCGACGCCGCCCGAGCCGCCATGCAGCAGCAGGGTGTCACCGGGACCGACGGCGGTGGCGGTGAGCGCGTGGATCGCCGTCGTGCCGGCGAGCATCAGGCCGCCCGCCTCGGCAAAGGTCAGCGTCTCCGGTTTGGGGACCAGGGCCGAGCCGTCGACGATCACATGTTTGGCATACGCGCCGCTGATCGGGTAGGCGATGACCTCGTCGCCGACGGAGATCGGGCCCGCCGGACCCTCGGCGCCCGCACCGACCGCCAACACGACCCCGGCAGCTTCGAAGCCGACCGGTAGCGGCAACGCGTCGGGATCTTTTCCGCGCAGTCCGCTGTAGAGCTTCCAGTCGATCGGGTTGACGCCGGCGGCACGAACCTCCAACAGGGCCTGACCCCGGCCGGGTGGGTCGAGCGGACGCTGGACGGCTTCGAGCACCTCGGGTCCGCCGTAGGCGGTCGCGACGATCGCAGTTGTG
This sequence comes from Baekduia sp., assembly GCA_035554055.1. GTDB lineage: Bacteria > Actinomycetota > Thermoleophilia > Solirubrobacterales > Solirubrobacteraceae > Baekduia. Next base: position 9,201 of record DATMIZ010000108.1, on the reverse strand, counting down.
ACCTCTGGAAGCGCGTCTGACATATCCAAAACACCACTTATCCGGTTGGGTTTGCCCCGGAAACTCTAGCTGCGGCCGATCCGGCCAGTAGGGCTGCAGCGACGGCCGCGGGGGCGTCCCACTGCGGGAGGTGGCCCGCATCGGGCAGTGTCAGGTTGTCGATCTGTTCCGGCAACCGCCGTGGGCGTCGGACCAGCCGGTCGTGGTCCGGCCAGACGAGGGTCACCGGCACTTGGATGTCGTCGAGCTCGGTGAAGCTGTTCGCCCGCATGGCGCGCTGCGCGTTGGCGAGGCCCCGGGCGCGCGCGTAGCGACGCAGCAGCAAAAGCGCGTCCCGTCGCGGCACGCGTTCGGGATGCACCATCTGAGACATCAACAGCGCGTGGCGCACGCGCCTGGACCACACAGCCAGCGGTATCACCGGATAAAGCGCGCGGGCGAAGACCTGGCCGATCAGCGGCCGCGGCACGAGCGGACCGCGCCACAGGCCGGCGGGCGCAATCGCCGTCACGCTGCTGGCAGCGCCGACAAGCGCCATCTCGAGAGCCACCCAGCCGCCGAAGGAGCTGCCCGCGACAGCCGGTGTCTCGAGTCCCAGCCGCTTGCATTCCTCGGTCACCGTCGTCGCCATCCTGCGCGGGTGCGCCTCACCGTCGGGGTATGGAGCGGAGTCTCCGAAACCCGGCAGGTCAAAAGCGAGCACGTCGCGCTCTGCCGTCAGGAATGGGAGGACCGGATCCCAGATCCCGCGATGCGCACCGAGCGCGTGCAGCAGCACCAGCGGCGCCCCGCTGCCGGCGCGCGTGAGCCCGAGCTCGCCCGTCATCAACGGTCGGTGGGCACGCCCGGGCCGATCGTGCCTGTCCAGCGCGGCTTTGCGAACACCTGCTGCACGACTGCGATGCGACGCTCCGCAAAGCCTGCCTCGCAGTAGCTGAGGTACATCCGCCACAGGCGCTGGAAGCGCTCGTCGTAGCCACGTTGACGCAGTTCAGCCGCCGCGTCGTTGAAGTTCGCACGCCAACGCCGCAGCGTGTCCGCATAGTGCGGTGTCAGATCCTGCATGTCGACCGCGCGCAGGTTGGTCTTGCGATCGAGGCACTTGGCGATGACCGCAAGCGACGGCAGGCAGCCGTTGGGGAAGATGTATGTGCGGATGAAGCTCGACTTCGAGGCCTTCTCCACGTGGTAGGCGCGGTCATCGTGGACGATCGCCTGCAGCAGCATCGCGCCATCGGGCCGCAGCAGATTCGAGCACTTCTTGAAGAACGTGTCGAAGTGCTTCCAGCCGACGGCCTCGATCATCTCGATCGACACGAGCTTGTCGTACTGACCCGTTAGCTCGCGGTAGTCGTCCGGCAGCACCGTGATCTGATCGGACAGCCCGGCGGCCTCGATCCGGGCGATCGCCAGCGCGCGTTGCTCCTTGGAGATCGTCGTGGTCGTCACGCGACAGCCTCGGGTTGCGGCTGCGTACATCGCAAATCCACCCCAGCCGGTGCCGATCTCCAGAACGTGATCGGAAGCGCTGAGCTGCAGCTTCTCGCAGATCAGCTCGAGCTTGGCCTTGGACGCTTCTTCGAGCGTCATGCCCGGTCGCTCGAAATAGGCCGAGGAGTACATCATCGTCGGATCGAGCATCGCCTCGAACATGTCGTTACCGAGGTCGTAGTGCGCCTCGATGTCCTTGCGGGAGCGCCGCGGCGTGTTGGACAAGAACAGGGTGCGCACGCGCTGGTATGGGACACGCACGATTGACCAGCGACGACGCCAGGCGTCGAGGCCTTCGACGTTGCGTGCGGCGACTCTGATGACCGCGGTGAGGTCGGGTGTCTCCCACATGCCCTGGACATACGACTCGGCGAGGCCTCGGCTTCCGCGCATCAGCTTGCGCCACATCTGCCGGGATTTCACCTCCACGAGCGCGCTCGGAGCGCCGGTGCCGAACGTGGTGCGCTCGCCGTTCTCCACCACGGTCAGCGAGCCGCTGCGGATCCGGCTCAGGACGAAAATCGCGATGCGGCGTGAGATCTCGGTGGTCATGAGGCCTTCAGCTGACTCGTGGCGGCTGTGGCTGGATCCTAATCGGGCTGGGGGGTTGCAGTCACCGTGTAGCCGCTACGTGGAGGTGCCTAAACGGCTGTCCGTCGCGCAGCTCGCGGATCACCTGTTCGACCATCCCATCGCCGCTCAGTCGGCGCCCGTCCGTCACGGCGCCGACGGTCGCACGCTTGCTCTGGATCAGCTTAGCCATCGTCTCGTCGATCGTGTCGGCGGCGAGCAGGTACCACGCCGTGACCGCATCCTCTTGGCCGATCCGGTGGCAGCGGTCCTCAGCCTGGTCATGTAGCGCCGGCGTCCATTCGAGCTCCAGGAACGCGACATTGGAAGCGCGCGTCAGCGTGATTCCCTGAGCCGCCACGCGCGTGGCGCAAACGATCAGCTGCGGCCCGTCCGGTTGCTGGAACGCGTTGACGGCAGCCTCCCGGCGCTGCACGTTGTCGGCGCCGAGCAGATGCAGGGCGTCCGGGAAGCGCTCGACGACTGCGTTCTGGATGTCCACGTGCCGAGCGAAGACCACAAGCGGCTCTCCGGATGCGAGGAAGTCATGAATCCAGGCCAGCGCCGAGTGCAGCTTGCCTGCCGCTGCGAGGCGCTGGAGGGTGCCGAGCTGAGCGAGTCGCTGCGCGCGCAGGGTGGCGGCGATCTTCGCGTTGAGCTCCTTGAGATCGAGCGGCTGTTCGCGCAGCCAGGCGATGACGTCCTTCTCGGCTAGGCGGTACTCCGGTTCGTTGGACAGCGAGATCGGCACAACGACCTGGCGTTTGGCCGGGAGCTGTGGCAGCACGTCCTTCTTAAGTCTGCGCACGAAGCAGCGCCGGCGCAGATGCCAATGCACGCGCTCCTCGAGGTCCTCGCCTTCGAACTGCTTGGAGAAGCGGGCGCCCGAGCCGAAGTCGCCGAGGCGACCGATCACGCGCAGCTGGCTGATCAATTCGTCGGCGTGGTTGAGCACCGGCGTGCCCGTCAGCGCCAGCTTGAGCGCCGTCGGCCGCATGTCCTGAGCGACGCGGCGCACGGCCTGCGTGCGTTTGGCGCGTGGGTTCTTGCAGTAGTGCGACTCATCGACGACGAGCGCCTTGGCGTGGATGCGCTTCAGCGCCCCCTCATGTCTGCTGACGAGCTCGTAGTTGATGACGACGATGTCCGCGGCGGGCGGGACCGCCATTCCCGGGGCGACGACGGCGACGTCCCGATGCGGCAGCCAGCGGGCCGTCTCACGCTCCCAGTTGAGCTTGAGCGAGGCGGGGCAGACGACGATCGCGGGATACGCATCGTCGGCTTCGAGCGTCGCGAGGGCCTCGACCGTCTTGCCGAGCCCCTGCTCGTCGGCGATGAACAGCTGGCGTGCGCGCAGCGCGTAGCGCACGCCGGCCCACTGAAATGGCTGCAACTCGCCGCCGAGCACCGTCGCGACCTCCTCGATCTCGGCGCCGGAGGTCGCGCGTGAGTCGCGCACCTGCTCGGTTGCCTCATCGGCTTGGCGCCGGAGTTCGGTGAGCACCGGCGCGGCCATCGCGTCGACCGCGACATCGTGGGTCGCGATGAACTCGTCGAGCCGCTCGGCGTGCCAGGGATCGACAGGCAGCGACCGCGCGGTAACTCCGGAAAGCTTGTCGAACGCCCGCCCGATGTCGTCGTCCCAGAGGACGTCGAGCACGAGGCGCGTGCCGCTGACGCCGACCTTCGAGCGCAGTCGTGCCGGCGGCGGCGCTTCGCCACGCTGCACGGATTCGACACAGAGCTGGGCGCCGCTGCTGAGGCGCACGCCGTTTGTGGCATCGAGCTCCTCAGCGGCTGCGGCGGTGAAGGGCGCCAGCAGTAGACCGCCGTGTTCCTGCGCGTCTGCGAAGGCCACGGGCGGCGAGCCGGTCAGCGTCTCGATGGCCCACCAGCCCCGGCCGTCGTGGCGTAGCGCGCCGACGCGCGCGAACCAGCGTGCGTCGATCGACGCCAGCCACGCGGAGACCTCGTCGGCGACCGTGAGCTCGGGGTGGCGTTCGACGATCGCCGCGACATGTACGCCGACCCAATCCTCGACGGGCGCCGACCACTCGCGCCGTGGCCAGTCAAAGCGCCGTCCGGGAATCTCCTTGACCTCCGCCACGAGGCCGGCGTCATACGGGAACGCGAAAACGACGAAGTTCCCGCGCGCGCCCAGTTCTCGGAGCTCGACGTTGACTGCGGGTGACGCGAGCTCCATCTGTCCTCTGACGATAGGCAAACAGCCGCGGACGGGGAATAGTCCAGTAGGGGCCGATGGCAATACGCATTCGCACATATCTGACCGCGCTGCTGTTGATCGCGGCCGTCGGGCTCAGCCTGTTCGGGATCCCCGCGCTGTACGTCCGTCAGGAGGTCGCCACGCAGCCTGCACTCACCGACCGGCTGACCAACGCGCTGCAGACCAAGCAGGTGCGTTCGGTCGCCGCTCAGGAGGCGGCCGACGGGCTGATCGCCGCCGGCGCCACCGATCTGCTGACGGTACGGCCCCTGCTCGTCCCCGCGATCGAGGCATTCCTCGGCTCGCAGGTCGTCGAGTCTGCGACGAGACTGGCGGCGCGCGATGCCTATGAGGTGATTATCAACCGGCGCGATTCGAGCCTGGTCCTGGATCTCGGCACGGCATCCACCGAGCTCGCGGTGGCGCTGCGGTCGATATCGCCGAAGGTCGCACGCGCCGTGCCCGCAGACGTCGATGCTCCGGTGCTGAGCATCGACGAAAAGGAGCCGGCGCTGGTCGCCGTGCGCAGGTTCGCCGAGCTGCGCTCGGTCGGACTGGTTCTGCCTCTGGCGGCACTGGCCACATTCGCGATCGCAATCGCGATCGCGCCACGCAGGCGCCTCGCGCTTGCCTGGGCGGGCGCCGGGTTGGCGTTTGCCGGCGGCATCCTCGCCGTGACGCTCGCCATCGCCAAGGCGCTGACGGTGAGGTCGGCCACCGAGGGCATCGGGCGGCCAGACCTGGATGTCGACAGCGCCGTGAAGGCGCTGTGGGACGCAATGCTGGGCGATCTCGGCAGCTGGGCGATCTCGATGATCGTGGTCGGAGGCGTGACGGTCATCGTCGGTGGGGCGGTCATCTCGCCGAGCGGGATCGCAGGCTGGCTTCGCAAGGTCGCGACGCGGGTCCTGCGGCCGCGCCCCGTGCGCGCCGAACGCGCTGTGCGCGGCGCCGTCGCAGCTCTTGTCGGCTTGGGTCTGATCCTCGATCCGATCATGGCCGTCCGCATCCTGCTCATCGGCACGGGCATCCTGGTCCTGTTCTGGGGCCTCGCTGAGCTCACCGCCGCGATGGAGGTGCGCGGGCAGACCGCCGGCCGCGCGCCGGGGCTGTCCAAGGGCAGGCTCGCGTTGATCGTCAGCGGCGCGGCGCTCGCGATCGGCGCCGCGACTGTGGCGGCAGCGGCCGTGACGACAGGCAGGGAGACCCCGCCGGAGGCCTTCGCCGCGCCGGTGGCAGGGTGCATGGGCTCCAAGGACTACTGCGGATTGCGCCTCAACGAGGTGGCGATACCGGCGACTCACAACTCATTCTCCGCCGCCGAGCAGCCTGGCTGGTACTTCGCCAACCAGCGCTTTGGCATCGCCGATCAGCTCGCCGACGGAATCCGTGGCTTCCTGCTCGACTTCCACCTCGGCGTACGAGCGTCGAACGGCCGCGTGCGCACCGATCTCGAGGGCGAGGAGCAGGACCGCAACCGGGTTGCCAAGTCGCTCAGCCCGCAGCAGCTGGCGTTGGCCGAGCGGCTCGCCGGCAGGCTCGGCGCGGGCGATTTCAGCGGTCGCCGAGAGGTGTACCTCTGCCACTCGGTCTGCGAGCTCGGCGCCCACAAGGCCACCGATGAGCTGAAGCTGATCGCCGACTTCCTCAAGCGCAATCCGGGCGAGATCGTGACGATCTTCGCCGAGCCGTACGCGAAGCCCGCGGTGATCGAGAAGACGTTCGAGGAGGCGGGTCTGCTGCCGTATGTCGCGCGACTAGATCGCAACAAGCCGCTGCCGACACTGGGGGAGATGGTCAAGTCCGGCGAGCGCCTGGTGGTGTTCACAGAGCGGGACGGAGGCAGCCCGGACTGGTACCTGGACGGATTTTCGTTCGTGCAGGACACCCCGCTGGGCGCCACCAACGCGGGTCAGCTTCGCTGCACACGCAATCGCGGCAGCGCGGATAGCCCACTGCTGCTCATCAACCACTGGATTGACACGTTCCCGCCGCGCCCGAGCGCCAACAGGACGATCGCGGACCGGTTCTTGAGCCGTCGTGTCGAAGAGTGCGCCGCCGCCCGGAAGATCGCGCCGAATCTGATCGCCGTCGACTTCTACGACCAGAGCGGCGTGGTTGCTGTGGCCGCCGAGCGCAACGCCCGGGCGGCGCAGGCGCTGAAGCAGGCGATCACAGCCGGCGAGTAGCGCGCCTACGATGGAGACGATGAGGCGAACCGCGCGGACCGAGCACCCCGAGGCTCGCGAGATCGTCCCCTCGGCACACTGCATCGCACGCTTCAGGCAGCGCTCTCCGGTCCGTGAACCGGGTGTCGATGAGGTAATGACGGCACTGATCGCCGCGCTCGAGGATGCGGACATCAGCGCCTGGCCGCCCGCCTGGGCGGTCTCCGATACGCCGGCGCCGCTGTGGGCCTCGACCCCCGAACTCGCCTTCCCTTTGGCACGCACGGCTGAGGCCGGACGCTGGCTGGCGGTCACATGTCTGCGGCGTTCGAAACACCTGTAGCCCTGACCTGAAAATGGGTTTTCGGTCCGTTTTCGCTTGAGTCCGTCCGGTCAACCTGGGAGTGTCGCCCCGAATCCGCCTAGGAGGTGACCAAAATGGGCATCCAGTTCTATGACGTGAAGTCGCGTCAGAAGGTCGAAATCCCGGAGAACGAAATCCGGAAGACGACATATTCCAAGGAAGGGTCTTCCACGGTGCGCTACGCGTTGCGCGCGACGCACAATGGAACGAACCTCACGAAGTTCGTGAAGAAGGACGATTGGGACGGTCTCGACGTTCCCGTCGAGTAAGTAAGCCGGCCCGCCGCTGTCTGGCGGGCTGCAGGTACCTGCAGTTCGTACACGCCGAGGCCCGCCGAAATGCGGGTCTCGGTCGTTAACGGCAGCGTCGAGTGGTGGCTCCCCGATTGGGCGACGTTTGTCGCCTATGTGACGACTAATGTCGCCCAAGCGTTGGGTCGGGGCAGTTTGGTTGGGTCGCGGGCGGCGAACGTCCGTCCGGCAGCGCAAGCCTTTGGCACGGGTCGTGGGGCGGCGAACGCCCGCCCGGCAGCGAACCCACCCACCCTCCGATCCTCCCGGCCGGACGTTCGCCGGGGGTGGGTCACATTCACGGCGATATGTCATGCGAATGTGACCCACCGCTGCGGGCGCGATACATCTTCCTCGGTGATGCTGCTCGGCCCACCTTCGTGCTTAACGACCGAGGCCCGCTTGTGGCGGGCCTCGGGGCTACTCGTATGACGCGGCTGCTTAGGCGGCTTCGCGCAGTGCCTTCAGGTCACCTTCGGCCGCGAGCGTGCGCAGAGCGCGCTCCTCGGCTTCACGCGCTTGGCGCGGAGCCAGGCCGAGCGTGCGTGCGACCTGAGTGATCGTGTGCTCGCCCTCGCCGGCCGTGCCGAAGCGCAGGCCGATGACACGGCGCTCGGTCTCGGGCAGGCGATGGACCGCACGCAGCAGCGTGAGGGCTGAGCCCTCGCGGACAACCTGCTCGTCGACCTGCTCGCCCTGGTTGGGGAGAAGCTCGCCAAGCGTCGCCTCGCCGTCCTCAGAGACCGAGGCGTCGAGCGATGCCAGAACGCGGTCGCGCTCCTTGATCAGCTCGACCTCTTCGACCGTCAGGTCGGCGGCCGCGGCAACGGCGTCAATTGTCGGCTCTTCACCATGCTCAGCGGTCAGCTCGCGCTCGACGCGAGCGACCCGGCGGGCACGCTGCGCGACGTTTGCGGGCAGGCGGATCGTGCGGCCTGTGTTGTCGAGGCCGCGTTGAAGCGCCTGGCGGATCCAGATCGTGGCGTACGTGGAGAAACGGAAGCCCTTGCGGTGATCGAACTTCTCCGCGGCGCGGATCAGCCCGAGCATTCCTTCCTGCACGAGGTCCTCCAGCTGGAGGCCCTGACCAACGTAGTGACGGGCGACCGACACAACGAGACGCAGGTTCGAATTGACGAGCAAATCCTTCGCGGCGAGGTCGCCACGCTCGATGCGCTGGGCTAGATCGATCTCCTGGGCAGGCGTGAGCAGCTCGAAGCGGCTCGCGCGCCGGAGGAGGAGATCCAGGGGATCAGCAACTAGGAGTTCTGCGGTCTGATGAGTCGATGTAGCCAATGCTGTCTTTCAATCGAAATGGGAGGAGAGGCGCTAATGCCGATTCCAACAGTTGGAATTGTACGGCAAGATCGTTGCTCAGTCAACATCTACTTCCCGCGACGCCACGATCTCAATGCGTATCGGTGCCTAAGCGGTCAACCTTGTCTTTCGCGGACAAATTCAGGATTCCCACCCAGGTAGACACCTACTCGCGTACTTTGTATCGCTGATGCCCGTTAGCCAGTGTTATTCAGCGCACACAGCCGGTCGGCTGTACAGTGGCTTGTGAATGGCGACCTACGGTTTCAACCCCGATCAGCCCGGCGTCAAACAACTCGTTCGTCTGGCGAGCGGGCTCCACGGAACCTCGACGATTCGCCTGCGTTCACTGTACATCGACGGAGACGGCCCGCATGCTGCAGGTGAGCTGATCACGCTCCCGTCGATCCTCGCGTCGCAGCTCGTCGGCGCCGGCTCGGCTGAGCCTGCCGAAGACCAGTAGTCGCCACCTCAGTGGCCGCCCGCCGCGGGCGGGCTCGACTTTCGCAGTACCAGAGCCAGTCCGTACGCGGACACGACGGTCCACACCGCTTCCAGCAACAGGAAGCCCCAGTTCTCGGTGTGCAGGGCGAGCGCAGCGAGGATCAGGGATCCGACCACGTTGAGGCCCAGGTAGGTGACCGAGTGCTGTGACAGGCGGTCGGCCTGCGCCGCAACAAACGCGGCGAGAATCAGCACGGCACCGATGATCTGGAGGATGTCGAGGGCCATGACCCGAGGCTAGTAGCGAAGCTTCGGTGTTCAGATCTCGAGCCG
>DATMIZ010000107.1:0-51033 GCA_035554055.1 Baekduia sp. | reverse complement strand
CGATCGGTGCCACGACACTCGATGAGTACCGCAAGTACCTCGAGCGCGACTCCGCGCTGGAGCGTCGCTTCCAGCAGATTCGCGTCGAGCAGCCCTCTCCTGAGGAGACGGTCCAGATCCTCAAGGGTCTACGCGATCGCTACGAGCAGCACCACAAGATCGAGATCACCGACGAGGCGCTGGAAGCCGCGTCTGAACTCGCCGATCGCTATATCGCCGATCGTCAGCTGCCGGACAAGGCAATCGACCTCATCGACGAGGCGGCATCGCGGATGCGGATCAAGTCGATGACGTCCCCGCCCGTCTACCAGGACCTCGAATCAGAGATCGAGGAGACGCGGCGCGCCAAGGAGGCGGCGATCGAGGCCCAGCACTTCGAAGAGGCAGCTTCCTTGCGTGACAAGGAGCGTCAGCTCACGCAGAAGAAGCGCGAGCTCGAGGAGCAGTGGGAGGCCGGCGAGGCCGAGGGCTCCGAGCGCCCGAAGATCGGCGAGGAGGAGATCGCCGAGATCGTTTCGATGTGGACCGGCATCCCGGTCTTCAAGCTGACCGAGGCCGAGACGGCCAAGCTGATGCGGATGGAGGACGAGCTGCACAAGCGCGTCATCGGTCAGCACGCCGCCGTCGAAGTCATCTCCAAGGCGATTCGCCGTTCGCGCGCTGGGCTGAAGGATCCCAAGCGCCCGACCGGTTCGTTCATCTTCCTGGGGCCGTCGGGCGTCGGTAAGACCGAGCTCGCGCGGACGCTGGCGGAGTTCCTGTTCGGCGACGAGGACTCGATGGTGCGCATCGATATGTCCGAGTACATGGAGAAGCACGCGGTGTCGCGTCTCGTCGGGTCGCCTCCTGGCTACGTCGGTTATGACGAAGGTGGTCAGCTGACCGAAGCCGTGCGCCGCAAGCCGTACTCCGTGCTGCTGCTCGACGAGATCGAGAAGGCACACCCCGATGTCTTCAACATCCTGCTGCAGATCCTCGAGGACGGTCGTTTGACCGACTCGCAGGGTCGCACGGTCGACTTCCGGCACGCGATCGTGATCATGACGTCGAACATCGGCGCCTCTGAGATCGCGAACAACACCCCGCTCGGCTTCTCGGTCGGTGACTCCGACCAGGGCATGACCTATGACGACATGAAGAATCGCGTCATGGGTGAGCTCAAGAAGGTCTTCAGGCCTGAGTTCCTCAACCGCATCGACGACGTGATCGTCTTCCACAAGCTGACCAAGGAAGAGATCACGACGATCGTCGAGCTGCTGCTGCGGCGCGTGCGGACCTCGCTCGCGGATCGGGAGCTGCAGCTCGATCTCACCGACGGCGCGCGCGATCTGCTGGTCGATCAGGGCTGGGATCCCGCGATGGGAGCACGGCCGTTGCGCCGCGCGATCCAGCGCTTCATCGAGGATCCGCTCGCCGACTTCGTGCTGAAGTCGGAGGCGCCTCCGGGTTCGACGATCCTCGTGGATCGTGCCCCGGAGTCCGACGGCAAGGAAGTCACGCTGAAGATCGTCAAGCCGAAGAAGTCGCGTAAGCCGGTCGTGGTCGGCGCCGAGGATGATTCCACGGACGAGGAATCCCCTGAGAACGCACCCGCGGTCGACAAGACCGACGAATAACCGGCGGGGCCGGTTCTTCTCTCTGACAGAATCGCTGGATGAGGGAAGAACTGGTCCGCAAGGTCTTTGCTGCGTACAACGCGCATGAGGCCGATGCATGGGCCGCGCTGATGACGGCCGACGGCACCTTCACCTCGGCCTACTGGGGCATCGACGGTCGTACCTACGTCGGCGATCAGGGCTTGCGCGAGTATTTCGAGGAGATGGGCGACCAGTGGGACGAGTATTCGATGGACATCGTCCGGATCGAGCAGGCTGGGGATCTCGCGGTGGCCGTGGCGACGCTCCACGCGACCGAGCCCGAGACCCACGTGGAGGTGGCTCCAGAGGTGGCGCTCATATTCGAATTCGAAGGTGAGCTGATCTCGAGTGTTGTGACGTTTGCGAACGTCGACGATGCTCTGGCGCGCCTCTAGCGGGCGGGTTAGTCGAGGACCAGCCCGATCCGCTGTCTTAGTGGGCCAGAGACCCACAAAGAACAGCGGATCGCTGGGGTGTGGGCTACTTCACGGCGAGCGAGAACCCGTAGACCACGCACGAAGCGGCTGCCGAGCCGCGACCGTCCTGGCGCACGACGCCTCGTACGAAGTAGTTCACGTTCGCACGCTGGATGTGCAGTTCGAACGTGTTCGAGCCCCCGATCGTGAAGGAGGACTGTGCTCCGTTGGGGACGGTGCCGACGGTCGGACCGTTGACGCCGACCGAGCGCGAGATGCCCACGGTCGTGCCTGAGGTGTTGCCGAATACGACCTGCGTCGCCGGATCCTCGTTGCCGGCGACCTGGTTCTGGTCGTAGCAGGACGCTGTGAGCGTCCCGAGCCCGGAGATGCCGCCGATCGCGACCGGACTGAGTACGCGGTTGTCTTCGACCTGGAAGGTCTTCCCGAACGTCGTGCCGGGATTCAGGTAGCGGGCGGCGATCGTGCCCTTGCCGTTCCCGCGTCGTTGGGTTGTGACCAGCTTGCCCGCGGCTCGCTTCGCGCTCGCGCCGCTCTTGACGGCGCTGACGCCGTCAACCGACGTCGCGTTGATCGCGGCGACACCGGCTCCGGTCATCGCGAACACCATTGCGATCACGGCGACAATCATCGCCGCCGATGGTTTGGGGACTCTCATGTGGGCATCTCTCCTAGGCGTAGGGTTCTGTTCATGCGCGAACGTCCTACCCAAGACACTCGAGTTGAGATCAAGGTGCGGGATAACGGCCCATACAAGGTCACCGGGCCCGTGCGTCTGATCGATCCCGACGGCGGTGTCTTCGAGCTGCCCGACGGCGAGTCGATCGTCCTGTGCCGCTGTGGGCTGTCGCAGGACAAGCCGTTCTGCGATCGCTCACACAAGGGAGTCTTCGACAGCTGCGAACGCGCGCCCTCGGCGGGCCAGGCGTAGCTGCCCACCCACGCGGCGTGGGCTGAGTTGATGTCGATATACGACCTTAAGTCGGCCCACACCGTTTGGGCCCAGATGGCTGTCCGTTGGGCGAACTAGTGTTCGCGCGCGATGGCTTCCGTGAAATCAATCCATGTCTGTTCTGAGTGCGGGCAATCGACGCCGCGCTGGGTCGGTCAATGCCCCGGGTGCGAGGGCTGGAACACGATGGTCGAAGAGGTGCAGGCCGCGCAAGTGCGTGGGTCCGGCCGATCGGCCCGCGCGACCGGGCGCCCCGCCAACGTGGTGGCGCTGCGCGACGTCAAGGCGACTCAGGTCGCGCGCCTGGCGACCGGCATCGGTGAGCTCGACCGCGTGCTCGGCGGCGGCATCGTGCCCGGGTCGCTCGTGCTGCTCGGGGGCTCGCCCGGAATCGGCAAATCGACGCTGACCGGAATGGTGCTTGGCAATCTCGCCGGCGCAGGCGCACGTGTCCTGTACGTCTCAGGGGAGGAGTCGGCGGCGCAGGTGAAGCTGCGCCATGAGCGGTTGGAGACCGCGTCCTGTCACGCGCTCGACGTCCCGGCGCTGGCGGAGACCGATATCGACGTCGTACTCGGCGCGATCGAGCAGCTCAAGCCGGCCGTCTGCGTGATCGATTCGATCCAGACGCTGCACGACGCCGCCCTGACGGGCGCGCCCGGATCGGTCGGCCAGGTCCGCGAGGCCGCTTCACGCCTGATGCGGGCCGCGAAGCAGTCGGACACCGCCGTGATCCTCGTCGGCCACGTGACCAAAGAGGGCTCGCTGGCGGGCCCGCGCGTCCTGGAGCATCTCGTCGACTGCGTGCTGCAGTTCGAGGGGGAGCAGGAACGCACCTATCGGACGCTGCGGGCGTCGAAGAACCGTTTCGGCTCGGCAGCCGAGACGGGGGTGTTCGAGATGAGCGAGGGCGGTCTCGTGGAGGTGCTCGACCCGAGCGCGCGCTTTGTCGGCGAGGCAACCGGCAAGCCCGGCTCGGTGATCCTCGCGTCGATGGAGGGCTCCCGCCCGCTGCTGGTCGAGGTGCAGGCGCTCGTGTCGCAATCCGAGCTCGTGCCGCCCCGGCGTGTCTGCAACGGGATCGACCGCAACCGCCTTGCGCTCGTGCTCGCTGTCCTGTCGCGGCATGCGGGCATCGGCACCGGCTCGGCTGACGTCTTCGTCAACGTCGTCGGCGGCGTCAGGGTCGACGAACCCGGTGCGGACCTCGCGGTCGCGCTCGCGATCGCAAGCGCCGTCCGCGGTGTCTCGCTCGGCGCTGCGGGCCGTCCGCTTTGCGCCTTCGGGGAGGTCGGGCTGACGGGCGAGCTGCGCGCCGTCGCGCATGCCGACCGCCGTGCCGCGGAGGCGTCGAAGTTCGGGCTTGCGGACATCGTCGGGCCGCGCGGCACGCTCCGTGACGCCGTCAGGCACTCGCTCGGCGGATCCGCGCGGGCCGACGCCGCGTAGCGCCGGTATCGAACGGACCCGAACGACTGGACGAATGGGCGCTCGATACCGGCCCGTTTTGAGGCGAATCGCCTGGTAGAATCGCCCTCTGATGGCACAACGATCCGGGGATGAACTCAGTGCTGAGTTCGAGAACAGGCAGGAGCCCCGCCTCGTAAAAGCACTCGAGATGGTCGCGCCCGGCACGGCGTTGCGCGAAGGTCTCGACAACATCCTGCACGCCCGCACCGGTGGTCTGATCGCGATCGGTGAGGAGGAGGGACTGAGCTTTCTCTACTCGGGCGGAATCAAGCTCGACATCGACTACTCGCCGGCGCTGCTCTACCAGGTGGCGAAGATGGACGGCGCCATCACGCTGAACCAGAACGCCACCCGGATCGGGATGGCCAACGTGCAGCTGATGCCGGATCCGACGATCCTCAGTCTCGAGACCGGGACGCGCCATCGCACGGCCGAGCGCGTCTCCAAGCAGACCGACGCGCTCGTGATCTGCATCTCACAACGGCGCGAGGTCGTCTCGCTCTACGTCGACGGCTCGAAGTACATCCTCGAGGACATCCCGGTGGTCCTCGCAAAGGCCAACCAGGCGCTGGCGACGCTCGACAAGTACCGCACGCGCCTTGACCAGGTGTCGACGCGACTGACCGCGCTCGAGTTCGAAGGCGGAGTCACGCTGCACGACGTCCTCACGGTGCTGCAGCGCGCCGAGCTCGTCACACGGATGGCAGTTGAGATCGAGCGCTACATCGTGGAGCTCGGCAACGAAGGACGCCTGATCGAGATGCAGCTCGAGGAGGTGATGGTCGGTGTGGCCGGCGAGAAGGCCGCCCTCGTGCACGACTACATCGCCGCCGACGATGACGAGCTGTACGCGGAAGCGCTCGACCAGCTCGGTCGCCTTGCGCACCAGGATCTCCTTGACTTTGGACGGCTCGCTGAGCTCTGCGGTTACGACCGCAAGCTCAACACGCTCGACTATCCGGTGGCGCCGCGCGGCCACAGGATCCTCGGACGTATCCCGCGCCTTCCAAAGCTCGTCGTGAACGAGATCGTCAAGCGGTTCGGCGGTCTGGACGAGCTACTCGCCGCAATGGACTCAGAACTCGAAGAGGTCGAGGGAGTCGGCGAGATCCGTGCGAAGGACATTCGAGAGGGCCTTCGCCGGTTGCAGGAGATCAATCTCGTCGATCGTTACCTGCAGACGTAGGGCCACGACAGTCTTCATACCCACTGGCCGGCGGACGCCGCGCCGGACGAAGGAGGATCACCAATTCCCTATATGACAGATGAAACAGAACTCGACATCGAGGTTCCCATTCCGGAGAACATCGCGTTCGAGGTCGGCGACAACGTCGTCTATCCCCACCATGGCGCGGGGCAGGTCCTGAACAAGGAGCTGCGCAAGATGTTCGGTGAGGAGAAGGAATATCTGACGATCAAGATCCTCCATAACGACATGACCGTGATGGTTCCGTGCGAGAACGCCGGCATCGCGGGCCTGCGCCGGGTGATCGACGAGGAGACCGTCAAAAAGGTTCTGGGCGTGCTCGAGGCCGACGTGTCCGAGATGCCGAAGAACTGGAATCGCCGCTTCAAGCACAACCGCGACAAGATCAAGACGGGCGACATCTACGAGCTCGCCGAGGTCGTCCGCAATCTCGCGCTGCGTGAGCACGAGAAGGGCCTGTCGACGGGTGAGAAGCAGATGTTCACGCGCGCCAAGAAGATCCTCGCGTCCGAGCTGATGTACGCGCTCGACAAGAACGAGGACGAAGCCGAGGAGCATCTCGACAAGCTGCTCGCAGATTCCGCGGGCGAGAAGATGGCGGCAGCGGGCTGATCGACACAGCCCGGGATTTTGGCCGCGTCACGGCGCTCGTCGTCGCGGCCGGCAAGGGTGAACGCCTTGGGGGATCGACCCCCAAGGCGTTCGTCGTTCTAGGCGGGCGACCACTCCTTCAGTGGTCGATCGATGTGCTGCTCGAGACCGTCGATGAGGTTGTGGTGGCGCTGCCCGAAGGCTATGAGGCGCCGGCCGGTTGCATCGGCGTGCCGGGTGGCGCGCAACGCTCGCATTCGGTGCGCAACGCGCTGGCCGCCGCATCCGGCGACGTGTTGCTGGTGCATGACGCCGCGCGCCCGCTGATCTCCGCGCAGATCGTGGCCGACTGCATCGCGGGCCTGGAGGGCGCCGACGCCGCGATCGCCGCCGCACGCGTCACGGACACGATCAAGGCCGGCGGCGAGTTCGTGGAGCGCACGCTCGACCGCTCGGAGCTGTGGGCGATCCAGACGCCGCAGGTGTTCCGCCGCGCGGTGCTCGAGCGCGCGCTCGCGCAGGACGAGGCGATCCTCGCGGCGGCGACCGACGACGCGGCACTCGTCGAAGCCCAGGGCGGGCTCGTGCGGCTGGTGTCGTGCCCGGCGACGAACTTCAAGGTCACGACGCGCGATGACCTGCGTTTGGCAGAGTCGTTGCTGTGCTGACCGACTACCACGTGCATCTGCGCCCGGATGAACCGGGCACGACGTTCGAGCGCTTCATGACGGCCGACAACGCGGCCGCCTATCGCGCCGCCGCGACGGAGCGCGGCATCGCGGAGCTCGGGGTCGCGGAGCACATCTACCGCTTCAATCAGTCGCTCGCCGTGTGGGATCACGAGCTCTGGCGGCAGGAGAGCCACGACGACATCGACGAGTACGTCGAGTTCGTGCGCTCGCAGACCGATCTCAAGCTCGGCATCGAGGCGGATTTCATCCCTGGCCGCGAGGAACAGATGCGCGACCTGCTCGAGGCCCGCGAGTGGGACTACGTCGTCGGCTCTGTGCACTTCCTCGGCGAGGGTGCCCTGGACTACGCCAAGTACGACGTCTGGAACTCGGGTCGTTCGCCCGAATACGTCTGGAGCACCTACTTCACGTGGCTCGGCGAGATGGCCGCGACAGGTATGTACGACATCATGGCCCACCCTGATCTCGTCAAGCACTGGGGCAGCGAACGGCCCTGGCCCGAGGGCGATCTTCGCCGCTATTACGACTTGGCGATGGAGCAGATCGCCGCTTCTGGGATCGCGGTCGAGATGTCGACCGCGGGTCTGCGCAAACCCGTCGGCGAGCTCTATCCCTCGCGCCAACTGCTGGAGATGGTCGTCGACGCGGGGAACCCGATCGCGCTCTCCTCCGACGCCCACACGCCCGCGCAGCTCGGATACGAATACGAGCAGGCGCTGGCGCTCCTGCAGGAGGCCGGCGTCACCGAGATCTGCGTCTTCGAAGGCCGCGAGCGGCGCATGGAGCCGATCGGATGACGCGTGTCGGCATCGGCTTTGACAGCCACCGGCTCGTCGCCGGCAGGCGGCTGATCCTCGGTGGCATCGCGATCGAGCACACGCTCGGCCTCGACGGTCATTCCGACGCCGACGTCCTCACGCACGCGATCATCGACGCCCTGCTCGGCGCCGCCGGATTGGGCGACATCGGCCTGCATTTCCCCGACACCGACGCGCGCTTCAGAGACGCCGATTCGCTCGTGCTGCTGTCCGAGGTCGTCGCGATGGTCGAGGCCGAGGGCTTCAAGATCGGCCATATCGACGCGACCGTCATCGCCGAGGCGCCGAAGCTCGGTCCCCATCGTGAGGCGATCACCGAGCTGCTCGCCGACATTCTCAACGGCGGCACGATCAACGTGAAGTTCACGACGGCCGAGCGGATCGGAGCGCTCGGCCGGGGCGAGGGCATCGCCGCCCAGGCAGTCGCAACCGTCGAGTAGGGTTGCCGCGGCTCTGTTAGCGGCAGTTAGCCGCCCGTCCGAGGCATCGTCAGGCCTCGTAGCCTTCCGGCCCGTCCGATCGCATTTCCTCTTTCGAATTTTCACGCTCCGCCTTGCTGAAACGCCTGACCTCCCCCGCACTCGATACCGGTGAACCGTCACCGGCACTCGAGCTCAATATCGCCGGGCTGAGGATCGCCCCGTGGGTGGCCATGGTTGTGGGCTGTGTCGCGCTCGCAGCGCTGTCGTTGCTGCTCCCGTCGGCGCCGACCTACGACGGCTGGGCCTGGCTGATCTGGGGGCGCGAGATCGCGCACCTGGACCTCTCGACGACGCTGGGTCCGTCATGGAAGCCGTTACCGGTGATGTTCACGACGGTGTTCTCGATCTTTGGTGACGCGGCGCCCTACCTATGGATCGTCGTCGCGCGCGCCGGCGCGCTACTCGCGCTGATCTTCGCCTTCCGTGTGGCGCTGAAGCTCGGCGGTGGTGTCGCCGGCGGCGTCGGCGCGGTGGCCGCCTTCCTGATCGCCCCGTGGTGGCTGCTGCACGCGGCGCTCGCCAACTCCGAAGCGCTGATGGTGGCCCTCGTGCTGGCGGCGATCGACAGCCATCTTGAGGGTCGCCGCCGGCTGGCCTTCGGACTCGGCGTCGCGACGGCGCTGCTGCGTCCCGAGGCCTGGGTGTTTCTGGCCGTCTACGGGCTGTGGCTGGCGTGGCGACGCGAGTTGAAGCTCACCGTCCTGTTTGGCTCCGGGGCAATGGTGCTCGCCCTGTGGGTGCTGCCTGAGTGGTGGGGTTCAGGCGATTGGTTGCGGGCAGCCCACAGCGCGCAGACGCCGGTACCCGGTTCGGCGCGGCTCGCCGACGATCCGTTCCTCGAGGTCTTCCGGCGGGCGTCGACGATGGTCGCCGTGCCGCTGATGGTCGGCTTCGTGTTGCTCGCCGCACGACTGGTTGCCGAGCGCCGGAACTTCCGCAGCGGCATTGCGCTGCGTTCGGTCTGGCTGCTGGCGGCGGCGCTGGCATGGGTCGGACTTGTCGGCGTGATGAGCGCCAAGGGCGACTTCTCCGGCAACAACCGTTACTTGATGCTGCCGCTTGTACTGGGGGGTGTCGTCGCAGCTGCCTCGGCCGGGTGGTGGTTGCGAAAGCTGCGGGTGCCGAACGCGATTGCGGCGGTGGTGCTCGGCATCGCCTTTGTGGCGCCCTGGGTCGACGATGTCAAGCCCGTCACCGACCGCGTTGACTACCAAGCCAAGTTGACCGGCGGGCTCCCCGAGCTCGTGGCCGACGCCGGCGGCGCCGAAGCGCTTAGGCGCTGCGGCAATCTGTCGACGGGCGCCTATCTCGTGCCGTCGGTGGCCTGGACCACCGGTGTGCATATCGAACAGGTCTCGATCGAACCCAAGGCGCCGGCGGTCGTGTTTCGAGTGCGTGTCAATGCCGTCGAAGGCGCGGACCCGCCCTTGACGGCGCTAGGCGGGGCTCGCACCCAGGATCTCGCGGTGAGTCCGCCGCAGTGGCGTGTCTTGACGACCTGCCCCGAGCTGTGGCGCAAGTGAACACGGCAGGACCGCGCATCGCGGCGGAGCGCGTCCACCGCACCGTCAAGGAGCACCCGACGGCCGCGACCGCAGTTGGTCTGATTGCGCTGGTCTTGTTCTCGCTATCGCTGCGGTCCCACGCGCTCAACGCGAAGTTCTGGATCGACGAAGGCCTGTCCGTCGGGATTGCCTCGCACGGGCTGACGGACATTCCGAGCATCCTGCGCCAGGACGGCTCGCCGCCGCTCTACTACATGCTCCTCCATGTCTGGACCTCGCTCGTAGGTGGCGACGGCGAGTCTCGGACTCATCTGCTGTCGCTGATCTTCGCGCTCCTGATGGTGCCGGCCGCCTACTGGAGCGGAAACTCTCTGTTCGACCGCCGCACGGGCTGGGCCTGCGCGGCCCTGGCGACCGTCAACCCATTCCTGACGTTCTACGCGCAGGAAACGCGGATGTACTCGCTCGTGGCCTTGCTCGGCCTGCTGAGCATCACGACCTTCGCGCTGGTGTTCGCCGAACGCAAGCGCCGCGCATTGCCGTATTTCGCGGTCGTCATGGCGTTGGTGCTCTACAGCCACAACTGGGGGCTGTTCTTCGCGGCCGGGACCTTCGTGGCGTTTGTGTTTTTCGCTTGGCGAGCGCACGGCGTTGAGCGGCGCGCGCTGATCAAAGACGGGCTGCTCGGATATGGCGCCATCGCGATCCTCTACGCGCCGTGGCTGCCGACGCTCTACTACCAGTCCCAGCACACCGGAGCGCCATGGGCGCGCGCGCCGAAGCTCGAGGAAATCCTCAACTGCCTGCAGATGCTCGGCGGCGGCTCGACGATCGCCTTCGCAGGCGCGTGCGTTGCGTTCGCCGGGGTCACGGTGCTCTGGCACCGCACGGAGTCAATGCGGCAGCGCGACGCGATGACGGCCATCCTCATCGCGGGGCTCTCGGGGATCGCGCTGGCGTGGATCTCGTCGCAGATCTCGCCGGCGTGGGCGAGTCGCTACTTCGCCGTCTTCGTGGGCCCCGTCATCCTGCTGTTCGGCGTCGGGCTCGTGCGCCACGGCAAGCTCGGCTTGATCGTCCTGCTCCTTGTGCTCTACATCTCAGCCGATTCACGCGAACGCGAGCTGCGTAACAAGGGCGCGTCATTCAAGACGGTCACGTCGCTGCAGCAGGACTACCTCGGAGTGCCCAGGACGGGGAGTGCCGCCTTGGTGCGCGACGACGACATCGTCGTGAACCTGCATCCAGAACACACGCCGGTGGTGCGCTACTACTTCGACCTGCGCTTCCCGACGACGAAGGTGCGCTGGTACGACGCGATGGGCAAGGTGCGGGACACTCGCATCTTCGACTGGCGCGACGCCCAGGAGCGGCTCACAGACGCTGGCCCGCGGCGCATGATCAGGACGAAGATCAAGCCGGCGCTGAAGCCCGGGCAGCACCTGATCGTGATGATGCCGCTGCTGCGGCCGGTGAGCTGGAACGCGCCGTGGACGCGGCTCGTCAAGCATCGCGCGCTGCAGTGGCGCAATGCCCTCAACAAGGATCCAGAGTTCCGGCTCGTGCTCACCACGCCCAAATACAGGCCGCGTGGTAGGCCGAGGGGCGTACGCGCGTTGGTCTACGAGCGCGTCGCTCCGTCGGCGCCGCGGGTCCCCTGACCTCTGTTGTGCTGAGTTAGCGATCCTTACGAACAGTTAGGGGATCGGTTCAAAGCGGCGATCACGCGGCAAGCTTTTGACATGTCCCTAGCCGACTCACCGCAACTCCCAGCCGATCCGTTCGTCGAGGGCGACGCGTCAAAGCCGTTTGTGGTGATCGGCGGAGGACCAGCTGGGCTCTCAGCCGGCTACCTGATCGCGAAGGCTGGGCACAAGGTGATTGTCCTGGAGGCCGACGATCAGGTCGGCGGTATCGCCAAGACCGTCGTCGATCCCGAGGGCTACCGCTTTGACCTCGGCGGCCACCGCTTCTTCACCAAGAACAAGGAAGTCGACGATCTCTGGCACGAGATCATGGGCGACGAGTTCCTCAAGCGCCCGCGGATGTCGCGGATCTTCTGGCGCGGCAAGTACCTCGACTACCCGCTCAAGGGCATGGACGTCGTCAAGAAGCTCGGCCCCGTCGAGCTCGTGCTCTGCACCGCCTCCTACCTGTGGGCGACCATCAAGCCCAAGGGTCGAGAGGACAACCTCGAGCAGTGGGTGTCAAACCGCTTCGGCAAGCGCCTCTACTCGCACTTCTTCAAGGGCTACACCGAAAAGGTGTGGGGCGTTTCTACGACCGAACTGCGCGCCGAGTGGGCCGCGCAGCGGATCAAGGGCCTTTCGTTTGCCAGCGCCGTCAAGGCAGCCTTGTTCGGCAACCGCGGCAACAAGATCAAGTCGCTGATCGAAGAGTTCAAGTACCCGCGCTTCGGTCCGGGTCAGATGTGGGAGCAGATGACCACTTCGATCGAGGAGCTGGGCGGCGAGGTGCGCCTCAACACGCCGGCGACGAAGATCGAGATCAAGGACGGGCAGGTCGTCAAGGTCCACACTCCGAACGAGGTGCTCGAGCCGCGCGCGACGATCTCCTCGCTGCCGCTGCGACACACGGTCGGCATGTCCGAGCCGGCGGCGCCGCAGCACGTCCAGGACGCCGCCCAGGGCCTGCGCTACCGCGACTTCCTGACGGTCGCGCTCGTGCTCGACGGCGAGGACCTCTTTCCGGACACGTGGATCTACATCCATGAGGACCATGTCCGCGTCGGCCGGATCCAGAACTTCCGGGCGTGGTCGCCGTGGATGATCCCGGACCCCGACACCGCCTGCGTGGGGATGGAGTACTTCTGCTTCAAGGGCGACGATCTCTGGAGCGCGACCGACGAGGAGCTCGTCGAGCTCGCGAAGAAGGAGCTGGAGGAGCTCGGTCTGGCCGAGGCGTCCCGAGTCCGCCGCGGGCACGTCGTGCGCGTGCCGAAGGCCTACCCGATGTACGACGAGAACTACGGCGATCGCGTCGACACGATTCGCAGCTGGCTGGACCCTCTGAAGGGCTTCCAGCAGGTCGGGCGCAACGGTCTGCACCGCTACAACAACTCTGACCACTCGATGCTCTCGGCGATGCGTGCCGTGGACAACGTCCTCGACGGCGGCAAGCACGACATCTGGGCCGTCAACGTCGAGTCGGTGTACCACGAGGAACAGACCGACGCCGACGTTGAAGAGCCTTACAAGAAGACTCCGGCGACTGTCTACGAATCCGAACCTCTCGTCGATCGAGCCTGATCTCGTCGCCCGTGGCGGCGTCCTCCGGCTCGCTAATGGGGCAGCAGGTCCGGTAGCTCCGCGATCGAGTCGAGCACCAGGGTCGGCTCGATGTCACTGTCAGCGAGGACCTGCGGCCGGAACTTGCCGGTGCGCACGAGGATGCCGCTGAGGCCAGCATCGAGTGCGCCGCCAACATCGGCCTCGAGGTCGTCGCCGATCATCGCGGCGCTCGCTGCATCGACGCCGAGCTCTGCCAGCGCCGCTTCGAAGAAGGCCGCCGACGGCTTGCCGGTGACGATCGCGTCGCGTCCGGTCGCGTATTCGAGTGCGACGACGAACGGCCCGGCATCGAGCACGAGCCCGTCCTCGGTCTGCCAGACGCGATTGCGCTGCAGCGCGATCAGCTCGGCACCTGCTTCGAGCTGGTTGAAGATCGCGTTCATCCGCGCATAGGTGAACCCGGTGCCGAGATCTCCGAGGATCACGGCCTCCGGGTTTTCGCTTGTGTCGCTGAGCTCGGTGAAATCCTCCGCGAGGGCGTCGGCCACATGCAGCGCGACATGTTCGTGACCGGCGTCGCGGCAGTGGCGCACCGCGAGCGCGGCCGGCGTCAGGACGTCGCGCTCGTCGACGTCGAAGCCAAGGCCGGTCAGTCGCTCCACGACACGTCGCCGCGAGCGCGATGTCGTGTTCGTGATCAGGCGGAAGCCGATACCGCGCTCGCGTAGCAACGCGATTGCGGCGACGGCTCCCTCGATCGGCTCCTGGCCGACGTGCAGCACGCCGTCGATGTCGATCAGGAAGGCGCCGAATTCCATGGCGCCTAAGGTAACCGCGCCGCGGGACCTAGGCGGGGGCTTCGATCGGCAGGGTCAGCACGAAGCGCGCGCCGGAGTTGTAGCTCTCGTCCAGTTTCAGCGAGCCGTCGAGTCTGTCGGCGAGCTCGCGCCCGATCGCGAGTCCAAGCCCGAAGCCGCCCTCGCCGCCCGTGAGCGAACCGCGTTGGAAGCGTTCGAAGATCGCCTCGCGCTCGGCCGGCGGGATTCCCGGTCCGGTGTCCGTGACCGTCGCTGTCGCCGTCTCCCCGCGGTAGGCGATCGTCACGGTGACCGGCTGGCCGTCGCGTACGAACCGCAGGGCGTTATCGATCAGGATCCGCAGGATGCGCGCCACGGCGCCCGGGTCAGCTCGCGCCCAGACGGGATTCCTGGGTTCGACGAAACGCAGATCAGCGCCGCGCTCGGCCGCGCGGATCTCGAATTCGGCGCTGACCGCGCGCGCCAGCTCGTTCAGCTCGACCGGCTCGGAGCGCAGAGGCTCCTCCTCGGCATCGAGCCGCGAGAGGTCGAGCAGCTCGGTCGCCAGGCTGGAGAGGCGGCGCAGCTGGCCGCGCGCGGCCTCGACCTGGCGTTTGGCGTCGGCGACGTCGAGGTCACCGTTCTCCAGGTCCTCGGCGAGCAGCTCGAAGTTGCCCTGCAACGACGTGAGCGGCGTGCGCAGCTCGTGGCTCGCGGTCGCGACAAAGGCCTTGCGGGCCTCCTCCTGGCGCCGGAGCGCGAGCTGCATCTGTGCGAAGGCGCGCGACAGATCACCGATCTCATCGTCCTCGTCGTCGGCCGGAGGCGGCGCGCTCGGCCCTTCGCGTGCGAGCCGCAGCGCGGCGGAACGCAGTTTCGCGAGGCGTCTGGAAAGCGTGGTGGCGAGCGCGAGTCCGATGATCAGCGCTACGAGCAGACCTGTGGCGGCTGCGGCGATAAACGCCGTGCGGACCTCCGCTACGGCCTGGGATACGGCGCGGTCGGACTGCGTTACCTGCACCACGAACTGAACGGCCGATTGAGTGTTGGTGGCTCGCGCGGTCGTGATCGCGAGGGCGAGCGAAGTTCCATCGGTGGTCGAGGCCGCTGCCGGCTCGGCCTCCCGGAGCGCCGTGAGGACCTCCTCCGGCGCTGCTTCGCTGCCAGTCGTCGGATAACAACGCTGGGGGATCCTGTCCCAGATCGCGACGGTTGCGTTTGTTCTGCGCGCGAGATTGTCAGCGGCCTTGGCCGTTTTGTTGGTTCTTCCGATCGACTGGTCGTCGCAGATCTCAAGCTTGTCGTCTTGGATCGCCTTGCGGATCTCGTTGGCCGATGCGCGAACGGTCGCCCGCAACGACTCCTGCGACTGATTCTCCAACCGGTCCTGCAACGACGGCAGCAGCACCAGCGCGGCGGTACCCAGCGTCACCGCCGCCGTGAACAACAGCGCCGCGAGCAGGCGCGCCCGCAGCCCGAGCGGACGAGACCGCCGTCTGTTCACCGGTCGCGGAAGCGGTAGCCCGCTCCGCGCACGGTGAGGATCAGCTTCGGATCCTCGGGCTTCTCCTCGAGCTTCTCGCGGAGGTGACGGATGTGGACGTCGATCGCGCGCGGGTCGCGGTAAGCGGAGTCGCCCCAGATCGCGCGCAGCAGCTCCTGGCGGTTGTACAGGCGTCCGGGCCGGCTCATCAGGCACAGCAGCACTTCGAACTCGGAGAAGGTCAAGCGCACGTCCTCCCCGCCGACGGTCACCTCGCGCAGCCGCTGGTCGAGCTTGACGTTGCCGACCTCGAGCTGCGCATCGTCGAGCAGGCGGCCGTTCGTGCGGCGCAGCACGGCCCTAATCCGGCTGCGCAGCTCGGCGAGCCCGAACGGCTTTGTGACGTAGTCGTCGGCGCCCGCCTCGAGGCCCTGCACGACGTCGGCTTCGGAGTCCAGCGCGGTCAGCATGATGATCGGCGTGACGTTGCGGCGTTCGCGCAGCTGGCGCGCGATGTCGTAGCCGGACGGGCCAGGGCCGAGCGACACGTCGAGGAGGATCACGTCGAACTGATTCTTCGATGCTTCGTCGATAGCGGTCTCGCCGTCGGCGACCGCAACGAGCCGATGACCCTCGCGTTCGAAGGAACGCGACAGCATGTCTCGCAGCGGTGCGTCGTCGTCGACGACGAGGATGTCCAGCGCCGAGGCGGCGTTCATTGACCTCAACGGTAACGGAGCGGCCGGGTAGTGCGGGTGCGGGCTGGATACATTGGCGCAGTGCGCGAGATTTCCCTGCAAGACACGCGAACCGGCGAACGCCTGCCGCTGCGGCCGCGGGAGGGCAACAAGGTCGGTATTTACGCGTGCGGCCCGACCGTCTACGACCGGATTCACGTCGGCAATGCGCGTCCGTTTGTCGTCTTCTCGTTGCTCAAGCGGTTCCTGCGCCACGAGGGCTATGACGTGACCCACGTCGCGAACATCACCGACGTCAACGACAAGATCTACGCCGCTGCCGCCGCGTCGGAGCCTCCGTTGCCTTCGGTCGAACTCGCGGCGACGATGGCCGCCCACTATCGCGCCGACACCGACGCGCTGGGTTTGGGCCGCCCCGACCACGAGCCGTTGGCGTCGGAGACGATCGGCGATCAGATCGAACTGATCGAAGCGCTGATCGAGCGAGGCGCGGCATACGCGGCACAGGGCGACGTGTACTTCCGCGTGCGCGCCGATCCGGGCTACGGCTCGCTCTCACATCGCGACGTCGATCAGATGGACGATGGCGACGGTGGGGAGGAGACCGCCCGCAAGGAGGACCCGCTGGACTTCGCGCTGTGGAAGGCGCACAAGCCGGGTGAGGACAGCGCCTGGGATGCGCCGTGGGGGCGCGGTCGGCCGGGCTGGCATATCGAATGCTCCGCGATGGCCGAGGCGGCGCTCGGCCTCAACTTCGAGATCCACGGGGGCGGCAACGATCTCGCGTTCCCGCATCATGAGAACGAGGCGGCGCAGACGCGCGCCGGCCGTGGGCAGGAGCTCGCACAGATCTGGATGCACAACGGGATGCTGCAGTTCGGCGGCGAGAAGATGGCGAAGTCGATCGGGAACGTCGCGCCGCTGCACGCTGTGATCGATTCGGCCGGTCGTGACGCGCTGATCCTCCTGTTCTGTTCAGCGCATTACCGCGGGCCGCTGTCATTCACCGACGAGACCGTCGCGCAGGCTCAAGCGGGCGTGCGCCGTATTCGCGAGCTCTCTCGATCTCTCGTGCAGGCTGAGAGTCCAGCGCAGCTCGGGCCGCTGAAGGAACGCTTCTTCAGCGCCCTGGCCGACGACTACAACACGCCGGATGCGCTTGCTGTCGTCTGGGAATGGGTGCGCGAGGCCAATAAGGCGGACGCCCCCGTTGGCGGCGCGGACCTCGCCGAGATGCTCGAGGTACTGGGGTTGGAGAACCTGCTCGCCGGCGGCGAAGACTCCGCGCCGGACGATGTCGTTGCCCTGGCGCAGGCGCGCGTGACTGCCCGCGAGAACAAGGATTTCCAGGAGTCCGATCGGCTGCGCGACGAGATCGACGCGCGCGGATTCGTCGTTCGGGACTCTCCCGATGGCTTCGAACTGGTGCCGAAATGATCATCTACGGGCGCAATCCGGTCCGGGAGGCGATCGCTGCGGGCCGCCGGCCCGTGAAGCAGATCTGGGCGGCCAAGGGCGCGATCGCCGAGTTCGGGGGCGCGCGGCCGGCGAGCAACGAGGAGATCGCCAAGCTCGCCGGCACGGACGCCCACCAGGGCGTGTGCGCGGATGTCGCCGCGTACCACTACGTCGGGGCGCACGAGCTGCTCGCTCGCAAGGATCCGCTGATTGTGGTGCTGGATGAGATCCAGGACCCGCAGAACCTCGGTGCGATCGCGCGCACGGCTGAAGCCGCCGGCGCCGACGGTCTTGTGATTCCCGATCGACGTAGCGCCGAGGTCACGCCGTCCGCCTGCAAGGCATCAGCGGGTGCCGTCGAATACCTGCCGATTGCGCGCGTCCGCAACATCGCGGATTTCCTCGGCGAGGCGAAGGCTGCCGGGCACTGGATCTACGGGGCGGCGGGCGATGGCCAGGCGTACGACACGGTCGACTATTCCGGAGGGCGCGTGCTCGTCATGGGTGCGGAGGGGACAGGCCTTAGGCCGCGCGTCCGCGAGACCTGCGACGTGCTGGTGGCGCTGCCGCAGCGCGGTCGGATCGAGTCGCTGAACGTGTCCGCGGCGGCGGCCGTCCTGGTCTACGCGATGGTCGCCGGCAACTAGACGGCCACCGAGCCGCGGAGTCCTGCAACATCCGCGGTGTTAGGACTACCTGCAAAATTTCCTGCAAACCATTGACAACGGGTCAACCGGGTGGGAGAGTGCCGCGCAGACATCAACGGTCGACTTGAGGTTTAGATAACTTCAGGTTTGACCAACTTCAGATGGCGTCGGGTGAGGCTGCGCCGCTGAGCAATCATTTTCCGGTCTACGGCCGGAGAAAGGACCGCTCCGTGGCAAAACTAGCTTCCAACTCTCAATCACAGGTTCAGGTCGAGGATGGCTACCTGATTGCGCTCGCCAAGCAGGGCGACCCGACTGCGTACGACCGCATCGTCCGCCGCTACTACGGCTTCGTCCGATTGAAGGCGTCTTCGTACTTCCTCGTCGGTGGCGATTCCGACGACCTCATTCAGGAGGGCCTCGTCGGCCTATACAAGGCCGTTCGTGACTACCGGACCGACCGCGAGTCGTCGTTTCGGAACTTCGCCGAGCTATGCATCACGCGGCAGATCATCACGGCGGTCAAGACCGCCACTCGCAACAAGCACACGCCGCTGAACCAGTACGTCTCGTTCTCATCGTCACCGGCAGGCGCCGGCGATGGCGAGCCGACGCTTGACGAGATGCTGCCGGGACCGACCGTGCACGACCCGATCCACCAGGTGATCAGCTCCCAAGAGCTCAGCGCGCTCGTCGGTTGCCTGTCGACCGATCTCTCAGAGCTCGAGTCACGTGTGCTCGCGCTCTACCTGGACGGTCGTAGCTACGAGGAGATCGGTGGGCTGATCGAACAGGACACGAAGGCTGTCGACAACGCGCTCCAGCGCGTGAAGCGCAAGGTCGGCGTGCATCTGCAGTCCCGCAATGTCATGAACTAGAGCCGGGGCTGCTCTAATGCGGGCGTGTCGACGCTCGCAATCATCCTTCTGGTCCTCGTCGCTCTGCTCGGACTGCTTTTCGTCGGCGGGCTTGTGGCCGCCGGACGCCGTGCGCGGCGCCTCGAGCCCGAGCTGCAGCGCCGCATCGCCGCCGCCAACGAAGAGCTCGCGCAGGCCCATGCGCTCGATAAGGGTTGGCAGCGTGAGACGGTGGAAGCCGCGGCCACGGCGGCGTTCACCGCGGCTCACCCGGGCGTCGAGATCGACGGGCTGCATCTCATCCAGGTCATCGATCGCCCCGGCACCGATGCCGACGAGGCCGTCTTTCACGTGGTCGGCGGATCCACGACCCGGACGATCAGGCTCGGTCGCAAAGACTCGCAGTGGATCGCGCTGCAGTCCTAGACCCTCAGCGCTGAGAGAGAGCCGGAGAGGGGACTCGAACCCCTGACATCCTCTTTACAAGAGAGGTGCTCTACCAGCTGAGCTACTCCGGCACGGCGCCGATTGTATGGCCTCGTGTCGCGCCAAACTCGCCCGGCTGCCTCCCGCTCAGGGACGTCCACATCTTGTCCGCTTGCGGACTGAGGCCTAAAGGGACGCTCGCGAGGACCGAAATGCCCGATGGGGGTGCCACTAATCGCAGTGTCTCCCAGCTGCCACATACAAGGAGACACGGATGTCGATGTATCAGGATCGAGGACTTCGCACGCGCTCACGCGCGCGAATCCAGGCGATCTTCGCTGCGGTTGGCCTGTCGTTGACAATCGTCGCGCTCAGCGGTCCCGCGACCGCCGAAGCGGCGCCCGACATCACGCTCGACAAACAGGCTCCCGCTGCGGTGCTGTTCGGCGACGACTCCGTCGTGCACCTGCGCGCCACCAATCCAGGCGGCCAGCCCTACGGCTACAACCTCAGCTTCCGTGACGTCCTTCCCGCCGGCATCTCGTACGTCCCGGGCTCGGCTCCGATCGCGCCGCAGATCATCGCCAACCAGCCCACGCCCGGCGCCACCACGCTGATCTTCGAGAACGTCTCGGACCTCAGCCCGGGATCGACATACGACCTCGGTTACTCCGTCGCTCACGACACCGCGGTCTTTGCGATCGGTGACGACTACACCAATCAGGCGGCCGCCTATGTCAACGACGACCCGCGTTTCGTGCCGAGATTCGGCGCGAACGGCGTTCTGACCGGCGGCTCCACCGGCTCGGCGACCGACTCCGCGACGACCAACATCTCTGCGATTGAGATCGTCAAGGACGAGCCCAGCCCCGAAGGCGAGCTTCTGCGTGGGTCCCATGACCACCAGACCGTCTACACGCTCACGGTTCGCAACAACTCCGTGAACCCGACCGATTCGATCGATGTCGAGGATTGGCTACCGGCCGGGCTCGAGTACCTCGGTTGCGGCGACGTCGACAACACGACCGATGCTGCCACGAACCGTGGGTCAGATGAGGAATACCCGGGCTCCGGGTCGCTCGATGGCAACATCGCTTCGCCGAGCGACTGTGCGACGCCCGATGTCGTGGAGACCGTCAGCGTCGACCCCGATGGCTCCGGCCCGCTGTCGACTGGCGTCTACACACACGTCGTCTGGAATGACCTGGGCAGCGTCGCGGCGAACGGCCAGATGACGATCAAGTACGTGGCCGCGGTGCCGTTGCGCACGAACACGATGACATGGACGGGACTCTTCCCGCCCACGCCAGGCAGCCTGCTGCAGACGGCGAACCTGGACAACAACTCCGGTCCCGAGACCCACGACGAGCAGGCGCTCACCAACTACGCCCGCGTGACCGGTAGCTACGACGGTTCGCTGCCCGTCACCGACGATCACACCCTGACCCGAAGCGCCGAGGATCTCGCCGTCCAGAAGCGCGTCTCGTCCGCGACGATCGCCCAAGGGCAGACCAGCGTCTGGTCACTGGATATCCGCACCTCGGAATACCGCTACAGCCAGAACGTTGTGGTCCAGGACGCGCTCCCCGACGGTCTCTGTCCCCTCGGCGCCGTCAACTATGAAGGCGGCGGTCAGCAGGAGGCCGAATGCAATCCGGTAGCGGGACAGAACCCGAGCGCCGCATACCAGTCGGTCACCGAAAACTCCGATGGCGGGTACGACATCGCCTGGGATCAGAGCACCGTCCCCGAACTCGCGCTGCGCCCGCCGTCCTCGACCCTCACGATCGACTTCCCGACACGCACGCGCTCCACTTACCAAGAGAACTTCCAGGACGCGGGGCCGATCCTCGCTCGCGACTCGTGGGAGAACAGCGTCGACATCACTGGCCTGACGTCTCGCATCTGCACGCCGAACGATCCGGTCTGCAGCGGGGGCGGCACGAAAATCGACGGCGATGCGCCAGAGCAGATCCAAGCGATCGACACGTCGGCGGCGCGTCAAGCCGCGGGCGGGGTCTCCATCGACAAGACCGTTCGCGAATCGGCGCCGGCGCCGGTCAACTGCGCCACGGGCAACTACATCGACGGACCGCCGCCGAACTATGGCCCGGGCGACCGGATCTGCTGGCAGCTACGGATCGACTTCGCGACGTCGCTCGACTCCGGGCAGCCGGAGCTGGCCGACTTCCTGCCACCGGGCACGACGTACGTGCCGGGGAGCGCAGTCGCAACCCCGAACAACAACGTCACATCGACGTTCTCCGCCGCTGAGGCCGCTAACGGACTGCTCACCTGGGATCTCGGCACCGATGTCGACCCAGGCGGCCTGATCTTCGAGTGGCGCTTCGCGACCGTGCTCGGGCAGACCGAAACAGACAGCCTCGGCGATATCGATGGCAACCTGATGAAGCTGTCATACGCCAATACCGGCGGTGAGACATTCCCGCTGCGCGATCAGGTCGACTTCGCTCGTTCGCAGGCAAGCCTTGACCTCGTCAAGGGCGTTCGGAGGATCAACGGCGCGCCCGCGGCCGGCAACGCCGC
Organism: Baekduia sp.; assembly: GCA_035554055.1. Taxonomy (GTDB): domain Bacteria; phylum Actinomycetota; class Thermoleophilia; order Solirubrobacterales; family Solirubrobacteraceae; genus Baekduia. The sequence continues at coordinate 29,078 of DATMIZ010000107.1, read as the reverse complement.
CAACGTCGATGGCGGCCTGGTGGTCGCCGCTGACGATGTCGAGTACCGCGTCGACGTGAGCAACGACGGTGACCTGGACGCCGCCAACGCGGTCGTCTGGGACGAGCTCCGCGATGGCGTCACGTGCGCCGATGTCGGGACGATCAGCAACGGCGGCGCTTGCTCCGGCACGCGCATCACCTGGACCGGCATCGCGGTGGCAGCAGGTGACTCGGAGATGCTCACATACGTCGTCGAGATGCCGACCGGCATCGAGCCTGGTAAGCGCTTTGACAACGACGCGGGCGTGGTCAGCTACCAGAGCGCCACGAACACAGGCGGCGCCTTCACCTACGTGCCCGCGGACAACATCGACCCGGGGGCACCGGCCGCCAACGCGCCCGCGGCCGACGACGACTCGTTTGTCACGACGCGCGACCTGACGCTCACGAAGACACGTGTGACCGGCGTCAACGAGACGGGCAACAACCTTGCCTCGGAGGCGACGATCGGTGAACGCGTCGACTACACGGTCACGCTCGTGGTCCCGGAGGGCACGACCCTCTACGGCTCGCCGGTACTCGGCGATGTCGCCGGGTCACGCCACACCTACGTTTCGAGTACTGCGACGCTCAACGGCGGTGTGCTGCCCGGCGGCTTCACCACGGCGGATAACCCGGTTTCCACCGCGGCGCAGATCAACTTCCCGGCCAGCTACCAGAACGCGCCCGGATCGGGCGACGACACTTTCGTGCTCACGCTCAACACGACGGTCGCTGACGTCGCCGCCAACCGTCGCACGACGCCGAACCAGACGCTCTCCAACACCGCCAACTTCGCCTGGGAGTACCAGGACGGTGCCGACCAGTCCAAGCAGGCCGGCACCACGACGACGATCGTCGAACCCACTGTCGCCGTCGCCAAGAACGAGGACGACGCTGACGACATCGTCAGTCCCGGTCAGACCATCAACTACACGGTCACCGCGACGAACCCGAGCGGAACTCGCGTGTCGACGGCGCACAACCTGCAACTCATCGACACCATTCCCGCGGGCCTGACGCCGGGCACGATCTCCAATGGCGGCGTCTGGGATTCCGGCGCCCGCACGATCACATGGACGATCGCTTCGCTGGCGCCAGGCGCCAACGCGGTCCGCACCTACTCGGCCACGGTCGAGGACCCGGCGGTGGTCGGTGACGTGTTCAACAACCAGGTTGCCCTGACGGCGACCAGCCTCGCCGGCGTTGTGACCGGCGAGCGCACCGCCACGTCGAATCCCAACGCGGGTTACGTCGCGCAGGCCACCGACACAGTCCGGCTCGCCGGCGCGTCGCTGACCAAATCGGTCGCGCCCGGCGAGGCAACGATCGGCGACCAGGTCACCTACACCGCCGTCGTCACGTTCCCGGCGAACATCACCTACTACGACGCGACGGTGATCGACGCCCTGCCCGATGGACTGGTCTATGACAACACCGTCAGCGTGGACTGTGGCGGCGCCTGCAGTCCCGCCGTGACCACCTTGCCGGCCGCTCCGCAGCCCGACGGCACGACCCGGCTCGGCTGGTACCTCGGTGATCTGCCGAACCAGCCCCAGGTCCGGACCTACACGATCACCTACCGGGCGCATGTCGCCGACGACTACATCTCGCCCGTCGCCCCGGTCGTGCGCGGCAACACGCTGACCAACTCAGCCACCGGCTTCTACAACAGCAGCGACCTGATCACGACGACTCCCACGACCGTCCCCAGTTCGGGTGGCTTCGATGAGGACACCGGACCTGACACGGCCGACGTCGACGTCGTCGAGCCGATCGTGACGATCGACAAGGGCGTCAGCGGCGACACCAACAACGACGATGTCCGAGACACACAGCCAGGCGAGAGCTACACGTATTCGCTGGTCGTGCGCAACACCGGTGACGCACCTGCTTACGACATCGATGTGACCGACACTCTGGACGAGACCCTGCTGCGCAACATCACGCCTGTCGCCAACCCCGCCGCGACCGTCACCGATGGCGTCGGAACCGACGGCACGCTCGGCTGGACGATCCCCGGCCCGATCGCGCCGAACTCCTCGGTGACCATCACCTACACGGCCGATCTCGCGCCTTCGGCCGAGCTCAACGACGGCGATCAGGTCGTAAACGTCGCCGACGTCCCGAGCTACTGGGCCGCGCCGCCCAGCGAACGCTCGGCGAACCCGACGTGGGACTTCCGCGAGTACACGATCGTGCCCAACGACACGGTCATGCTCAACGTCCGCCTGCCCGATCTGACCGTCACGAAGACGACGGGCGCCGCGGGCTTCCCGAACAGCTCCGGCGCTCAGGTCGGTGAGCCGTTCACCTGGCGTGTCGTCGTCCGCAATGACTCCCCGTACGCCACGGCGGAGTCCGTCGATCTGTCCGATGTGCTGCCCGCCAACTGGGACTACGTCGCCGGCAGCGCAAGCTTCGCGCCGGGCGGCGCCTCAGAACCGGGGATCGCCGCGGATCCCGACGGGGACACGCTGACCTGGAGCAACATCGCCGATCTGGACCCAGCCGAACAGGTTGTGCTGACCTTCCAGGCCCGGCCGACTGCGGCGGCGATGACCGATCCCGGTAGCGGCACAGGCTCCCCGCACGTCAACTCCGCGACCGCGACAGCCGTCGATGCCGCCGGTGCCACCGGGTCGGCCGACGGTCCCTACGCCGACGATGACGATGCGCAGGCGATCCTCGAGCTCCCCGAGCTTGAGGTGACCAAGACCCCGGATGGCGACACGATCGCCGCGGGCAGCAGGCCGAGCTATAGCATCGTGATCGCCAACAACGGCGACGTACCGGCGCGCGACGTCGTGGTGACCGATGTCATCGGCGCCGGCCAGACCTATGGTGCTGGTGACGCCAGCGCGAGCCCGTCCACCGGCTTCGCCGAGACATCGGTGGCGGCCGGCCCCGGCCCTGGCGAGACCACGATCGGATGGACGATCGCCTCGATCGCTGCGAACTCGTCGGTGACGATCACCGTGCCCGTCGATACCGATCCGGGGCTCCCGGACGCGTCGCCACTCGTCAACGACGCGTCTGTGGTCTCGCGCGAGATCCTGACTCCCGAGACCGATGACGGCTCGCTCGTCACGGAGATCGATTCGGACATCGGAATCGTCAAGCAGGCGCAGGCGGCGGCGGTCGAGGCCGGCGAGGAGATGGACTTCACGATGACCGTCACCAACCACGGGCCGTCGGACGCGACCGGGGTCACGGTCGAGGATGTCCTGCCCGCGAACCTCACCTTCGTGTCCGCAGACACCGGGTGCGCGAACGCGAGCGGCACAGTCACATGCGCCATCGGTGCGCTCTCTGCCGGCCAGTCCGTAAACCTGACGCTGAGGGTGAGGGTTGATGCAAATGAGACCGTGTCGGTTTCCAACACCGCCACGGTTGACTCGACCACACCCGATTCCGACAGCACCAACAACACATCGACGGCGACCAAGCCGGTCGGCGTCGAAGCCAACGTTGCGGTCGAAAAGACCGCGCCGACGAGTCCGATTCTCCAAGGCACGACCTTCGACTACACGATCCAGGTCAGTAATACGGGCGTCTCCGCAGCGACCGCGGTCACCCTCAGCGACCCGCTTCCGGCCGGGGTGACCTACGACAGCGTGGTGACGGACACGGGCACCTGCCAGCACACGGCCGGCACGATCAACTGCGCCCTCGGCACGCTCGCGCCCGGCCAGAGCGTGGAGATCACCGTGACCGTCCTCGCCGTCGCGGTCGGCACTCCGGACAACACCGCGACCGCGGCGACGCCATCGACCGAGTCGACCACGACAGACAACGACGACAACGCGCAGGTCACGATCGTCCCGGCGGCCGACCTCGGCGTGACCAAGTCGGCGCCGGCGACCGCCGTCGCGGGCTCCCAGATCGAGTACCTGCTGCAGGTCACCAACAACGGTCCGTCAGCGGCGACCGGCGTCGAGCTCGTCGACACTCTGCCGGCGGGCGTGCAGTTCGTGTCCGCTGACGACCCGGCATGCACCGAGGTGTCCGGGGTAGTCACGTGCGCCGTCGGCGCGATGGCCGTTTCAGCGTCTCGCGACTACCGGATCACCGTCGAGGTTCCGTACGCGCTGGGTGGCCAGTTGCTCACCAACTCGGTGGTCGTGACCGGCAACGAGGGCGATCTGGTCCCGACCAACGACAGCGACCAGGCGAACACGACGGTCGGTCCGGCGGCGGATGTGTCGGTCGTGAAAACGTCCAACGGCGCCACCGCCGGGGCTACAGCCAGCTGGACGCTCGTCGTGCGCAATGACGGTCCGTCGACGGCGAACCCGGTCACGCTGGTCGACCAGCTCCCGGCCGGCACGACCTTCCGATCCGCGACTCCAGGCCAGGGGAGCTGCAACGGCTCGGGCACCGACCTGACCTGCGACCTCGGCGCGATCGCTGCGGGTGGTTCGACGCAGATCGCGGTGATCGCCGACGTACCTGCCGGCGCGGTCGGCCAGCAGTTGCTCAACACGGCGACAGTCGATGCGCCGCAGCCCGATCCGCAGCCGGCGAACAATGTCGACGACGTCGCGACGATTGTGACGCCGCCCGCGCTCAGGGGTCCGAACCTCGCGATCTCCAAGACCGCCAGCACGCAGAGTCCGAAGCTCGGCAAGCCGTTCAGCTACGAGCTCGTCGTCACCAACATCGGCGACGCAGACGCACCGGATGTCCGGGTAGTCGACACCATGAGTAAAGCGGTCGATGTCCAGAAGGTCACGACCGACAGGGGTCGCTGCTCGAAGAGCTCAGATGGCGCGACATGCAGTCTCGGGACGCTCAAGCCCGGACAACGTGCTCTGATCCGGCTGGTGGTCGTGCCAAAGCGGGCCGGTGAGCTACGCAACGTGGCGTCCGCGAACGTCCGCGGCAATCCCCGCACCGGTACGACCACGGACCCCGATCCGAGCAACAACGACGACACGGCCAACGTCCGGGTATCCGCGCCGCGCGCAGGCTGGACGCTGGGCAAGCGGGCGTCAAGCGGCGCGGTACGCGGTGGCGAGCTCGTACGCTTCAGGATGACCGTCCGGACCGGCCGTGCGGCGATCGCCAACGCAGAGATCTGCGACCGACTGCCCAGCGGACTCGTGTTCGTGCGCGCTCCGAGGGCGAGCCTGCGCAATGGACGCGCCTGCTGGACGGTGCCGTACATCCCGGCCCGTGCTCAGCGGACGTTCACGGTCACCGCGAGGGCTGAGCGTGGCTTCAACGTCCGCCGGATCCGCAACGTCGCCGTGGCAACTGCCGGCAACGGCGTTCGCCGCGCGGCTGCCGCGAGTGTTCGCATCGATCCGGCGTTCGGAGGCGCGGGTGGCGGCGTCACCGGCTAGGCGGCAGCGCATGGCCGGATCGCCCAAGACGCTGTTTGTTGCCGTCGCAAGCGCGATCGCGCTTGCGATCTGTCTGACCGCGTCCTCGAGCTACGCCGCGGAGGGCCCGGCCGATCCGTTCGAACTCACGCCGCGGACGGCGCATCTCGCGCAGGTGATCTATCCGACGGTGGCGCGGTCAAAGCCAGGCGGCGGCGCGCGTCGCGGCCGCCTCGGGACTGAGGCGCGCTGGGGCGGCGGACCGGTGCGCCTGCTGGTGCTCGGTTCGGCGCTGGACGAGCGGGCGCGGCGCTGGCTGCGGGTCAGGTTGCCCGAACGACCCAATGATCGTTCCGGCTGGATCCTGGCCGACCACACGCGTCAGCGTTCGACGCCGTGGCGGATCGTCATATCGCTGAACCGGCGCACGTTGACCGTGCGTCGCTCGGGGAAGATCGTCCGTCGCTTTGGCGCCGTCGTCGGCGCTCAGCGCACGCCGACACCGCGCGGGTTGTTCGCGATCGGCGAGCGGATCCGGCAGCCGGCAGGCGTGCTCGGGCCGTGGGCACTGCACCTGACCGCGCATTCGAGCGTGCTCGACGACTTCGGGGGCGGCAAGGGACGCGTGGCGATTCACGGTCGCTCCGGTCAGCTCCTCTCGGACCCGCTCGGCAGTGCGGCCTCGCACGGCTGCGTGCGGATCGACAACGCCGCGATCTCGTGGCTCGCCTCTAGGGCGATCGAAGGCACGCCGGTAGTCGTCGAGCGGTGAGGTCGGCCTGATCGCCCGGCGGTTAGCCCAGCAGGGCCCTGAACATCAGCCCCAGATCTCGTGCGCCGCGCTCGCGATCAGGCGCAGCTTCGCCTCTTGCTCCTGCTCGTTCATCTGCGTGCTCAGCAGCGTGCTCGCGAAGCCGCATTGACTGCACAGCGCGAGCCGGTCGCGATCGACGTACTTCGCCGCGTCCTCGATGCGCGACGAGATGTCCGCGACGGTCTCGAGTGTGGCCGTCTTCGTGGAGACGAGCCCAAGTACCACTCGCTTGTCGTCCGGTACGTGGGACAGCGGTGCGAAGTCGCCCGCACGCTCGTCGTCGTACTCGAGCACGAATGAGTCAAACCCGCGCGAACGCTCGAAGACGGCCTGGGCGATTTCGTCGTAGCCACCCTCGGCCATGAACAGTCCCTCGTTGTTACCACGGCACACGTGCAGCGAAAAATCGACGCCGGGTGTATCAGTCAGCGCGCTCAGCATGTCGATGCCGTCCGTGAGCATCCGTGCGGTGTCCACGCCCATCGACATCAACCACTCACGCGCGCGCGGGTCGATCGCGAAGCTGAGTTCCGGCGCGTCGATCTGAATGTGCTCGCAGCCCAGGCGCGCCAATTCGTTGATCTCTTCCCGGATGATGTCGACGCAGTCAGCGAACATGTCGAAGGCGCCACCTGGGTAGGCGCCTTCCGAATGCTTCGGTGACCAGAAACCGTTCAGCATCATCGGGCTCGGGACGGTCATCTTGAGCGGCTTGCGCGCTCGTCCGCGCGCGTAGCTGTACTCCTCGGAGACCATCGAGCGGGTCCGCTTGAGTCTGCCCGTTACGGCGAACGGCATCGGCCACTCGACGGAGTTGCCCTCGAGGTCATGCCACATCATCGTGTGGCCCTCGACCATTGAGATTCCCTCGACGGTCTCTGACAGCGGGCCCATGAACATGAAGCGCCGCATCTCGCCGTCGCTGACGACATCGAGGCCCGCGCCTTCCTGCATGGCGATCGCCTGGTCGACGGCGCGGTCCTCCACTTCCTTGAAGGCGCTCGCCGACAGCTGCCCCGCCTCGAACGCCTCGCGGGCGGATTTGAGATATCCGGGTCGCAGCAGCGACCCGACCACATCCGAGTGATAGTTGACCGTCATCTCGTTCCCCTCGTTAGTAGAGCCCGGCTATGGCGCTTGTTCCGAGCGCGTCATCGCGGATGTAGCGCATCATTGCGGATGTTGTTGTCAATTGCCAACTTCCTAGCGTCGCTCGAGTTCGCCAAGTAGCGTCCCGAACAGCAGGTGTCGCCAGGTCGCCTGCGCCAGCGCCGCGCGGTTGCCGGCCAGTCGCGGCATCTCCGCCTTCGCGGGATGAAAGCGGTCGACGAGGGTGACGAGCGGCCACGAGGCGAAGTTCTCAGCGAGGCCCGCGGCGGGTCCCTTCGCCCACGCGGGCAGCGGCAGCGACGGAGCAACGGTTGCGTAGATCGCTCCGAAGGCAGCTGAGTTGCCGACGTGCATGGCGAGGCCGATCGCGCGCCAACCGCTTCCACGCGTGACGAGCTTGCCGAGCAGCGCCGTGTCGTCGTAGTCGACGCGGAACACCCGCACGTCCGCTGGCTGTTGAACCGCCCAGATCGCGCCGGCCACAGCGCCGGCAATGGCTCCACGAACGGCCCTGCGTTTGTCGAACTCCACGCGGCGACTGTAACTCCGTCCCGGAGCGGGGTTACGCCTCTGCACGATGGAGCGCGAGATCTACCACGCGCGGTCGCGCGGCGAGGGAGTCAACCGCCCGGTCTACTGGGCGCTCTGGTACGGCGTGCAGCCGGCCCTGCTCGCGTACTTTCGCCTTCGCCGCATCGGCCGCGACAACATCCCGCGCACCGGCGCGGCGATCATCGCGTCAAACCATCGCTCGTTCCTCGACGCGCTCGCGATCGCGATCACAGCGCGGCGCCCCCTCTACTACGTAGCGAAGAAGGAGATGTTCGCCAGCCGAACCCTGGCCTACATCGTCTCTTCGCTAGGCGGCTTCCCGATCGATCGCGGCAACTCCGACGAGGACGCGATGACGACAGCGCGCACAATCCTCGCGCGGGGCGACGCGATCCTGATCTTCCCGGAGGGCACTCGTGTGCGCCCGGGTCCGCTCGGCGAGCCCAAGCGCGGCGTCGGTCGCCTGGCGCTCGAGACGGGCGCGCCCGTGATCCCTGTAGCCGTGGCTGGGACCGAGCGCGCACGCCGGGGAATATTCGTACTGCCGCGCAAGGTACGCGTGCGCGTCGGCGCGCCGATTGCGTTCGAGACCGTGTCCGAAGCGACGCCGGAGTTGGCGGCCGCCGCGACGGCACGCATCTGGCCGCTCGTCGAGCTGCAGTGGGAGTGGCTGGGCGGGACTCCTTCGGCGCGGCCGCCGGCGCTCGCACCGGGCTCCTCGGAGCCCGTCTTCGTCGCCAATCCGCGCCTTGCGGAAGACGAACTGAAAGCGCGTGAGCGAAACGTGATCCGCCCCGGCCAGGAGCACAGGTAGGCTGCCATGAGTGGACAAGGCGCGCATAGACGAACAGTTCTCCGATCTGTATCGAACGCATCTGCGCGACGTCTACTCGTATTCCTACTACCGGATCGGCAATCACCACGACGCCGAGGACCTGACCGAGCAGACGTTTCTGCAGGCCTACCGGCATTTCGAGCGTGCGCTGGCGGAATCCGACGGGCGCCCTCTGCGGCCCTGGCTGATCCGTATCGCCCACAACCTCGCTGCGAACCACTACCGCGATCGGGCGCGCAAACCGCAGTCGCCGATCGACGATTCCGAGACGCTGCGCACGTTGCACACGACCGAGGACCTTGTCGAAGGTCGCGACGAGCTGGCGCGGATCCTCGAAGGCATCAAGGACCTTCCGGAGGACCGGCGCGAGGCGTTGATCATGCGTTTCGCTCTGGGCATGGACAACCGCGAGATCGCACGGGCAATGGGCCGCTCGGATGGCGCCACGAAGGTGCTCATCCACCGCGCGATCAAGCAGCTCGAGGAGATCGTCCAGATGGAGGTGGCCTGAGATGAGCGCCAAGCGCCCCTACGACATCGAGCTCCTGCTCAGCCGCGTGTTGTCGCCGGTCGAGCCTCCGGAGAAGCTCAGGGCACCGCTGCATGAGCGGCTCGAGAAGTGGACCGAGGACGCCGTCGACGAGCTCGAGTCATGGGAGCTGTCGGCGATGCGCGATCCCCGCAACTGGGGGCGCATCGCACGTCCCGTCGCGGCCGTCGCAATCGCGGGCACCGCGGGGACGGCGTTGGTGCTGATGCGTGCGCACAACCAGTCCAAGCTGAGCAAGTCACAGGATCCGTTCGAGGCGGCCGAGAAGACTCTCAGGGCCGTCGCCGACGAGACGCGCAAGCTGCTGCGGCGTTAGTCCTCGCTGCTACGGTCAACCGCGCCGTGGCCAGCTGCTATCGCCATTCAAGCCGGGAGACCGGCGTGTCGTGTTCCAACTGCGCGCGGCCGATCTGCACCGAGTGCATGACCGCGACCTCGGTCGGGATGCGCTGCCCCGAATGTTCGAAGCAGACCACGCGCGTCGTGCGCGGGGCCGCCGCCTTTGGCACCGAGCCGCGCGTCACCTATGTGTTGATCGCGGCGTGCGTGATCGCGTTCCTCGGCTCCGGTCAGTTCGGCCTTGGCGGATCGAGTAGCGGCAACGAGATCTTCAGGAACGGCGCCCTGCTCGGTTACGGCAGCCTCGATGGTCTGACTGCGATCGGTGTCCATGAGGGTCAGTACTGGCGCCTCATCACAGGCGGGTTCCTGCACTCCGGTCTGATCCACATCGGATTCAACATGTACCTCCTCTATTACCTGGGGCGCATGCTCGAGCCGTTGTATGGCCCGTGGCGATTCGGGGCGATCTACTTCACCGCCCTGCTGGCCGGATCGTTCGGTGCGCTGATCCAGAATCCGAACGGGTTCACGGTCGGCGCCTCGGGTGCCGTCTTCGGCCTGATGGGCGCTGCGTTCATGGAGATGCGAGCTCGCGGCGAGGACCCGTTTCGTTCCGAGATCGGGATGCTGATCGTCCTGAACCTCGGGCTCAGCTTCGTGATCTCCAATGTGTCGATCGGCGGGCACATCGGCGGGCTGGTCGGCGGCGCGCTCGTCGCGATCCTGATCGGCGAGGCCGACAAGCGGCGGCTTCCGCGCTGGACCGCGTTCGTTATCTGCGCCGTCGTCGCGGCCGCGGCCACTGTCGGCGCGATCGTCGCCAGCGCTCCTCCAAGCTGAGTCTGGGTACACCAGGCGGTGTGGGCCGACTTTGAGGGGTTGTTCCCCCTCAATCCAGCCCACACCGGTGGCGGTGTCGATTGGTTTGGGTACACCGGTGGCGGTGTCGATTGCGAAGGGGGAGTGCAATGGAAGTGCTGACAGATCAGGAAGTGCAATCGCAGCTCGGCCGGCGGCCGGGGTGGACCGGCCAGGGCACGACGATCGAGCGTGAGTTCGAATTCGCCGACTTCCTGACCGCAGTCGCGTTCGTCGATCGGGTCGCCGAGGAGGCGCAGCGCCGCGACCACCATCCCGACCTCCTTATCCATGGCTACAACAAGGTCAAGGTCACGTTGACGACACACAGCGAAGGCGGCGTGACCGCGAAGGATTTCGATCTGGCGGGCGCGATCGACGGGCTTGAGGACCGCTGATCCCTCAGCTCTGCGGAGCCGGGTAGCCACACTGCTACGGTTCTGCCTCTCCCAGTGACCGACGACCAACCTCGAAGTAGCGGGCTAATGCCCGCCTGCGTGTGACCGCCGTCCTGCTCATCGCGGTCGTAGTGCTGATCGTGATCAACGGCTTCTTCGTCGCGGCCGAGTTCGCCCTCGTCCGCTCCCGTCGAGGCACGCTCGAAGATCTCGCCGCAGAAGGCAGCGCCTCTGCCGCCCGCGCCGTGGCGCTCATCGACGATCTCAATCAGTATCTGTCGGCCTGCCAGGTCGGCATCACGATGGCCTCGCTGGGCATCGGCTTCCTCGGCGAGCCCGCGATCGCGGATCTGCTCGAGCCGACCTTCGAAGGCTGGTCGCACGCGATCGCCGCTCCGCTCGCGATCGCGATCGCCTACATCGTCGTCACGTCAGGGCACATCACCGCGGGCGAGCAGATACCCAAGATCTTTTCGATCATCCACGCCGAGCGGACCGCGATGTTCGTGGCGCGCCCGCTGCGCTGGTTCAGCCTCGCGCTGCGACCGTTCATCAGCGTCCTGAACGCGGTCTCCAACTCTGCGCTCCGGCTCATCGGGATCGACCCGCACGGAGCCGGGGACGATGGCGCGACACCTGAGGAATTGCGCATGTTGATCGCTCAGGCGCGGTCAGGTGGCAAGCTCGATCCCGGCGAGGCCGGAATGCTGTCCGGCGTCTTCCACCTCCACGAGCAGGAGGCGCGTCAGGTGATGACGCCGATCCCCGCGGTCGTGACCGCCGATGTCGGCGATGACGTCGAGACCGCGCTGCGCCTCTGCATCGAGTCGGGCCACACGCGCCTGCTGGTCACCGAGGACGACAACCAGGACCGCATCCGCGGCACCGTCCACTCAAACAAGCTCGCGAAGGCATTGCTCGAAGAAGGTCCGCAGGCGAGCATCGAAGCGCTGTTGCGCGAATGCGTGATCGTCCCGGAGACCAAGCCGCTTGACGATCTGCTCGCCGATCTCCAGCGCAGCCGCTCGTCGATGGCGGTCGTGGTCGACGAGTACGGCCGGGTCGCCGGCATCGTCACCGTCGAGGACATCGTCGAGGAGGTCGTGGGGGAGATCGACGACGAGACCGACCCGACAGCGCGTGACATCCGGCAACTCGCCAACGGCGACTGGCTGGTGCGCGGCCACGTCGCGATCACAGATCTTCTCGACCACGGTCTGACGCTTCCCGTTGACACCGATGCCTACAACTCGGTCGGCGGCTTCGTCTTCGATCAGCTCGGCCGCCTGCCGAAGGTCGGCGACACGATCGCCGCCAACGGCTTCTCAATCAGGGTCGAAGCTGTGCGCGAGAACCGCATCGAAGCGGTGCGGGTACGCCAACGAGGCCCCGCCAAGAAGCCTTCGGTGAACCCTTAACGCAACCGGCCCGCGTTTGTCGCGGGCCAGTCGTGTGACGAGGGAGAGATGCATATGCGAGTCGTTCGCATGACCGATTATGCATTCGGATCTCAAGACTCACGAAACGGAGTCTCAAGAGTTTCTAAAGCTCAGTCGTACTCGTAGTAGCCGCGTCCGGACTTCTTGCCGAGATGTCCAGCCGTCACCTTTTCGCGCACGTCATCCGGAACCGCAATGCCGATCGCGTCGCCGATCGCCACCGCGGTGTCGAGGCCGATGTAATCGAGCAGCGCCAGAGGACCCATCGGATGGCCGGCGCCGAGCTGCATGCAGGTGTCGATCGCGGCGGCTTCCAGCCCCGATTCCTGCTGGAACTGCACGGCGCCGAACATCGCGGGGAAGATCAGTCTGTTGACGACGAAGCCCGGGGTGTCGGGCACTTCGACGACCGTCTTGCCGAGCTCGTCGCACAGCTTGCGGGCGCGATCACGCGTGGACTGCGTCGCCTCGGGCGGAAAGATCAGCTCGACGAGCTTCATCTTCGGCACCGGGTTGAACACGTGCAGTCCGACGAACCGTTCGGGCGTGCCCGATGCATCGGCGAGCTGCTGGACCGAAAGCGACGACGTCGTTGACGCGAGCAACGTGTCAGGGCCGACGAGCGGCGCCATCTTCTGAACGAGCTCGCACTTGTCGGTCGGATCCTCGCGGATCGCCTCTACGACGATCTCAGCCTGGGTCATCACTTCGAGGTCGGACTCGTAGCGGACGCGCGACGGATCGGCCGGATCGTCCTCGGGCAGCCGCTTGCAGACCACTTCGATGCGGCTGCGGCCACGTTCCAGTGAATCCTCCGAGCGGGCCCACACGATCACGTCTCCACGGCGCGTGGCCGCGACCGCGAGTCCTGTCGCGATCTGTCCTGTTCCGGCTATTCCGATCGTGTCCGCCATGGTCCTCCGAGAAGTAAGCCGGTGAGAGTAGTCGGTCGGAGCCCTGTCAGGCCAACTGAAAGCCGGCGGCGGCCGGCCGCAATGCGATCGGGCTCACCGGCAGACCGGCTGGCGGATCGTCGATATTGAAACCGCCCGGCGCCACGTCGTTGGGGCTGTCGGGATGAAACATGCACGCGAGGTACTGGATCTGGTCGCGCCCGACACCGAGTTCGAACTGGCCACCGCCGTACATCCCGATCGAGTGCGCCTCGCAGTATTCATACGCGCCCGTCACCTCCCGGAGCGGCCCGATCCGTGACGGCTTGATGTTGACCATGCGCGGTGGCCACGGCCGCGAGCGAATGTCCTCGACAGAGTGGATCGGCCCGTCCCAGGTAACGCGATCGGCGTATGGCTCGACGAGGTCGTACAGGACCTCGTGCGGATCCTCGAGCCAAGCATCGGGAAACGCGTCGATCACCAGGCGATAGAGCTCGGGATCGGGCTCGACGTCGACGATGCTCCCCGCGTAGTAGCCCTTGAAGTCGAGTGCCGCGACGGCCTCGGTGGCCGCGATCTCCGCGACCAGCGCCGGCGTCCAGTCATTGGTCGGATCGAGCTTGAAGCGCAGTGAGGGGTAAGCATCCAGACGCCGTCGCAGCGGCGCGATCGTCGATGGCTTGCCGAGCCGCACCGACACGACGTAGCTCAGCGGGCTGAACTCACGCCCAAGAACCTGGTGCAGCGGCAGCTGCGCCTGCTTCAGCGCGAGATCGAGCGCGGCCGACTCGTAAGCCCAGATCCGGTACTTGATCGACGCCTCGTGCGCAGGCGGTGCGGGCCAGAGATCGAGCTTTTCGACGTGGTCGCAGAAGTCGCCGAGCGTCCAGCTGCCGGCCAGCGGTTGGACCGGGCCGGCGGCCTGCAACGCGTCGTGGTCGGGCGCGTCGTAGCTGACATCCTCGCCGACTCCCTCCACGCCCGCTCCGCGCAGCCGCAGTTGGGTCGAGACCCGTAGAAATCCCGATGACACGTCCTGCTCGAAGCGCTCGAGCTCGTAATCCTCAACGGTGAGCTGCAGACCCGCGAGATTGTCGTCGAAGAGGCTCATCCCCGGCTCCTCACTGTGAGGGTGCGCGCTGTTCCAGACGGGCCACGAGCTCGTCGAGGCTCAGCTCCTCGAGCCCGCGACCGACCGCTTCGAGCTCACCGGCACACCACTCCACGAGCTTGCGGCCCTCGGTAACCAGCTCAAGCGTCTCGCGTAGGCCGGCTTCGCCGGAGTCCAGACGGCGGATGATCGCCTCCAGGCGGGCGATCGATGTCTCGTAGGTCGGCTCTGTCATGTCTCTTTCTCCACGTGTGCGGACACCTTGCCATCGGCGAACGACAGTGTCACGGCCTCTCGTGCGCGCGCGTCCTTGGCCGACGTGACGAGTTCACCGCTGGCGTCCTCGACCATCGCATAGCCGCGTCTGAGCGTATTGGCGGGATCGTGGGCGTCGATCGCGGCCGCCAGCGAGGCGAGCGCCATCCGCCGCCTCTGGAGTTCCGGGCCGCCGGCGGCGTGTGCCTTTCGTTGCAGAACGAGTGCGGCCGTACGCGTTTGTGCGATCTCATCGGCGATCCGGCGCCGACCACCCGCACGCAGCTCGCGCAGCTGCTGATGCAGGCGCGTGTTGTGTCGCGCGAGGTGCTGAGCCGGGCCCCGCGCCAGTGCGCTCAGCTGCCGTCCGCGCACCGTCACCGCGCGTCGTCCGTGTACCTGCAACGCACTCGCGGTCTTTGCGATCGCGATCCGCTGCTCGGCGGGGCTCAGTGGGACCGCCACCTCCGCCGCGTGGGTCGGTGTCGAGCAGCGCACAGCCGCAACATCGTCGATCAGCATCCGGTCGGTGTGGTGGCCGACCGAGGCGATCACGGGCACGCCCAGCAGCGCGACTGTCCTGCACAACGACTCGTCGCAGAACGCGAACAGGTCGGCGAGTGAGCCGCCGCCGCGCGCCACGATGATCACGTCGACCGAACCCACCGCGGCGAGATCGCGCAGTCGCTCGGAGATCGCACCGGCGGCATGGCGGTCCTGCACAGGTGCGAAGGCCCACACGACCCGCCCCGCCCAGCCGCGCCGCCGCAGGCCGGCCATGACGTCGTCGCGCGCCTTTCCGCGCTCACCCGTGATGACGCCGATGCTGCGGGGAAGCGCCGGGCGCGCAAGCGCCTTCTGCGGTTCGAAGAGGCCCTCGGCGGCGAGCGCCTTGCGGAGCACCTCCAGCTGGCTGAGCAGGTCGCCCTCCCCGGCGATCCGCAGTCCGGTGACCGCGAAGGAGAACGACGAGGCGGCGGTGCGCGACCCGGGATAGAAGTCGGGCCCGCCGCCGACGACCACCTGTGCACCGTCGACGAGCGCGTCGTTGGGGAGATTCAGCTCATCGAAGGCGTCGCGCCACATCGAGCACTGCAAAGCGCCGTCGCCATCGCGCAGCTCGAAGTACACCTTCGCCTTGGACGACCGCACGTTCCAGACCTCGCCATGGATCTGTACCCGCGCGATCTCGCGGAAGCGCTCGCGCAGGAAGGCGGCGTAGCGGCCGACCGAATACGGCCCTTTGAAGTCGAGGCCGGCAATTCCTTCGGGAGCCAGCCGCTCCGGCAAACCGCGTGGTTACCGTGCGCCGGTCTGCGGCTGAGGAACCCGGTCCTCGAGCCCGCCGACCGGTGCTTCCGGAGTCACCGACGCGAGCGGCTTCATGCCGTACTCGGCCTCGTGACCGCGTGTTTCACCGCTGAACCCGAGCTTCGTGAGGCGCGCGATCTCCTGCTCGCCGAGGACGCGGGCCGGATGATCGGCGGGCAGGCCATCGATCAGGCGCGCGATGCGATTGCGCAACTGCAGCGCGAAGTGCGGAGTCGAGGCGCCCATGAGCTGGCGGACGTCGTCCACCGTGATGTCACGGGCAAGACGGTTTGGATGTTCTGACTGGCTCATAACGGTGTGGTCCTGAGGGTACCTTGCCGGCTCGATTGAAAGATTTTCGCGCCTTCCGTCGAAGCAATGAGGTACATTGCCGCGAACGCCGAGCTCCCGAGAACGGATCGGGAGGCGGGGGACCCACTTGTTGGGGCGAATCCAGCGGCAATCGCTGGGAGCGAGGCTCGTTCCTCGCCAGCCCGTCAGCTAACCCCGTAGGCACGAGAACGAGGATTGATGAGCTTGCGGGCACGAGCCCTCCGGAACGTCACAGCTTTGGCCTTTGCCGCTTTCGCGGTTGTCGTGCCGACGGCGGTCGCGCAGGACGGGACCGGCGGACTTGCGATCGTGCCTTCAAACCCGGTGGTTCAGCCGACGCCCGTCGTCCCCGGCTTCGTCGCCCAGGTCATCACGACCGGCCCACAGGCGGGTCTCGCCTCACCGCCGCAGATGGCTCCGCCACAGGTCCAGAACGCGATCTGGGCCGCGAACCAGATCATCGGCAAGCCGTACAAGTACGGCGGCGGTCATAAGGACTTCCGCGTCGCCTCTGGCTATGACTGCTCGAGCACCGTGTCCTGGGCACTGAACGGCGCCCAGGCAAACCTGCTGAAGACGCCGCTCGACTCGCGCTCCTTCATGAAGTGGGGCGAGCGCGGCAAGGGCACCTGGTTCACCGTCTACACGAACCCGAGCCACGCCTTCCTGATCGCTGCCGGGCTGCGGCTCGACACCAGCGCCGCGTCAGACCCGAACGGCCTCAAAGGTCCCCGCTGGCGCCCGCTGATGCGGAAGACCAAGGGCTTCAGAGCCCGCCACCCTGTCGGCTTCTGATTCGGGCGCCTCGGCGCTATGAATCCCAGTACCACGTCCCCGAAAGGCTCGACGCTATGACCATCATCAAAACGTCACGCACACCGAGGTCTCCGGCACGGGCGGAGTCAATCGGGAGCTTGATCCGCAGCAGCGCGATCACCGATCACATCAATCGCATGTACGAGGACGAGACCACTGCGTGGCGGTCGCTCATCATCGACGACCGACCGCTTGAGGTCGCTGAGCTCAACGCGCTGGCCGACGCCGCGATCGTCGATCAGGTGCAGCGCCAAATCGACGCCGGGTTGGACGTCGTGACGGACGGCGAACAGCGGCGCACGATCTTCATGAGTTCGTTCTACGACGGCATCGCCGGCGTGGTCGCGGCCGAGCAGCGGCTCCCGATGGGTGACGGCACGATGCTGAGCGACCCTGTCATCAAGGACCGGATCACCAAGGCGGCCAGCCCGGCGGCTGAGGAAGCCACGTTCATGCGGGCGATCACGGACTTCCCCTTCAAGATCACGATCCCCACGCCCTCGTACTACTTCACGGACTTCTCCCACATCGAAAGCTCCGCATACAAGGACAAGTTCGAGTTCGTCGAGGACGTCACCCGGGTGACCAAGGAGATCGTCGCCGACGCGATCGCCGCCGGAGCGCGTTGGATCCAGTTCGACTTCCCGGTCTATCCGGCGCTGGTGGCGACACAAACACCGCTGGGCAGCAGCCTGATCGAGTCGGTCGGCGATCAAGCCGACAGGCTGCTCGACAAGGCCCTCGAGTTCGACGCGGCCGTCACGGCGGACATCCCCGACGGCGTCACCACCGCGCTGCATCTGTGCCGCGGCAACATCCCAGGCGGGTTCTGGGACGGCTCGCTCGCGCCGATCGCCGAGCGGATGTTCAACGAGCTGCCGCACGACCGCTTCCTGCTGGAGTGGGAAGACGTCAATCGCGAGGGCGGATATGAGCCAATCAAGCACGTGCCCAAGGACCGCATCCTGGCCATGGGCGTCGTCAGCACGAAGACGCCAGAGCTCGAAAGCGAGGACGAGATCCTAGAGCGGATCGACGAGGCCTCGAAGCACCTCGATGTCAGCCAGCTCGCGATCAGTCCCCAGTGCGGGTTCGCCTCCGGCTTCGCCGATCACCTCGTTTCTGCCGAGGACGTCCAGTGGCGCAAGCTGGAGCTGATCGGCCGCGTGGCCGACCGAGTCTGGGGCAGCGCCTAGGCGTTGAAGATCGCGCTCGTCCCGCGCAGCTCGTTGTCGAGCTTCGTCAGTGCGGCGATGCGCTTCTCCATCGGCGGGTGCGTCGAGAAGAGGCTGAAGAGCGACTGCTTGGCGCCTGCCGGGAAGATGTAGAAGGCGTTCATCTCGCTGTGCGCCGGCGCGCCGCGCGGGACGTGCGCGTTGCCGCCTGCGATCTTCTGCAGGGCGGAGGCCAGGGCCATCGGCCGGCCGGTGATCTCCGCGGCGCCACGATCGGCGGCGAATTCGCGGTAGCGCGACAGCGCCATCATCAGGAAGAACGAGACGATCCACACGACGGCGCCGATCGCGACGAGCGCAAGGCCGCCGAGCATGCTCGAGTTGTCCTCGCTGTCGCCACCGCCGCCACCGAAGCCTCCGCCGAAGAACAGGCCGAACTGCACGATCATCGACGCGATCGAGGCGAAGAAGCCGGCGAGCGTCATCGTCATCACGTCGCGGTTGACGATGTGGGTCACCTCGTGCGCCATCACGCCTTCGAGTTCCTCGGCCGTCAGCGTCTCCATGATGCCCGTCGTCGCGCAGACGACGGACTTGCTCTTGGAGCGACCCATCGCAAAGGCGTTCGGCATCGGCGTCGCGGCGACCGCGACCTTCGGCATCGGGATGCCGGCAGTCGTAGCGAGGCGCGCGATCATCGCGTGCAGTTCGGGAGCCTCCTCCGCGGTCACCTCACGGGCGCCCATCGCGCGCAGCGCGAGCTTCTCCGAAGCGAAGAACTGAAACAACGCCAGGCCGCCGCCGATCGCGAGGATCGTTATGCCCTGAGCGCCGGCCAGCAGCAGCGCGCCGATCAGCACTGCGTACACCAGCCCCAAGCCGACGATCACGACCAGCATTCGGACTTGAAGTCCTGTGTCACGGCCAAAGGATCTAGGGGTGCCCATGGCGAAAGAGGATAGAACGGCCGATCAGGCCGCCTACCACCGATCTGAAACAGATCCCCCAAGCCGACCCGTAGACCGAGCAAGCGACTAAAATCAGACACAGATGCGCCTGCGACTCCTAATCGCGGGCGTGGTCCTTCCACTACTCCTGTGGGCATCACTGCCGCTCGTCTCGAGCGGTGCGCCCCAGGGCTCAGCGGCCACGCTCCAACAAAAGATTTCCAAGAAGCAGCAACAGCTCACCGCCACAAAGGGCAAGGAGCAGGTGCTCTCGACGACGGTCAAGAAGTACTCGGCGCGCATCAACAAGATCCAGAGCAAGGTCAACGTCCTGCGCGCCAAGCAGGACACGATCCAGCGTGATCTCGATTCCAAACGCGCCGAGCTTGAGCAGATCCGGGCCGACCTTCGCACGGAGCGGCGCCGGCTCGCGAGTCTGCGTGTACGGCTCGCCGCTGGCCGCGAGACGCTCGAGGCGCGCTTGAAAGAGCTCTACCAGTCAGAGCCGCCCGATCTGGTTTCCGTGGTGCTCAACTCAAGTGACTTCTCGGACATCCTCGAGCAGGCCGAGTTCCTGCGCCGGATCGAAGCCCAGGACCAACGCATCATCAGCCGCGTCCGCAACGCCAAGAAGGACGCTGAGACGACGGCCGCGGAGCTGGGCACGCTCGAAACGCGGCAGCAGAAGGTCACGGCACGTGTGCTCGAGCAGCGCGACGCGGTCGCCAAGGTGCGCACCGAGCTGGTCGACCAACAGCGGCCGATGCGCGAGGCGCGCGCTGCAAAAACCCGCCTGCTGAGCAGGGTCAAGGAGGACCGCCACGACATCGAGGAGGACCTCGACAAGCTCCAGGCCGCCAACGCGCAGGCGACCGGCAATCTGCAGAACCTGCCCGCGCAGGCCGTAAAGGGCGGCAACGGCCCCTGGGACTGGCCGGTGAACGGACCGATCACCGGCGCGTTCGGCGAGCAGCGCCCCGGGCACATCCACGCCGGGATCGACATCGCGGTGCCGGTCGGCACTCCGATTCGCGCCGTCGCCAATGGCCGTGTCGTTCTACTGCAGGGCACAGGTGCGTCAGGCGGCTACGGCAACTACACCTGCCTGCAGCACACGGCGACGCTGACCTCGTGTTACGCGCACCAGGCGAGTTTTGCGGTCTCCAGCGGCCAGACGGTCCGCAAGAACCAGGTCATCGGCTACGTCGGGATGACCGGCCACACCTTCGGCCCCCACCTGCATTTCGAGGCGCGCATCAACGGCGTGCCCGTGCAGCCGCTCAACTACCTCTAGTCTCTCCCGCGTGCTGCCGGAGATCCATCTCTTCGGGCTTACGCTGCAGACCTTCGGGATCTGCTTCGCGCTCGGATTCCTCGCCGCGGGCGCGATCATCGACCGGCGCCTGAAGGAGCTCGGCCATCCCGCCGATCACGCGACCCAGATCGTCGGCGCGGCGCTCATCGGTGGGCTCATCGGCGCACGCGGCTACTGGGTGCTCGACAACTGGAGCGAAGCCAAAGACGATCTCATCGGTTCGATCGTCTCCGGCGCGGGACTGACCTGGTACGGCGGCGCCATCGGCGGCGCGATCGCGGTGCTCGCGTGGTCGTGGTGGCGCGGTTGGTTTGCCCCCGGCGGCCTGAGGATGGGCCTTGCGGATCTCTGCGCAGTGCCACTCGCGATGGGTTATGCGATCGGGCGCATCGGCTGCCAGCTCTCCGGCGACGGTGACTACGGCAAGGCGTGGGACGGACCGTGGGCGATGGGCTATCCGGACGGCAAGGTGGCGACCGCGCCCGGCGAGACCGTGCACCCGACACCGATCTACGAGACGTTCACCATGGGGCTTCTGGCCTGGGGGCTCTGGCAGCTGCGCGACCGCTACCGGCCGGGGATCCTGTTCGCGCTGTACCTCATCGGCGCCGGAATCGAGCGCTTCCTCGTCGAGTTCCTGCGCCGTAACCCGGACGTTGCGCTCGGTCTCGGCACCGCACAGTTTCAGTCGCTGGCGATGGTCGCCGGCGGGGCGATCTGGATCGCGCTCGCGGCGCGGCGCGGGCCGCTGCTGAAAACGGCGCCGCAGGTGGCATGATCAGCCACTCCATGGCTGCCACCACGACGCTCTCGCATGTCTGGCCCCGCGGTTCGTCGCTGGACGAGCGCGGTGTGCTGCAGGTCGGCGGCTGTGACGCGCTCGAGCTGGCGCGCGAATTCGGCACGCCCGCGTACATATTTGCGCCCGACGACATCACGTCGCGCGCCAACGAATTCAAGACGGCCTTTGCCGCGAGCGGCGCGGAACACGAGATCCACTTCGCGTCGAAGGCCTGTCCGGTCACGCCGGTCCTGAGCCTGATGCAGGGGCTCGGGCTCGCCTGTGACGTCGCTTCGGGCGGTGAGCTGGCGCTGGCGCTGCGCGCGGGCTTCGATGCCGGGCGGATCCATCTGCACGGCAACGCGAAATCCAAGCACGAGCTCGCCGAGGCGCTGCATGCCGGCGTCGGCGACATCGTGATCGACAACTTCGACGAGCTCGACCGGCTCACCGAGATGCTCGATCCGAGCGCCGCGCGCCGCGTGATGATTCGCGTCGCCCCGGGTATCTCGCCCGACACCCATCCGAAGATCTCGACCGGTGGCCCGAACACGAAGTTCGGCTTCTCGCTGCAGGACGCTCCGCGCGCGATCGAACGTTTGCGATCCGACGATCGCTTCGACCTCGACGGCCTGCACTGCCATATCGGCTCCCAGCTGCTCGATGTCTCGCCGTTCGCCGAGATGGTCGCGCGGCTCGTCGAGCTCGGCGAATTCCACACGTTCAACCTCGGTGGCGGCTTGGGCGTCGCCTACACGACCGATCAGCGGCCGCCGGCGATCGCCGACTACGTCGCCGCGAAGGTCGCGGCCGTCGAGCAGCTGGCGGGCCCCGGCCACCGGATCGCGGACGAGCCGGGCCGCGCGCTGGTCGCGAACGCGTGCGTCACGCTCTACGAGGTGCAGTCCGTCAAGCGCAACGTCGACACCTGGGTGGCTGTCGACGGCGGGATGTCGGACAACCTGCGACCGATGCTCTACGGGGCGCGTTATGAGGCGCATGTCGTCGGGCGCCCGGGCGGTGGCGTCGTCTGCAACCTCGCCGGCAAGCACTGCGAGTCCGGCGACCTGATCGTGCAGGACGCCGACCTCGACGACCCGCGCGTGGGCGACATCGTGGCGACGCCGGCGACAGGTGCGTACGGCTACGCGATGGCTTCGAACTACAACGGACAGCCCCGCCCGCCGATCGTGTTCGCCTCAGGTGGCGACGCGCGGCTGATGGTGAGGCGTGAGAACTACGACGACCTTTGGGATCGAGATGTCTGAGAGCGACCGCGGCAAACCCTTCAAGATCGGGCTTCTCGGCAACGGCACGGTCGGTGCCGCGTTCGAGGAGCTGCTCTCCCAACGCGCCGATTCGATCGCGCGGATCACGGGCTTCCGGCCCGAGATCTGCGGCGTCCTGACCACCACCAGGGGCGACTTCGACGAGATCATGCGTTCCAGCGACCTGGTCGTCGAGCTGATCGGCGGGATCGAGCCCGCCCGTGACTACGTGCTGCGCGCGATGCGCGCCGGCAAGCACGTGGTGACCGGCAACAAGAAGCTGCTCTCCGAGCACGGCGAAGAGCTGTGGGCCGCCGCGCGCGAGCACAACATCCAGCTGCGATTCGAGGCGGCGGTCGGCGGCGTCGTGCCGATCGTGCGCGTGCTCCAGGAGTCCCTCGCGGGCGCCCAGGTCGACCGCATCCACGGGATCGTCAACGGCACGACCAACTTCATCCTCAGCCGCATGGCCGAAGACGGCTCCTCGTATGAGCAGGCGCTGGCCGAGGCACAGCGCCTCGGCTACGCGGAGGCGGACCCCACAGACGACGTCACCGGCAGGGATGCGGCAGCGAAGATGGCGATCATCGCGCGGCTGGCGTTCGGCACGCCTGTGAGGCTCGACCAGGTCTCCTACGAAGGCATCGAGGAGCTGACCGCCGACGACGTCAACTACGCCCGCGAGCTCGGCCTGTCGCTGAAGTTGATCGGCACCGCCGAA
The DNA here is from genome assembly GCA_035554055.1 of Baekduia sp. GTDB lineage: Bacteria > Actinomycetota > Thermoleophilia > Solirubrobacterales > Solirubrobacteraceae > Baekduia. Next base: position 5,904 of record DATMIZ010000107.1, on the reverse strand, counting down.
CGCGTCGGCGATTCGCTCAACGTGCGTGTGCACCCGGCGTTCCTGTTCGGCGGTCATCCGCTCGCGTCGGTGAACGGCTCGTTCAACGCCGTGACGATCGAGTCGGCGGCGATCACGGAGATCACGCTCTCTGGGCCGGGCGCCGGCGGCCGCCAGACCGCCAGCGCGGTGCTCGGCGACGTGATCAGCGCGATGATCCCGCCGGTGTCGACGCCGGAGCCGCTGGATCCGCTGCCGATCGTCGAAGATCACGTCTCCTCGTTCTACCTGTACATCCAAGTCACAGACGCGCCCGGCGTGCTGGCGCAGGTGGCGCAGGTGCTCGGTCTGCAGAAGATCAGCGTGCGGTCCGTGGTGCAGCGCGGCATGGACGATCAGGCGCGGCTGACGATGGTCCTGCATCCGGTGCTCGAGTCGCAGCTCTTCGCGGCCGTCGAGATGATCGCGAGCCTGGACTGCGTGCACGCGCGTCCGCGCGCGATCCGCGTGATCTCTGAGGAGTTCGAGTGATGCCCGGGTTGATCGAGCGCTATCGCGACCGGCTCCCGTTCGACGAAGGCGATCCTGTGGTGACGCTGGGCGAAGGTTCGACGCCGCTGATCGAAGCGCCGTATCTCTCCAAGCGCCTCGGCAAGCAGGTCTTTTTGAAGATCGAGGGCGCCAACCCGACCGGTTCGTTCAAGGATCGCGGCATGACCTGTGCCGTGTCCGGGGCGATGCGTGAAGGCGCGGAGGCCGTGATCTGCGCCTCGACCGGGAACACCGCGGCGTCGCTCGCCGCGTACGCGGCGCGCGCCGGGCTCAACGGGGCGGTGCTGGTGCCCGAGGGCAAGATCGCGACCGGCAAGCTCGCGCAGGCGCTGATGCACGGGGCGCGGGTGATCGCACTGCGTGGGAACTTCGACGAGGCGCTGGAGCTCGTCCGCGACCTCTGCGACCGCAAGCCGATCGCGCTCGTCAACTCCGTCAACGAGCTGCGCATCGAAGGTCAGAAGACTTCCGCGTTTGAGATCGTCGAGCAGCTCGGCGAGCGCCCGCTGGATGCGCTCTGCATCCCCGTCGGCAACGCCGGCAACATCACCGCTTACTGGCGCGGCTTCCAGCAGTCCGGCCAGGCGCCGGAGATGCATGGCTTCCAGGCGGCCGGCGCGGCGCCGCTCGTTTCTGGAAAGCGCGTGCAGAACCCCGAGACGGTCGCGAGCGCGATCCGGATCGGCAATCCGGCGCGCTGGGAGGAGGCCGTGACGGCGATGAAGGATTCGCGCGGGCGCGTCGAGGCCGTGACCGACGAGGAGATCCTCGACGCCTACAGACTGCTCGCGTCCCAGGAGGGTGTGTTCTGCGAGCCGGCGAGCGCGGCGTCGGTGGCCGGTCTGCTCAAGCACGGCGTCGGCGACGCCGAGCGAGTGGCGTGCGTGCTCACCGGCCATGGCCTGAAGGATCCGCAGACAGCGCTGATGAGCGCCGGGTCCGTGGTGCCGTGTGAGCCGACGGCGAAGGCGGTCGAGAAGGCGGTGCTCGGCTAGATGGACGAGGCGGTCGCGGTTCGTGTGCCGGCGTCCTCGGCCAATCTCGGCCCGGGCTTCGATTCGTTTGCGGCCGCACTGAGCCTGAATCTCGACGTCGAGGTGGTCCGGACCGGGTCGTTCGCAGTCGTGACGGAGCTCGACGTCGCAAAGGACGCGACGAACCTGGTCGCACGCGCGTTCGGTGCGATCGCAGATCCCGCGCAGTACGAGTTCCGGATCGAGTCGCAGATCCCGCTCTCGGGTGGGCTTGGGTCAAGCGCGGCGGCCGTCGTGGCCGGGCTGATGGCGGCGGCACAGTTCACCGGTGGCGATCACGATCTGCTCGCGCTGGCGACCGAGATCGAGGGGCACCCAGACAACGCCGCAGCCGCGCTGCACGGTGGCTTTGTGATCTGCACCGACGATGGTGTCGTCCAGCTCACCGTCCCGGGTGGGCTCGGCGCGGTGCTCGTGATTCCCCATGACGCGGTGGTCACCGAGCAGGCGCGCGCGGCGTTGCCGGCGACGGTGCCGATGGCGGACGCGGTCCACAACCTCGCCAACGCGGCCGCGCTCGCGCTGGCGATCGAACGCGGCGACCTCGAACTGCTCGCGACATCGCTCGGCGATCGCCTGCACCAGCCGCCGCGCGCGGCGCTTTATCCGCGTACCGCTGAGCTCGTCGAGCAGGCACGCAGCTTCGGTGCGCTCGGGGCGACCGTTTCCGGCGCTGGCCCCAGCGTGCTCATGTGGTGCGAGTCCGACGCGGCCGCAGAGGCCGAAGCACGGCTGGCGCACGCCACGCGCGGCTGGGCCGCGGTCCGGCGCGTCGATTTTGCCGCCGAGGGCGCCAGCTTCCGCTGACCGGGCGCTCACGGGTCGGCTGATCGAGAGTTCACCTTCGGCTGATCGGGCGTTCACGTTCGGCTGATCGGGCGTTCACGTTCGTCCGCGGGCCTAGTCGCCATCGTCCCGCTGGGGTGGGGCATCTTGACGGCGGTATGTCGGGTGAATGTGACTCACCCCTGGCCGGCGCCGCGGTCCGCTGCATGCCGTCGCGCCTCGCGCGCGGCACGGCGGGACGCCGGCGTAGCGCTCACGCGTCGGCGTCTGCGCCGGCCTGCGTAAACTCCGGCCGCGTGCAACCAGTAACAGTCGAAGTGACGATCGGAAGGCCGCGCGAGGAGATCTTCGAATATCTCGCCGACATCGCAAATCACGCTGAGTTCACCGATCACTACCTCAAGGATTGGCACCTCACCCGTGAGGACTCCTACGGACTGGGCGCGGGCGCGCGCTTTCGCCTGAAGGCGCCGGGCAACCGCTTCCCCTGGGGCGACGCGACGCTCACCGAGATGACCGCACCCACGCGGATCGTCGAGCGCGGCCGCGGCGGCAAGTTCAATCGCAACCGCACGATCGGCATCTACGAGCTCGAGTCGCTCTCCAAGCACCACACGCGCGTGCGCTTCACATTCGAGTCGTTGCCGGCGAAGCTGACCGACCGCTTCCTCGAGTCGTTCGGTGCGAGTTTCTACCTCAAGCGCCAGAACGCGAAGGCCCTGCGACGGCTCCGTCTGATCCTCGAGGAGGATCGTGCTCGCGGCAAGCGCGCGACGGTTGCAGGCGGCGCGCGCAAGCCGGCTTCCCAGTACCGCTTTTGATGAGCGATCACGCAGCGAAGCGCTTGATTAGACTCCGCCACCGCATGTTCCGCCGATTCCTGACAGCAACAGTCCTGGTCGTAGCCCTCGCGGGAGTGGCCGGCTGCGGCGAAGAGGACGACGTCAAGTTCGGTGAGACCGAAGGCGTCTACCTGACGGTCGCCGACGTCAAGTATCAGGTCGAGATCTCACGCGTGCTGAACCCCGCGGACGCCGAAGACCGCCAGTACCTCTACGGCATTCCTGCGGCCCAGGCGCAGATACCGGCCAACTCCGACTGGTTCGCTGTATTCGTCCGCGCGCACAACGACAGCAAGACCGAGTCGCATCGCACCGCTTCGAGCTTTCGCATCGAAGACACGACCGGTAGCGAGTTCACGCCGTTGTCGGTGCCGGCAGACGCAAACCCGCACGCCTGGCACGAGACGGAGCTAGGGCCCGAGGCCACGTTCCCCGAGCAGAACACCACTGCTGGCGGTTCGACGACGGCCGGCGCCGTGCTCCTCTTCAAGATCCCGACGGACACGTTCGCGCGTCGTCCGCTCGAACTGCACATCGAAGCTCCGGACGGCTCCGGAGACGCAGTCGTCGACCTCGACGTCTAGTTCCCGAAGCGCGCAAGCGCGGCTTCGATGACCGTCTTCGCCGCGGGCGCGGCGGTGTCGCGCCCCTGACCGCTCGCGGGTAGGACGACGGCCACTGCAATCTCTGGGTTGCCGGCCGGGGCATAGGCGGTGAACCACGCGGTCGTGTCCTTGGCGGTCGGCTTGGGGCAAGGCCGGTCCTCGGGATTCTCGGTCGCGCTCGGGGTCGTGGTTGTCGCCGTCGTGTTTGTGGTCGTGGTCGTGGTGGCGGTGTCGTCGACCGGCGGCTTGTCGGGATCGCACTCGATCTGCGTCTCCTTGAGCTCGGCGGTGCCGGTCTTGCCGGCGACCTTCACACCGTCGATCGCCGCATTGCTGCCCGTGCCGGTGCGGACGGTGGCGAGCATCATCCGCTCGATCTCGGCAGCGACCTTCGGGCTCACCACCGGTGTCGTGGGAGCCCGTCCGTTGACCGCGGCGTTGTCCAGCGTCAACCTGGGTCGACGACCGTCCAGCGCGATCGTCGCCGCCACAAGCGCCATCTGCAGGCTCGTCGCCTGCACTGTGTTCTGGCCGATGGCGGCTGAACCGACAGCGAGGTCATCGCCCAGCTGGCCCTCGCTTGGCATCACGCTCGTGGCGGCGCCGAGGATGTCAGGCTTGGCGTCAAAGCCGAACCGATCGGCCATCTCGACGAGCCGTTTTCCGCCGACCTCGGCGCCCAGCGGTCCGAAGACCGAGTTGCAGGACTTCGCGAAGGCCCGCGTCAGCGTGCCGCCGCACACTTCTTGATCGGCGTTCTGGAACTCCACCCCGGAGAGCTGCACCGAAGCGACCTCGGGGAAGCTGTCGCTGGGCTTTGCGACCTTTGCCTGCAGCGCGGCGGCGAGCGTGATGATCTTGAAGGTCGATCCGGGGGGTTGGAGCCCCGAGAACGCGATCCCGGAGAATGCGACGATCTCGCCGGTACGCGGGCGGATCGCGACGACTCCGCCGAGCCGGCCCGCGAGTGCCGCGATCGCGGCGCGCTGCACGTCGACATCGACGGTCGTGCGCACTGCGGCGGTGCGGCGCGGTTGGCTCGAAGCGATGACCTGGGCACCTGCTTTCAAGGTGCCTCCGGGCGTACCGGCGAGCCGCGATTCCAGAATTCGTTCGAGGCCAGTCGCTCCCACCTGAGCATCGGCCGGATAGCCGCGCGCGTAGTAGTAAGCGCGTCGCTCCTGGGGGATCGGGGCCAGCGACCCGCGGACCTCCACCGCCACCTCCGGGATCGGCGAGCTGCGGTCGTCGCCCTGCGCCAGCACTTCGCCGCCACGCGCCAACAGGTCTCCACGGTCTGGCAGCTCGGTGGTGCGCGTCAGTTTGGCGCCCGCCGTGATCCCCGGGAACACGAACTGCCGGTCCCACTTGATGAGCGCGTTCTCGCCGCTCCCGGAGACCGGGAGCCGCAGCGGCTTGACGATCGACCCGAAAGCGCGCGTGGCGATTTTCGTATCGATCTCCCACTCCGATTCGCCGACCTCGCGTACGCGCTCGATCGTGATCGCCTTGACAGTCGCGATGTTGCGAGCGCGGCGGATCAGCCGTGAGAAGGTCTTATACGGGTACTTGGCCTGGCTTTCGGGCGATAGCTGCTTGTACATCAGCTTCGTGTCACCCTTGGCCCACGCATCGGCGTAGCTGCGTACCGTCGTGGATCCGGGCTCCGTTTTCAGGCCATTCGCGACGATCAGTGCGAATACCGCCACGGCGGTCAGAAGGGCACCGATGGCGACCGCTCGCCGGATCGTCACCTGCCGCCGAGTAGGCCCTTCTCCGCCTGGTCGCCGTTGCGGCGTTGATCGAGCGGAAGCGGACATCGGGACGTGGAAGGTAACCGCTTTCGCCGGACGGCCGCTACGCTCCGCGGCCAATGGGCAAGACACTCGTCATCGCAGAGAAGCCGTCCGTGGGCAAGGATCTCGCTCGCGTTCTGCCTGGGCCGTTCCAAAAACACTCCGGCGCGGGCGAGAAGACCGAGCGGTGGCTTGAGAGCGAGTCGCACATCATCACCTGGGCGGTCGGGCACCTTGTCCAGCTCGCCGAGCCCGACGAGTACGACGACAAGTTCAAGAAGTGGCGGATGGCCGATCTGCCGATCGTGCC